>CAZQVZ010000039.1:0-22856 GCA_964596895.1 uncultured Myxococcaceae bacterium
GGTGTCCCCTGCCCCCGCCTACCTGCCCGCCGTCCGGCCAGCGCGCCGGCGCCGCCCGAGCAGGGGCAGGAGCCCAAAGCCCCACAGCCCGAAGAAGAGCCCACCCGCGCCGGCGCCGCACCCGCATCCGCCGCCGTCCACGTCTCCGCCGCCCACCTGGTCCAACGGGACGCAGACGCCGTCCTGGCAGACCTCGCCGTCGTTGCAGGTGCAGGTGGTGCCGCCGTCGCCGCCGGTACCGCCCTCTCCCCGGATGACCACTGCCACCGACGCAGACGCGCTGCCGGTGCTGGCGGTGACGGCGTTGTCGTACCTGCCCGGCTGGGTGCCCGCGGTGAACGCACCTTCGGCCGTGATGGTCCCGGCCGCCTCCAGCGCCGTCCAGGTGAAGGCCGCGCCGCCAAGGGGGTTGCCGAAGGCGTCATGGGCCTCGGCGGCGAAGGTCAGCACCTGGCCCGGGTCCAACGCCGGCGCTGCCGGCAGGACCGTCACCGTGGCCGCCGGGCCCGGCGTGACATGGACCGACGCGCGCGCGGTGAGCCCGTTGGCCTGGGCCTCGATGGTGTCGGTAAAGGTGCCGGCCTGCTCTCCGGCGACGAACACGCCGCCACCGGTGATGGTCCCGCCGCCGTTGAGCACCGACCAGGTGGGCGTCACCGGGACCACGTTGCCCGCGCCATCCCGCCCCTCGGCGGTGAAGCTGCGCGCGCCGCCCACGGCCACCTGCGCCAGGGACGGAATGATGATGAGCGCGGTGAGCGCGCCCTGCTTCACCGTCACCGTGGCGTAGCCCTCCACGCCCTCGGACTCGGCGGTGATGGCGTTGGGGAAGGTGCCCAACATCTCCCCCGCGGTGAACCCACCCACCGTGCTGATGGTGCCGGCGGAGGCGTCCGCGCTCCAGGTGACGGCGGTGCCGGTGGCGTTGCCGTACACGTCGCGGGCGCTGGCGTTGAAGGTGGTGCTGCCGCCGGGACCAATCTCGATGCTGCCCGGCGAGACGGTGACCGCGGCCACCGGCCCCGGCTCGATGACCACCGACGCGGTGCCGTTGACCCCCGCCTGCGAGGCGACCACCGAACCGGGGAAGCTGCCGGCCACCGTGCCCGCGGTCCACGCGCCGCTCTGCGGATGAATGCTGCCGCCCGCGGTGGTGCTCCAGGTGGGGCTCACCGGGACGATGTTGCCGGAGGCGTCTTTGCCCACCGCGGTGAAGGTGGTCTGCGCGCCGGGCGCGAAGGTGCCGGTCGCCGGGCTCACCTCGATGGTGGCGAGCGTGCCGCCGGTGATGTGGACGGTGGCGGTGTCGAAGATGCTGCCCACCTCGGCGCGCACGGTGTCCGGGTACGAGCCGGCCGCGCCGGTGGCGGTGAAGAGGCCGCCTTGGGTGATGCTGCCGCCGCCTGAAGTGACGGACCAGCTGGGCATGGCGCTCACCGGAGTGCCGCACGCGTCCGCGCCGGCAGCGGTGAACTGCTGCGCCGCCCCGCCGCCCAGGGTGACCGTCGCGGGCGTCACCACCAGCGACTGCAGGGTGCCCACGGTGAGCGTCACGGTGGCCGAAGCGGAGACGGCGCCGTCGGTGGCGGTGATGGCGCCCACGTAGCTGCCGGGCGTGCAGGAGGCGGTGAACTCGCCCGCAGGCGTGATGGCGCCCGCGGCGGTGGTGGCGCTCCAGGTGGGGCTGACGGTCACGGTGTTGTTGCACGCGTCCTTGCCGGCCGCCGTGAAGGTGTGGCTCGCGCCGACCTCGAGGCTGAAGTTCGCAGGGCTCACCTGCATCGTGGCCAGCGCGCCGGTGGTGAGGGTGACGCTCGCGCTGCCGGTGATGTTGCCCACCTGTGCGGTGACCGCGCCCGCGTAGGTGCCGGGCGTGCAGGAGGCGGTGAGGACGCCGGAGGCGTTGATGGTGCCGACGGCGGAGGTGGCGCTCCACACGTAGGTCTGGTTGGGCACCGGCTGTCCCACCGCGTCGTAGGCCTGGGCAGTGAAGCTGACCTGGCCACCCGCCGCGAGCGTGTGCGCGCTGGGCGTGACGACCACGCTGGCCACCGCGCCGGGCGCGTAGGGGAACGCCCCCAGGTCTCCGCCCATGTCGTCCGCGCCGCGCGCCGGCGAGCTCGCCTGGAGCTGGTAGTCCCCGCCGCCCACGAAGAGCGGGTTGGTGCTCTGCGACCCGGGGCCCTGCAGCGCCGTCACGTAGAAGTTGGTCGTGTGGCCCCACACCAGGTTGTGCGCGGCGGTCATCGAGGAGGCGGTGCGGTACAGGCCGTAGTACCCGTTCTCCACGACGATGTTGTTCGTCACCGAGACGTTGCCGCCGTACACCGCGTAGTAGCAGGCGGGGTTGTTGGCGACGGTGTTGTGGTCGAACACCGAGCCCGGCGCGCCCGAGTTGAACTGCGCCGCGTGGCCGGAGGAAGACGACGTCCCGCCGCAATTGGAGTGGAAGAGGTTCCGCTCGACGTAGGCGGTGCCGCCCTGCACGTCCAGCGGATGGCGCGTGAGGTGGAAGAGCGACCCGGAGACGGTGGAGGAGCCGCCGGTCAGCCGCAGGCCGTAGGTGTTGTGGCTCACCTCCACCTTGTCCAGCACGAGGCCCACGTCACTCTCCAGCGCCACGTCCGCGTGCTGGAGGATGGCGGTGCTGACGCTGCCAGAGGAGCCGGTGGCGAAGACGATGCCATGCCAGTCACCTGCTGCGGGCGAACTCGCGTCGGACCGGAAGTGCGCCTTGGGCGAGCCGGGCTGCACGGTCATCGTCCCTCGGACCGTCAGCTCGATGTCACCGGTGTTCTGACCTGCGGCCATGGCGTCGGTGGTCCTGGCGCGGATGATGGCGCCTGGCTGCACCGTCAGGGTCACCCCCGGCGCCACCGTGAGGTCGCCGTCCAGGACATAGGTCTGCCCGCTCTGGAAGGTGGTGTCGGTGAAGAGCGTGCCCAGCCACAACGCCGTCTGGTCGCTGATGTACGGCAGGGCGCCCAGGTCCCCGCCGCTGGAGTCCGCCATCCGCGCCGGCGACCGGCTGGTGAGCCGGAAGTTCGTCCCGCCCACGAACAGCGGGTTCGCGCTCTGCGACCCGGGGCCCTGCAGCGAGGTCACGTAGAAGTTGGTCGTGTGGCCCCACACCAGGTTGTACGAGGCCGTCATCGACGTGCTGGTGCGGTACAGGCCGTAGTACCCGTTCTCCGAGACGACGTTGTTCGTCACCGAGACGTTGGCCCCGTACACCGCGTAGTAGCAGGCGGGGTTCTGGGTCACCGTGTTGTGGTCGAACACCGAGCCCGGCGCGCCCGAGTTGAACTGCGCCGCGTAACCGGAGGAGCTCGCCGTCCCACCGCAGTTCGCGTGGAACACGTTGCGCTGCACGGTGGCAATGCCGCCCTGCACGTCCAACGGGTTCCTCGTCAGCGTGAACACCGAGTCCTCCACCGTCGTCGTGCCGCCCGTCAGCCGCAGACCGTTGGTGTTGTGGCTCACCTCCAATTCGTCCAGCGGCAGCCCAACGTCCGTCTCCAGCGCCACGTCCGCGTGCTGGAGGATGGCGGTGCTGACGCTGCCGGAGGAGCCGGTGGCGAAGACGATGCCATGCCAGTCACCTGCTGCGGGCGAACTCGCGTCGGACCGGAAGTGCGCCTTGGGCGAGCCGGGCTGCACGGTCATCGTCCCTCGGACCGTCAGCTCGATGTCACCGGTGTTCTGACCTGCGGCCATGGCGTCGGTGGTCCTGGCGCGGATGATGGCGCCTGGCTGCACCGTCAGGGTCACCCCCGGCGCCACCGTGAGGTCGCCGTCCAGGACATAGGTCTGCCCGCTCTGGAAGGTGGTGTCGGTGAAGAGCGTGCCCAGCCACAACGCCGTCTGGTCGCTGATGTACGGCAGGGCGCCCAGGTCCCCGCCGCTGGAGTCCGCCATCCGCGCCGGCGACCGGCTGGTGAGCCGGAAGTTCGTCCCGCCCACGAACAGCGGGTTCGCGCTCTGCGACCCGGGGCCCTGCAGCGAGGTCACGTAGAAGTTGGTCGTGTGGCCCCACACCAGGTTGTACGAGGCCGTCATCGACGTGCTGGTGCGGTACAGGCCGTAGTACCCGTTCTCCGAGACGACGTTGTTCGTCACCGAGACGTTGGCCCCGTACACCGCGTAGTAGCAGGCGGGGTTCTGGGTCACCGTGTTGTGGTCGAACACCGAGCCCGGCGCGCCCGAGTTGAACTGCGCCGCGTAACCGGAGGAGCTCGCCGTCCCACCGCAGTTCGCGTGGAACACGTTGCGCTGCACGGTGGCAATGCCGCCCTGCACGTCCAACGGGTTCCTCGTCAGCGTGAACACCGAGTCCTCCACCGTCGTCGTGCCGCCCGTCAGCCGCAGACCGTTGGTGTTCCCCACGATCTGCGCGTGGGACACGGTGACGCCGGCGTCCGCATCCAGCGCGGTGGTGGCGTGCTGGATGGTCGCGTGCTGCAGGCTGGCGCTGGCGCCGGAGAGGATCCGGATGGAGTGCCAGGCGCCCGCGGACTGCGTGGCGGTACCCGACTTGAAGGTCACCGGCTGCCCGGAGGTCCCCTGCACCAGGAGCGCGCCTTGAACGATGAGCTCCGTCTTCGCGCTGCTCTCGCCGGCGCCCATGCTGTCCCCCGAGGGGAAGTTGACGGTGGTGCCCGCCAGGATGGTCAGCGTGCGCCCGGCGGGGACCGTCACGTCCCCCAGCAGGTTCACCGTCCCGCTCCAGGTCTCGTTGGCGAAGAGGTTCCCCTGCAGGGTCTGCGCGCTCGCGGCACAGGAGAGGAGAACGAAGACGAGGGTCGACAAACGGGTGATGCGGGTCATGAGACTTCCTACCCCGCAGCCTCGCGGAAAGTGCAAACGGGCTCGCGGGCCGGGCGCTACGGTCCGGGTCATGCGAGACGTCGTCACCATCGACACCCACTATCTGGGGGAGCCCGGGCTCGCCGCCGCCTACCTGTTGGTGGAGGGGGACCGCGCAGCCTTCGTGGAGAACAACACCACCCACGCGGTGCCGAGGCTCCTGGCCGCTTTGAAGGACGCGGGGCTCGGGCCCGAACAGGTCGACTACGCGGTGGTCACCCACGCGCACCTGGACCACGCGGGCGGCTCTTCGGCGCTGCTGGAGGCGTGCCCGCAGGCGACGCTGCTGTGTCACCCGCGGGCGGCGCGGCACCTCGCGGACCCAACGAAGCTGGTGGCCAGCGCCAGCGCGGTCTACGGCGCCGAGCGCTTCCGGAAGCTGTACGGAGAGATAGAGCCCATCCCCGCCCAACGGATCCGCGCGTTGGACGACGGGGAGCGGGTGATGCTCGGAGGCGGCCGCGAGCTGTTCTTCTTCCACACCCGCGGCCACGCCAATCACCACCTGTGCGTGCACGACTCGGGCTCGAACGGCATCTTCACCGGCGACGCCTTCGGGCTCACCTATCCGCGGCTGCAGTCCGGCGGGCTCTACTCGTTCCCCACCACCAGCCCCACCGACTTCATGCCCGGTGAGGCGCGAGCGGTCATCGAGCAGATCGCCGCGCGCAGGCCAGACCGCGTCTACCCCACCCACTTCGGCGAGCAGCGCGACGTGCAGGGAATTGCCGCCCAGCTGCTTCAGGAGCTGGCGTTTTCGACCGCGCTCTACGAAGAGACGAAGGCGAGCCCTCTGGAGGGCCGGGCGCTGGAGGAGTTTTGCGAAGAGCGGATGAACGCACACTTCCGCGAGCGGCTCGACGAGCTGGGGCTGCCTTCGGACGGAGAGACCTGGGCGTTCCTCGCGCTGGACCGGGAGCTCAACGCGCAGGGCATCGCCTTCGCCGCCCAGCGCGCGCGGAAGGCGTAGCGCGGGTCGCTACAGCCCCACCTTCAGCCGCACCGGCTCCTTGTCGTCGAGCTGCACCTCCACGTGGATGAGGTTCTCGTCGAGCTGCTCGTTCTGGACGTGGGCGTAGATGTGGCGGCCGTCCGAGAGCTCAATCTCCAGCACGCCGCTGCGCGGGATGGGCTGCTTGAAGAGCATCAGCACCAGGCCGCTCACCTTCAGCCGGCTGGCGCCCTTGTCCGTGGTCATCAGCCCCGCCGCATCAAGTGACGCCTGCTCACCGCCGATGATGGGCAGCCCCGCCACCTGCATGAAGGTCCCGCCCGCGACGTAGTGGCGCTCGCCGGACTGAGGAAGCGTCCCGGCCACGTCCGCCCAATAGCTCTGCGCATCGCCGCAGGTGCCGTAGCCGCCGCGCGCGGGGATGGCCCTGCCGTCGATGAGCAATTCGTTGAAGTCCAGGGAGAGGTCGGTGCGGTCCTCGCCGGCATTGAAGGCGAAGACCAGCGTCCCGGTGAGCGTGCGCCCACGGTGGCTGCAGCCCTCTGCCGGGAAGTCCACGCGCACCACGTCCTGCTCGTCTTCGGCCGTCCGCGAGAGGAGCGCGCAGCCGACAGAGGCCTCCAGGTTCGGAAGAAGGGTGGTGGCGAAGTGCTGCTTCGGGTCGCCACACGCGTCCTTCGGAAGCAGGTGGAGGAAGTCGAGCACGGTTGCCACCCGCCGGACGATGCGCAGCCCGCTCCGCGTCTCCTCGGTCACCTTCGCCGTCTCCTCGGCAGTGAGGCCCCCGCACCCTGACAGCAGCGCCGCGAGGGACAGCGCCGTCAGACCTGACGCCCACGCCCGAGCAGCGGGCTTCGCGCCCCTTTGCTCGCAAGCGGCCGTGGGGACTGTGGTGCGAAAGGGACTGCGCAGCGGGTGGGAGCGGGGGTTGTGCAGCATGTGTGACCTCCTGCGCAGAGGAGGAGCAACGGGGGTGCCAGCCGCGCTTCGGCCCGCACCTCCAGTTTGGAGGTGACCGAGTTCGCCGGGCCCCGTAGATCCTTTCCAGGCGCGGCGCGTTCACGGTCTCCACACAGCCTGGAGATTGCACATGAAGAGGGTATTCGCCGTGGTGGTGCTGCTTTGCGCGCCGCTCTGCCTTGCGCAGCAGGAGTCAGCAGCCCAGGAGCCGGACCGCGTCCGCTACAAGCGCGTGACCGTCCTGAACTACGAAGACGTAGAGGTAGAGGGCACGCTCGCCGGCGGTGGCGGCGTCTACGAGGCCATCCGCCCGAAGGCGAAGTTCAAATCCATGGTCGGCATCCGGGCGAACTTCGAGCGGGAGCTTCACCGGTCGGTGGACGCGCTGTAGGGACGCTCCTACCAAAATGATCCACCTCCCGGTTCGTCGAGGCGGATGCCCCCTCGACGTGCTCGAGGCAGGTCAAGCTAAGGTTGGTCCCCGGAGGCCGTATGGACGGACGAACCCTGCGCGTGGTGGCTCTCGCGGCCGCCTCGCTCCTCGTGGGCACAGGCTGCACCGGGAAGGTGGGCGGACTCGAAGACGGAGGCAGCGCGCCTGGCCCCGACGTCGACGGTGGCGAAGCCTCCGGCTGCGAGGTGCTCACCCTGATGGCGGCGCGTTGCGGGAGCTGCCACGGCGAGGTCCCCTCCGGCGGCGCGCCAGTGGCCCTCCACTCGCTCGACGCCCTCCGGAGCATGTCCCTGCAGCATTCCGGGCAATCGCTCGCGCAGCGCAGCCTCGCGCGGATGCAGGATGACGCCCTCCCCATGCCACCCGCGCCGCACCCCCGAGCGACTGCAGAGGAGGTGGCGCTGCTCGCGGCGTGGGTGAACGCGCAGATGCCGGCGTGTGATGCGCACCACCCGGATGGCGGCCACACCGCCGGCTCACCGAACCTCATCCCCCAGGAGGAGCTCTTCGCGTGCGCGGGCCAGGTGTCCGACGCGCCGTCGCGCATCCGCCGCATCAACCGCTGGCAGTGGACGCGCAACGTGGGCGGTCCGGTGACGCGGAGCTGGACCGGCTTCAGCTTCTTCGACAACCCGCTCGACCCGTCCTCGCACCTGCCCTACGGCTCCTACGCCGCGGACGACACCGTGGATGACGCCATGGTGGAGATCCTCCTGCCCATCGTCTCCTCCTACGGCGCCACCTGGGCGGGGCCATACACCGGCGGCAACCGGCTGCAGCTGCTCCAGCAGGACACGAGCCTGCGCTGCATGTGGCAGCACGACGACCCGTCCCGCGCGTGCATCGAGAACTACGTGGCCACGCTGCTCGAGCGCGGGGTCCTCTACCGCCCGCCGAATGAAGGAGAGCTGGCGCGGCTTTCGGACTTCGCAGAAGAGGTGCTCGCCGAAGAGGCGCCGGACCCCACCGAGGACCTCCGCACCGAGAGCCTGCGGCGGGTGGTCACCGCGGCGTCCCTCACCACCGGCGCGCTCTTCCGGACCGAGCTGGGTGAGCCGGACGGCGAAGGTCGCGTGGCCTTGGGGGACTGGGAGCTCGCCCAGCAGCTCTCCTATGCGCTGGGAGATCGCGGTCCGGGCGCGGTGCCCTTCTGGCGCTACCCGTACTATTCGGCCACCTCCGCCGGGCACTACGCGGACATCGCCGCCGCGGCGAAGGACGGCAGCATCCGCCAGCCCGACGTGGTGGCGGGGCTCATCGCCGCGAACCTGGGCGGTCATGATCCTTCGCGAGACGACCTCATCCAGGACTTCGGGGATGAACGCAGAAGTCGCCGTGGCGAGTGGTGGCTGTCGGACGGCGTGGCCAACTTCTTCCGGGCGTATCTGGGCTATCCGCACGTGGACCAGGTCTTCAAGGAGCGGCCCGAGGCCACCAGCGCCTTCGACGACGGCAACCCCAGCGGCTACCGGGCCCAGGCCTCTGCGTGGGGCAACCTCATGAGCGGCTACTACGGGCACGAGACCACCCTGGTGGAGCAGCTCGACGACCTGGTGGCGAAGGTGGTGGCCGAAGATCAGGACGTCCTTCGCACCCTGCTCACCACGCGGACCTTCTTCCTCGCCGCCACCAACGGGAGCGGCTTCAACGGCAACGCCACCCGCTACACCGGGCAGCCGTACGGGACGGAGGCGGAGATCAACGCCACCAACGCCGAACGCTGGCGCACCCTGCCGGCCAAGGAGCGCGCAGGCGTCCTCACCCACCCCGCGTGGCTCGCCGCGCACGGCGGCAACTTCGAGGACGATCCTTCCGCTGTCCACCGCGGCAAGTGGGTGCAGGAGATGCTCCTGTGCGGCTATGTGCCGCCCCTGAGCCAGGTGCAGGTGATGGCGCAGGTGGGGCCGTCTTCGCCGCACAAGAGCGCGCGCGTCCGCCTGGAGGAGGCCACCTCCAACCCCACCTGCCAGAGCTGCCACCGGCTGATGAACCCCCTGGGGTTCCCCTTCGAGATCTACAACCACGCCGGCTACCTGCGCGTGCGCGACCACGCGGCGGACGGTGGCTTCGAAGACCCTTCGGGCGAGGTGACCTTGACCGGCATGCCGGACCCCGCGCTCAACGGCCCCGTCCGGGACGCGGTGGAGCTGAGCGAAAAGCTCGCCGCCTCACCGCACGTGAAGCGCTGCTTCATCCGGCACGTGTTCCGCTACTTCATGGGCCGCGACGAAACCCGCACCGACGCCTGCACGCTCTCCCAGATGGAGGCCGCCTACGACGGGAGCGGCGGCTCCTTCGAGGCGCTGCTGCAGGCGCTCGCCACCTCCGACACCTGGACCACGCGCCGCGAGCCGGCGCCGGGAGAGTGACACCATGACCACCCTCGGACGCCGCGCCCTGCTCAAGGCCGCCTGCGCCACCTCGGTGCTCGCGCCGTTCTACCGGAGCGTGCTCGCCCAGGGCGCGCCGCCCCGCCGCCTCGTGGTCGTCATGGAGTGCAACGGCATCTACCCGGAGGCCTTCTTGTCCTCCGGCACCCGCGCCGCGCTCGGGCCCAGGGTGGGCAACCGCCACAACTTCCTCGACGCCTATCCGTCCACCCCGCTGGTGCGCCCAGGAGATGACCTCGGCACCGCGCTGTGCCTGTCGCCGCTGGTGGGCGGGAGCGGCGAGCTCGACCTGCAGTCTCGCGCCGCGGTGGTGCTGGGGCTCTCCTCACAGGTGGCGGGCGGGGGGCACTCCAGCGGCACCGGCGCGTTGAGCTGCGCGGTGGACGGCGCCGCGGCCACGTTCGACGCGGTGGTGGCGCCCAGGCTCAAGGGCACCGCCCCGTTCGACGCCATCCGGCTGGGGACGTCCTCTGCGCACACGCCCATCGTCTACCAGTCGTGCGCGTTCGGGCCGAAGCGGCCGGCGGGCATCCTCGTCAACCCGGCGCTGGCCTACGACACGCTGTTCGGGACGCTGACCGGCGGCGCCGCAGCGGGCGAGAAGCGGGCGAAGCTGTTCGACTTCGCGCGCGCGGACGTGCAGGCGGCGCTGGCCACCTTCAAGGGCAACACCGCCGAGCGCGCCAAGCTGGAGCGTTACCTGGGCTCCCTGGACGCGCTGCGCGCGCGCGAGGCGCAGTTGCGCGAGATGGCGGCGGCGGTGACGCCGCTGCTGCCCCCCGCCCCTTCGCAGAACCCGCTGCTGCAGAACGCAGGCTCACCGCCGGACTCTCTGATGTGGCTGGAGGCGCAGTTCGAGATCGCCACCACGGCGCTGCTGGGCGGGCTCACCCACGTCGTGGTGCTCGCCGCCGGGACCTCCGGCTTCGACGTGCGGTACGGGAGCGCCGTCACCTCGCTGTCGCGGCACGACCTGCAGCACGGCATCGGGACGGCGGCGAACTGGACCGCCATCGCCGAGGTCACGCGCAGGCACGTGGCGATGACGGCGAAGCTCGCCCGCGCGCTCGCCGGCACGCCCGAGGTGGGCGGCTCGGGGAGCATGCTCGACAACACCGCCATCGTCCTGATGAGCGACAACGGCGAGCAGCACCACTCCCAGGCGCGGGAGTGGCCCACGCTGCTCGTGGGCGGCAACGGGCTCGGGCTGCGCACCGACGGGCGCACCGTGGTCTTCCCCGCGGACGGGACCGCCAACAACCGGCAGATGTCGAACCTCTTCAACACGCTCGGCCACGCCTTTGGGGACGCGTCGTTCAACACGTTCGGGAACGAAGGCCCGGCGCGGATCGCCGAGGGGCCGCTGTCCGAGCTGAGGTGAGGCGCCCGAGGCGCCGCGCGGGCCGCCACCGGGCTTTGCGCTAGGAGAAGAGCGCCTTGAACTTCTGCTCTCCGTCCCCGGTGCCGATGAGGATCAGCTCCGACCCCTCTTCGATGGGCACGGAGGGGTCCGGGTTGGCGATGAGCTCTTTGGCGGTCTGGATGGCGACCACGCTGCAGCCGGTCTCCTCGCGGATGGGCAATTCGCGCAGCGCGTGCCCCACGACGCGCTTCGACGCCGGGTAGCGGAAGACGTCCAGCCCTTCGGCGAGCATCACCACGTCGCCCTGCTCGAGCAGGTTGAGGATGGTGCCTGCGCCCAGCGACGCGGACGACATCACGAAGTCTGCGCCGGCGCGGTGCAGCGTGGAGACGTTCCGCTCCAGGGTGGCGCGGCTGATGATCTGCACGTCCGGCCGGAGCTTGCGGCAATAGATGGTGAGGTAGATGTTGGTGGCGTCGTTGTTGGTGGTGATGACCACCGAGGGCGCGTCGTCGATGCCGGCCTGCTTGAGGATGGCCAGGTCCGCCGCCGACCCCACCACCACGTTCTGCAGCCGCGACGCCGCGGTGAGGTTCTCTTCGACGATGCGGTAGGGGATCTCCCGCTCCTGCAGCGAGGACGCGACTGCTTCGCCCACCCGGCCGCCGCCGAGGATGAGCACCGGCCGGTCGAACACGTTGTAGATGACGAACAGGCTGTCGAAGTTCTCGAGCTGATCCTCGGTGCCCGCGAGCACCAGCACCGTGGTGGCCTCGATGACGGTGTCCGGCCTGGGGATGGAGAACTGGCCCCGCTGCCACAGGCCCACCACGTTGAGCCCGGTCACCTCGCGCAAGCGGGATTCGGCCAGCGTCTTGCCCACGAAGGGGGTGCCGGTGACCGGGGCTTCGGCGATGACCAGCTCCGCGAAGCGGCCGATGACGTTGGCGCGCACCTCGCCGGCGAGCGTGCGGCGCGCGAGCGAGCGCCCCAGCATGTCCGGGAGCTGGATGACGTTGGTGGACCCGGCGAGCTCCAGCACGTCCACCGACTCCGGCATCCGCGCCAGGGTGGCGATGGGCAGGTGCTCGGTGAGCTCGCGCACCGTGAAGGCGATGTTGCTGTTGAGGAAGTCGTCCCCGGTGGCCACGAGCAGGGCCGCGTTCTGGGCCCGGACCTTCCGGTACGTCTCCTGATCGTCCCTGGGGCCCACCATCACCCGGACGCCCCGGTCGTGCAGCTCCACCGCGCGGGTGACGTCCTCCTCGAGCACCACGTAGGAGCGCCCGAAGAACTCCAGCCGCGAGATGAGCGACACCGCCACCGCGTCGTAGTGGGTGAGGATGACGTGGTCCTTCGTGTCCTCCGGCAATTCGCGCGGCGCCCGGAGGTGATGCTGCGCCTGCACCCACGGGGCATAGAAGAACTGGATGAAGGTGAAGGGCAGGAGCACCAGCAGGTAGATGACGCCGGAGACGAGCACCACCACCGAGAACAGCCGGCCGAGGTCGGATTGGAAGGTGATGTCCCCGAACCCCAGGGTGCTCATGGTGACCATCACCCAGTAGAGCCCCGCGCTCCACGAGTGGCTCTGCCCCTCCATCCGCATCAGCACCTGGAAGAGCGCGGTGTGCAGCGTCACCAGCAGCCCCAGCCCAATCAGCAGGCGGACCAGGGCCCGGATGTTCCGGCGGGTGGAGGTGTCTCGCAGGAGGTACGCGAGCTGGGCGGCGAGGGCCTTCACGGGCTCTCCTTTATAGGGGGCCCTTCCCCTGGCGTGCCCGGGTTTCGCCGAGGCCACGGGCGTCATCCGGTGCGGCTGGGGTCATCGAGATCCGTCTTTTGAGGTGGGAGTAGAAAGCCTCATGACGCCACTCACGTTGTAATTGTTCGACTCCATGGCAAAGCGGGAATCCTTTCGGTAGCGTGCGCCCCTCGAACTCAAGAAGGGGAACACGATGACTGTCGGGAAACTCACTTCGCGCGTGGCGGCGGCTCTGGCTCTGGTGTTGGGGGCCGCCGGATGCGGGGACCCGGTCGAGGTGACAGCTCCGGCGCCGGAATTCGCGTCGCTGAAGCAGGGGGTGGGGGAGCCGACGGTTGAGTTGCCTCCGTCCCAGACCACCAATGAGGACAGCCCGCTCACGTTCTCTGCGGCGATTGGAAACCCGCTCAAGGTGACCGACCCGGACAGCACAGCGCTCACCGTCCAGGTCATCGTCACCAACGGCGTGTTCGTTCCCAGGACGGCTCAGGGAGTGACCATCTCCGGGAGTGGGACCTTCAGCGTCATCCTCTCTGGCCCCATCGAGAAGCTGAACGAAGCGCTGGAAGGGGCGGTGTACCTGCCGGCTGCCAACTTCTGGGGACCGGCAGAGCTCCAGGTGAACCTGAGCGACAACGACGGCAAGACGGGTGCGGCCACGCTCGCCGTCACCGTCACCTCCTTCAACGACCCACCGGTCAACGCGGTCCCCACCGGCGTCCAGGCAGCGATCGAGGATGTTCCCCGCGCCTTCAACATCCCCGTCACCGACGTCGACGTCGACTCACAGTGGTTCATCGAGGTCTCCCTCTCGAGCAGCAGTGGCACGCTCATCACCCTGCCCAACATCAGCGGCATCCACTTCCTGAGCGGGAGTTCGACGCTCGTGAACGCCATGAAGTTCGAGGGGACGCTCTCGGACGTGAACGCCGCCCTCAACGGCGTCACCATCACCCCGCCGCTCAACTACATCGGCAACAGCACCCTCACCATCATCTCCAACGACCGCGGGGGTTCGGGCGAAGCGGGCTCACCCGGCACCGACACCGACACCATCACCATCAACTGGGCGGCGGTGAACGACGCGCCGGTGAACAAGGTCCCCGGGCCCCAGTCCATCGCCGAAGAGGGCTCCTTCACCTTCACGGGCAGCAACGCGCTCGACCTCAGCGACGTGGACGCGAGCACGGCGCTGGTGCAGGTCACGCTCAACGCCCAGGGCGGGACGGTGACGCTCGGCGCTACTTCAGGCCTCATCTTCAGCGTGGGCGACGGCGTGGCGGACACCACCACCACCTTCAGCGGCACGCTCGCGCAGCTCAAGGCGGCGCTCGAGGGGACGGTCTTCAAGGCTCACCCAAACTTCGCCGGGACCGCCACCGTGACCATGATCTCCAACGACCTCGGCAGCAGCGGCGCGGGCGGGGCGAAGCAGGACACCGATTCAGTCAGCATCGAGGTCACCGCCGTCAACGACCCGCCGGTGGTCTCCGTCCCCGGGACCCAGAACCTCAACGAGGATGTGCCCCACGGCTTCTCCACGAACAACGGCAACATCATCACCGTCGCCGACGTGGACGCGCCCACGCTTCAGGTCACCCTCACCGCGACCTCGGGGGTCCTCACCCTCTCGGGCAAGAACGGGCTGAGCTTCCAGAGCGGCGACGGCACCGCGGACGCGGCCATGACCTTCACGGGCACCAGCACCGCGCTCAACTCGGCGCTCAACGGGCTCGTCTTCCAGCCCGCGCCCAACTTCTTTGGACAGGCCACAGTCACCGTGAGCGTCAGCGACCTCGGCGCGACGGGTTCGGGTCCTGTCGGCACCGACAGCAAGACCATCACCCTCGCCATCGCGTCCATCAACGACCCGCCGGACGCAGTCAACGACACCTTCACCCTTCAGGAGGACGCGCCCGCCACCGCCATCGGGGTCCTGGCCAACGACACCATCCTCCCGGACACCGGCGAGAACCTGAGCGTCGTTGCGGTGACCCAACCGCCCAACGGCGCCGTCACCTTCAGCCCCGCGGGCGTCACCTACGCGCCGAAGGCGGACTTCCACGGCGTCGACAGCTTCACGTACACCGTGGACGACGGGAACGGCGGCACTGACACCGCGCTGGTGACGGTGACCGTCTCGTCCGTGAACGACCTGCCCGTCGCCAACCCTGACAGCGTCACGGTCCTGGAGAACTCGGGCCCCACGCTGGTGAGCGTGCTCAGCAACGACACCACCTCCCCGGACGTGGGCGAGGTCCTCACCATCACCGCGGTGACCCCGCCCGCCAACGGCACCGCGGCCGTCGCCGCTGGCGGCACCGCCGTCACCTATGCACCGGCGCCGAACTTCAACGGCCAGGACGCGTTCAGCTACACCGTGTCAGATGGCAACGGCGGCACGGCCGACGCCCTCGTCACCGTCACGGTGACCGAGGTCAACACCACGCCGGTGAACACGCTCCCGCCGCCGCAGCAAACCATCGAGGACACGCAGCTCGTCTTCTCCGTCGCGGCCGGCAACGCCATCAGCGTGGCGGACGCGAACAACACCACCCTCACCGTGCAGATCTCGGTGACGCAAGGCACCTTCACGCTCGGCGCGATCACGGGTCTGACCGTGACGGGGAATGGCACGCCCACCGTCACCGCGCAGGGGACCCTCACCGCGCTCAACAACGGGCTCAACAACGCCCGGTACATGCCCGTCCCCAACTTCAGCGGCGAGGCCACACTGACCCTCAACACCAGCGACTCCACCGGCGAGAACGACCTCGACTCGCTCACCCTCACCGTCACCGCCGTCAATGACGCGCCAGTGAACACCGTCCCCAACGGGATCCAAGCGTCCACCGAGGACGTGCCGAAGACCTTCACCAGCATCCTCGTCTCGGACGTGGACGTGGGCGAAGGGCAGCTTCAGGTCACCCTGACGGCAGACAACGGGACGCTGATCACGCTGCCGAGCACCGCGAACCTCGTCTTCGGCGCGAGCAGCTCCAACGAGGCCGCGAGCATGACCTTCACCGGCAAGCCGGTGGACATCAACTCCGCCCTCAACGGCCTCACCGTGACGCCACCGCCCAACTTCATCGGAACCAGCACCCTCAGCGTGCTGACCAATGACCTCGGCAGCACCGGCAGCGGCGGCCCGGCCCAGGACGTGGACGTCGTCACCTTGTCGTGGGGCGCGGTGAACGACGCGCCGGTGAACAAGGTGCCCGCCGCGCAGTCCACGTCCGAAGAGCAGCCGCTGGTCTTCTCCGCGGCGAACGAGAACGGCCTGAGCATCTCGGATTCGGATCTCGGCGCGGCCCTGCTCCAGGTGACCCTCAACGCGCAGGGCGGCACCGTCTCCGTAGGCGGGCTGGCAGGCCTCAGCTTCACCGCGGGGGACGGCACCCAGGACGCGACCATGACCTTCACCGGGACCCTGGCGGCAGTGAACGCCGCCCTCGAGGGGACCACCTTCAGTCCGGCGCCGGACTTCGCCGGCACCGCGTCCCTGACGCTGACCTCGAGCGATCTCGGCAACAGCGGCAGCGGCGGCACGAAGCAGGACACGGACACCGTGCAGATCAACGTCCTGCCGGAGAACGACGCGCCGGTGGTCCAGGTCCCCGGCAACCAGACCACGCAAGAGGACGTGACCCGGATCTTCTCCGTCTCCAACGGCAACGCCATCACCGTCTCGGACGTGGATGCGCCGAGCCTGCAGGTCTCCCTGTTCGCCACGCAGGGCGCGCTGACCCTGGCTTCAAGCCAGGGCTTGAGCTTCCAGGCGGGAGACGGCGCAGCGGACCCGAGCATGACCTTCACCGGCACCGTCACCGCCGTCAACGCGGCGCTCAATGGCCTGCGCTTCGTGCCCACCCCCAACGCCTTCGGCGCGGCCTCGCTCGGCGTGCAGGTCAATGACCTCGGTGGCACGGGGAGCGGCGGCGCCCTCGTCGATCAGAAGACTGTGCCCATCCAGATCTCTCCGGTGAACGACCCACCGAACGCCCAGAACGACAGCGTCACCATGGCGGAGGACGGCACGCCCCTGACGGTGGCGGTGCTGAACAACGACACCTTCGCGCCGGACGTGGACGAGGTGCTGACCGTGACCGCCGCAGGCCCGGCGTCCAACGGCGTGGTCTTTCACACCGCCACCACCGTCAGCTACGCGCCGAACGCGCACTTCTTCGGCACCGACAGCTTCTCCTACACGGTGAGCGACGGGAATGGCGGCACCGACACGGCCACCGTCACCGTGACCGTCACCAGCGTGAACGACGCGCCCACCGCGGTCGATGACGCGGTGACCGTGCTGCAGGACTCCGCGCCCACCATCATCAGCGTCCTCAGCAACGACAGCGCGCTCCCCGACGTGGGTGAGACGCTCTCCATCTCCGCCGTCTCGCCCGCGGCGAACGGCACCGCCGCCGTCTTTGGAGGCGGCTCCTCGGTGACCTACGCGCCCGCCCCGGGGTTCACCGGTCAGGACGCCTTCACCTACACGCTCTCCGACGGCAACGGCGGCTCCGCCCAGGGGACGGTCACGGTCACCGTCGTCGCGGTCAACACCCAGCCCGTGAACACGCTGCCACCGCCGCAGCAGCTCATCGAGGACACGCAGCTCTTCTTCTCCACCATCGCCGGGAACGCCATCACCGTGGCGGACGCGAACAACCCTACGCTCACCGTTCAGATCGCGGTGACCGACGGGACGTTCTCGATGGGGAGCACCAGCGGGCTCACCGTCACCGGCAACAACTCGGGCTCTGTCACCCTCCAGGGGACCGTCGCCAGCATCAACGGGGGCCTCAACAACAGCCGCTACGTGCCCTCTGGCAACTTCCACGGCGCCTCCACGCTCACCATCACCAGCGCCGACTCCACCGGCGAGAATGACATCGACTCGCTGACGATCACCGTCGTCTCCATCAATGACCCCCCGGTGAACTCGGTGCCCACCTCCGCGCAGGCTGCAACCGAAGATGTGCCCCGGACGTTCACCACCATCCTCGTCTCCGACGTGGACGTGGGCGCAGGGCAGCTGCAGGTGTCGCTCGCGGCGAGCAACGGGACGGTCATCACCCTGCCGTCCACCACCGGGCTGGCCTTCACTGTCGGGGACGGCTCGGCGGACCCCGCCATGACCTTCACCGGGACCCCGGTCAGCATCAACGCCGCACTCAATGGTCTTTCGGTCACCCCGCCGGCGAACTTCATCGGCTCGAGCACTCTGACCATCGTCACCAACGACCAGGGGAACTCCGGCAGTGGAGGCGCCGCGCAGGACACCGACGTCATCACCATCAACTGGGGCTCGGACAACGACCCGCCCGTGCTCGTGGTCCCCGGGCCGCGGGAGGTCCTCGAAGAAGGGACGCTGGTCTTCTCCACCGCCACCACCACCGGCCTCTCCGTCAGTGACGTGGACCTGGGCGCGGGACTGATGCGGATCACCCTCTCCGCCACGAATGGACGGATGAGCCTCGGCAACCCGTCCGCCGTCACCTACACCGCCGGCACCGGAGTCTCGGACACCACGATGACGTTCACCGGAACTTTGTCGGACGTGAACAACGCGCTGGAAGGGGCGAGCTTCGTCCCCAACCAGAACTTCGTTGGAACGGCTGTGGTGACCCTCAACGCCAACGACCAGGGCAACACCGGCGGCGCTGCGAAGACGGACAACGAGACCGTCACCATCACCGTGTTGGGCGTGAACGACGCACCGGTCAACACGCTGCCTCCGCCCCAGTTCATCGGCGAGGACGGGGTGCTCCTCCTCTCCACCGCCACCGGGAACGCAGTCAGCGTCTCGGACGTAGACGCGCCGAGCCTCCAGGTCACGCTGTCCGCTACCCAGGGGACGGTGATGCTGCAGAGCAAGTCCAACCTGACCTTCCAGGCGGGCAACGGGAACGCGGCGTCCACCATGACCTTCAGCGGCACCCTGGCGGCGCTGAACACCGCGCTCAATTCGCTGCGCTTCACTCCGACGCCTGACTACGAAGGGCCGGCCACCCTCACCCTCCTCACCAAGGACCTCGGGCTCTCTGGACTCGGCGGCGCCCTCACCGACGAGGACGTCCTCCACATCACCGTGGTGCCGGTGAATGACCCGCCCATCGCCAACAACGACTCGCTCACCGTGGCCGAGGATGCCGCCCCCACGCAGCTCGACGTGCTCGCCAACGACAGCACCGCTCCGGACCAGGGGGAGCTGCTCACCATCACCAGCGTGAGCCCACCCGCGCAGGGCACTGCCACCACCGATGGCGCCTTCGTCCTCTACCAGCCGCCCACGGACTACAACGGCACCGACAGCTTCACCTACACGGTCAGCGACGGGAACGGTGGCGTCGCCAGCGCGACGGTCACCTTGACGGTGACACCGGTGAACGACCCGCCGGACGCGGTCGCGGACGCGGTCGCGGTGGTGCAGGACTCCGGCGCCAACACGGTGGACGTGCTGGTCAACGACGGCACCGCCCCGGACGTGGGCGAGACGCTCACCATCGTCTCGGTGAGCACACCCGGCCACGGCACTGCCGCCATCAGCGCGGGAGGGACCCGGGTGACCTACGCGCCGGCGGCGGGCTTCCACGGCACGGACGCCTTCACCTACACGGTCAACGACGGCAACGGAGGAACCGACACCGCCGAGGTGACGGTGACGGTGACGCCGTTCGACTACACGCCCGTCGCCCAGCCGGACACGCTCACCGTGACCGAAGGTGGGGCAGGCACCGTGGTCGTGCTCGCGAATGACACCGGGCTGGGCAACGGGCCCGTGGTGGTGGCCATCGTCACAGGTCCTTCCTTTGGGACCGCCGTCCTCCAGGCGGACGACACCGTGCTCTACACGCCCCAGGCCCACTACGCCGGGCCCGACGTCTTCACCTACAGCGTGACGGATTCTCACGGAGATGCGGCCACGGCCGACGTCACCATCACGGTCACCAACGTCGACGACGTGCCGGTCGCGCTGCCCGACACCGCGACCACCGACGAAGACGTGTCGGTGAAGATTGACGTCACCGCGAACGACGAGGGGCTGTTCGACCTCCCGCTGCAGCTCGCCGTCACCACTGCCCCCATGCGAGGCACCGCGCAGCTGGAAGTGGACGGGACCTTCACCTACCGGCCAGGCGACAACCTCAACGGGACGGACAGCTTCGAGTACACGGTCACCGACGCAGACGGGCAGACCGCAACCGCCCGGGTGACGGTGACCGTGCTCGCCGTGAACGACCCGCCGGTGGCGGCGGCGGACGTCGGGAGCACGCGCATCGGGGAGGCCCTGACCATCGACGTGCTCGCCAACGACCAGGAGGTGGACGGCGAAACGTTGGAGCTGAAGTCGGTCAGCACGCCGCAGAGCGGGACGGCCGCCGTCAGCGACGGTCAGGTCCAGTACGTGCCCGCCGCGGGCTTCACCGGAACCGACGAGTTCGACTACACGGTGGGCGACGGGACCGGCCTCACCTCCACCGCCAGGGTCGTGGTGAGCGTCGGCGTGGACACCGACGGTGATGGGCTGCTCGACCTCGACGAACAGACCCTGGGGACCGACCCCCACGACCCGGACACCGACTCGGACGGGCTGACGGACGGTGTCGAGGTCCACCTCGCGGGGACCGACCCGCTGGATGCGGACACCGACGACGACGGCCTGCTCGACGGCGAAGAGGACGCCAACGGAAACGGCCAGGTCGACGAAGGCGAGACCGACCCGAAGCTCGCCGACACCGACGGGGACGGGCTGCTCGACGGGCTGGAGATGGGTCTGAACAAGGCGAAGGGGCCGTATACGAACGCGGCCGTCTTCAAGGCGGACCTCGACCCCAGGACGACGACGGACCCGCTGGCCGCGGACACAGACAAGGGTGGCCTGTCCGACGGCGAGGAGGACCTCAACCACAACGGCCGCGTCGACGACGGCGAGACCGACCCCAACGACCCGACAGACGATCTGCCGCAAGTGCCCGACCGCGACGGCGATGGCATCCCGGACAGTGAAGACAACTGCCGGCTGGACGCGAACGTGTCTCAGGCGGACGCGGACGGCGACGGCATCGGCGATGTGTGCGACCCGAGCCCCACCCCCGAGTCCTGCGGCTGCGCAGCCGGGAGCGGCTCCTCCGGGTCCCTGTCCTTCATCCTCCTGGCGGCGGTCGCCGGCCTGGCGGTGAGAAGACGCAAGGGGGCGCGCTCCGGCGGCGCGCGCCTGGGCTAGCCCCCAGCTCCCGCCAAGGCCCTACCCGACCGGCGCTCCCACGCAGGGGGCGCCGGTTTCGGGCCTGCGCGCGCAATTCGCTGTAACGTCCCCGCGTCCAGATGGGCTCGCGCAGGTTCCTCTTCACCTTCGGCATCCTCGGCGGACTGGCGTCCGGACTCATCCTGTCCTTCCTGCTCTGGCTGGCGGGGGATGCGGCGCGCGGGCTGCCGGGCTTTGTGGCGCTCGTCCTCGGCAACGTCCTCACCTTCACCGTCGGCGGGTACCTCACCTGGTTCAAGTGGGCCACCGCCCGCGCCCAGCGCCGCGGCCGCATCCTCGCGGAGCTCTCCCAGGGCGACCTCACCGTCAGCGACCCGCGCCACTTCGAAGGCCACGGCGACGTCCGCCGCCTCATCCTCTCCCTGCGCCGCGCGCTCTCGCAGGTGCAGCGCGTCACCACCAACGTCCACCGCACCTGCCGGGACGTGGGTGACCAGGCCCGCATGCTGCTCGAGGCCGCGCGCCGCCAGGGCGCGGCGGTGGACCGCTCCCTCACCGCGGTGGGAGGCATGGGCGAATCCCTCCAGGCCGCAGGCCGCCGGGTGGGCCAACTGGAGACCTTCGCCCAGGACACCACCACCGCGCTCTCCGAGATGACCGAGCGCATCGAGCAGGTGGCCTCCGCGCTCACCACCCTCAACGAGTTCGCCCACGCCACCAGCGACCACGTGCAGGCGATGAGCGAGCGGCTCTCCGCCATCGCCTCCTCCGGCGACGCGCTCGTCCGCTTCGCCGGCGAGGCCGAGGACTTCGTCTCCGCCGTGGAGGGCGGCATCGACTCGGTGCGCCGCCGCGCGCGGGAGACGGGGAACCTCGCCCGCGAGGTCACCGCCACCGCCGAACGCGGCCAGGCCCTGGTGGGCGAGAGCGTGGCGTCCATGTACCGGATTGAGGAGACGGTGCGGAAGGCCGCGGAGATCGTCGACTCGCTGGGCAACCGCTCCTTCGAGATCGGCCGCATCGTGGACGTCATCCAGGAGGTGGCGGACCAGACCAACCTCCTGGCGCTCAACGCCGCCATCATCGCCGCGCAGGCGGGCGAACAGGGCCGCGCCTTTGGCGTCGTCGCGGACGAAGTGCGGAGCCTGGCGGAGCGCACCGCGCGCAGCACCCGCGAGATTGCCCAGATGGTGGCCGGCGTCCGCGCCGAGGTGGACACGGCGGTGGCGCTGGTCAACGACGCGCGCGAGCAGGCCGGCAGCGGCACCGAACGAGCGGACCGCGCGCAATCAGCGCTGGGGGAGATCCGCGTCATCACCCAGAAGACCTTCGCCGCGGTGGAGGCCACCGAGGCCGAGACCGCGCGCCTGGAGTCACAGGGCCAGGGCGTGGGCGCCGCGTCCCGCCGGGTGGCCCGCCAGGTGGACGAGGTCACCCGCGCCGCCGCCGAGCAGGCCACCCACGGCCGCGAGCTCGTCCGGCAGACACAGGAGATGGCGCGGCTGGCGGAGGGCGCGTCCAGCAAGGCCGAAGGCCAGGCGAGAACCGGCCGCGACCTGTCCGATTCGGTCCTGCGCCTCACCGCCGCCATCGACGAAATCCGCTCCGCGCACGGCGTGCTCACCCGGGGCGACGCGGCCATCTCCGAAGAGGTGGCCCAGGTCCGCGAGGACGCGCGCCAGGTCCTGCGCATCGGTGACGCGCTCTCCCGC
Organism: uncultured Myxococcaceae bacterium; assembly: GCA_964596895.1. Classification (GTDB taxonomy): domain Bacteria; phylum Myxococcota; class Myxococcia; order Myxococcales; family Myxococcaceae; genus JAFAFL01. The sequence continues at coordinate 22,678 of CAZQVZ010000039.1, forward strand.
TCCATTGAATTGCTCTCGCACGAGGCGGACGGGCTGGAGGCGGAGGTCTTCCGCTTCAAGCTGCCGGAGGCGCGCCGCGGCGGCGCCCTGCGGGCAGGCATCCACCAGTCGGAGATGTTCGAGGGCACGCGGAACCTGGACCCGCTGTTCACGCTCGCGCACCAGCTCGTGGAGGTCTC
>CAZQVZ010000040.1:0-22829 GCA_964596895.1 uncultured Myxococcaceae bacterium
GGCGGCTGCCCGCGGAGGGGACCCCCAGCATCGGCGGCTACAACCTCACCTACCTGCGGCCGCAGGCGAGCGTGGCGCTGCGCAGCGTGGACGACAACGAGGCGCCGCTGGTCGCCTTCTGGCACCACGGGATGGGCCGCACCGTGGCCTTCACCGCCGAAGCGGACGGCATCTACACCGGCGGGCTTCGGAGCTGGAGCGGCTACCGGGCGCTGCTCGAGCAGATGGTGCGCTGGGCCATGAGCGCGCAGCCCCAGGACGCGCGCACGCTGGTGGCCCGGGCGCAGCGGACGGGCGGCGAGCTGCACGTCACGCTCGACTTCGCGCCCGAAGACGCGCCCACTGAACTGCAGCCCACGGTGCTCCTGCTCTCCGCGGACGGACAGACGCCGCCCATCGAGCGGCCGTTGCGCTGGGAGGCGCCGGACCGGATGGGCGCGCGCTTCACCCTGCCGGGGACGGGCAGCTTCCACCCGGTGGTGAAGCTCGGTGAGCGCGTCCTGCGCGCGCCGCCCGTGGCCTTGCCCTACGCGCCCGAGTTCGAGCCCGGCAGCGCGAAGGCGGGGCGCGCGCTCCTGGCGAAGCTCTCGTCGCTCACCGGCGGGGTGGAGCGGCACGCCATGCGCGAGCTCTTCGGTGACTCGCTGCAGAGCCCCCGCACCGTGCCCGGGGCGCCCCTGCTGGTGGCGCTGGCCCTGGTGGCGCTCCTGGCGGAGGTCTTCGTCCGCCGCTTCCTCTCCGGCCGCCCGCGGGTGATGCCCCAGGTCACAGACCACGCCCTGCGCGCGGTGCTGGCGGGCGCACGCGCGGCCTCCCCCGCCCGGCGTCCTGCGAAGGTCCCACGGCGCGACGCGACCGCCCCCGAGATCGCAGCAGAGCCCGCCCCCGCTGCCGCCGCAGAGCAGACGCAGGCGCCGAAGGGCGGAGCACAACCGTCGTCGGTGCAGAGCGCGCTGGACGCCGCGCGCGAGCGGGCCTCACGGCGGACTCGACGGTAACTATCAACCGTCAGCGGAGGTGCTTGCTCCCTGCCCGGGCGCTGTCGTTAGGGTGCGCTCCTCACCTTCAAGACGAAGCGAGAGGAGAGGGGACATGGACGTGACGTCGAAGTGGTTTGCAGGCGCCTTGTGCGCGGGGCTGGTGTTCGCCGCGGGTTGCAAGAAGGAGGAGCCCGCGCCGCCGCCGGAGGCCGATGACCAGCCGGAGTTGAGCGACCCGCCGGAGGTCGAACCCGAGCCCGAGCCTGCCGCGCTGGAGGTGGAGCCCTGCGAATTGGTGCCTGCGGACCGGCTCTCCGAGCTCGCCGGCGTTCCGCTGCAGGAGGGCAAGGCCACGCAGAACAACCCGAGCTCTGCCATCTGCACGTACGATCGCCAGAAGGGAGATGTCCTCCCGGGCGTGGGCATCGAGGTGTCGACCGGTGAGGTGGAGCGCCTCTTCGAGTCGAAGACGGTCATCCCCGGCGGCCAGCCGGTGGAGGGCGTGGGCGAAAAGGCGGTCTGGTACGACACGCTCAAGCAGCTTCACGTACTCGAGGGCAAACACGTCCTCACGGTGACCCACCCGGACGCGAAGCTCGGCCGCGAGGGCGCCCAGAAGGTGGCCCAGGAGGTCCTGCAGAAGCTGTAGCGGTGTCTTCCAGCGCACGGCATCACCCGACGTCGGGGGTGTCGTGCCTGGCGGCCCGGTCCTCCCGTGCGCACCCTTCGCAGGTGCGGCGGGACGGGACTGGAACAGGGGTGGGACGGGCGCTCCGGGTGACCGGGGTCACGTTCGTGGGCGGCCTGTTGGTGGTGCTGGGCATCATCTTGCTGCCCTTGCCGGGGCCCGGGACGCTGGTGGTGTTGATGGGGCTCGGCGTGCTCGGCACTGAATACGCCTGGGCGCGCCGCGCAGTGGACGCCATCAAGAAGGGCGCGCACCTCGTGCACCGCCGGGTGATGGCCCGGTGGCGGGCGCGGCGCACGGCTCGCACCGCGGCGGCGCCTGCTCGGCTGCCTGAGAGCCGGCCGGCCTAGAGGGGTCATCCCAGCAGGAAAAAGTGCGACGGGGTGGTGGGCGTGATGCCACGGCCACCGCACCTTCGAAGACGTCGAAGCGGACGAAAGGAGCGGGGAGATGGGGGCGATCGAGTTGCTGAAGGGCCAGCACCGTGAGGTGGAGGGGTTGCTTCAACGGCTGGGTGAGGTGGAGGGTGGGGCGCGGGTGCGCCTTCTGGGCGAAGTGGCGGAGCTGCTCACGCTGCACACCGCGCTGGAGGAGCGGTACTTCTATCCGGTGATGCGCGTGGAGGGGCTGACCCACCACGCGGAGCGGTCCTTCGCGGAGCACGCGGAGGTCAAGCGCCTGCTCTCCGACATCATGGAGATGAAGCAGCGGGACCCCCGGCTCCCGGAGCTGGTGGCGAGGCTCTCTGCGGCGGTGAAGAAGCACGTCGCGGAGGAGGAGGGCGAGGTCTTCCCGCTGGTGCTCGAGCGAATTGACGAGGCGGTGCTCGCCTCCACCGAAGAGGAGATGCGGCGGGCCATGGGACAGCTGCAGGACGAAGAGCTGCTCGCGGCGGCGGACCACGGCGGGCTGTCTCCGGCGTAGCCGCCAGGCCCTGCGAGGTCAGGCTCCGGAGGTCAGGCTCCGGTGTTCCGCAGGAAGTCCGCGACCTGCGCGAAGCGCGCCTCCAGGAACCGGCGCAGCTCACCGGTGACGCCCTGCGCGTCGAGCGCCACCTTCATGGAGCGCAGCCACGCGTCGCGCATCGCCTCGTCCACGAGGAAGTGGGCGTGGCGCATGCGCAGGCGCGGGTGGCCGTGGAGGGTCATGTAGTCCTGGGGGCCTCCCAACCAGCCAATGAGGAAGAGCGCGAACCGGTCCCGCGAGCCGCGATCCACGCGGCCCGCTTCGTCCAGCCGGTGCAGGGCGGCCAGGGCTGGCTCGTGCTCGCCCATCGCGTCGTAGAAGCGCTCCACCAACTGTCGGATCGCGGATTCGCCGCCCAGGGCCGCAAACGGCGGGCTGTCCGGCCCCGGCTGCCACGCGTCACTCACGCGCGCCTTGTCCCAGATGAGTCATGCGCTCGCAACGTCCGGCTGCGTAGTACCGTCGCTAATGTGTCGGATGCCGCCAACTTGAGAGAAAGCGCTCGGCTGGAGTACGAAGGGCCCTCCTGGAGGGCCGAAGACATGTGGAAAGCAGCGGGTCTGCTCGTGTTGTCGAGTGCCGTCTCACTCACGCTCGCCTGTGAGGGGCCTGCAGGTCCGCCAGGGCAGCAGGGCATCGTCGGGCCGGCGGGGCCCGAGGGCGAGCAGGGCCCCGGTTACCAGGCCAAGCCGAGCATCAGCGCCGTCACCCCGGGCCACCTCGTGCAGGGGCGGGAGGTGGAGGTGCAGATCGCCGGGTTCGCCACCCGCTGGACCGAAGGTGGGACGCCCTCGGTGAGCTTCGGGCCGGGCACCACGGTGAAGAGCGTGCTCCCTTCCAGTGACTCCGGCCTGGTGGTCCTTGTGGAGGCGGCGCTGGACGCCCTGCCCGGGCGGCGCAACGTCACCGTGGTCTCCAACAACGAGACGCTGGTCTTCCTCGGCGGGTTCCTCATCCGTCCGGCGATGGAGGTGGCGGCGGCGCCGGCGCAGATCGGGCGGCCGGGGCTGGGCGCCATCGACGTGGTGAAGCACGACGCGGAGCTGGTGCTCAGCGAAGACCCGGCGGACTACGGGTTCGAGCTGCCGGACGGGGTCAGCGCCGGGCTCGAGCGCGCGGCGAAGGGCAGCGCCCGCTTCTGGGTGGGCGTGGACAAGGAGGCGCAGACGGGCACCCATGAGGTGGTCATCCGCATCTTCCCCGGCGAGACGCGCGAGCGGACGCTGGTGACGGTCATCCACGTCGAGGACGGGGGGCTGCAGCAGTTTGGCCCCGGCGGCAACCCCACCGCGGCGCCGGCGCTGGGGTCGGTGGCGGGGACCTTCACCGTGGAGACCCTGTCCATGGTGACCCTGGGTGTGGAGGAGAGCAGCGGGAAGGCGCCGGCGCTCTACGTGCTGGGTGAGGCCGGGACCTTCGACGAGGTGCTGGCCGGGCCCGAGAACGAGACCTTCGTGGCCATCCCGGAGGTCACCTACCACGTGGTGGCGTGGGAGCAGGCGGGAGTGGAGACGTTCTTCACCCTGACCCTGGACGCCGAGCCCACCTCCCCCAACGTCACCGACGCCGAGGGCAACGAGAGCCCGGCCACGGCGCAGATCATCCCGATGTTGCCCTCCACGGTGAGCGGCAACTTCCCGAGCTCGGCGGACAGCGACTGGTTCAAGGTCTCCTTGCCGCCTTCAGCCGTGGGCAAGTCGCTGTACGCGGCCCACACGGCGGGTGGCGCGGACGTCTCCGTGGAGGTCTACGCCGCCAACGGCACCACCTCCATGGGCCAAAGCCCGAACCTCTGGTCCGGGAACAGCTGGGCCGGGCCGCAGATCACCCAGGCCGGCACGCACTACTTCCGCTTCTTCACCCCCTCGTGGACCGGCGCCTACACCGTCACCCTGGACCTGCAGTAGCCCGAAGGCCACCCCAATGACCGTGAACACGAAGGCTCGTGGCTTTGCGTGGGAGGGCGTGGCGGTGCTCCCGTTCGCGCTGGCGCTCTCGCTCTTCGGCGCCTGCGCGCCCGGACCCGAAGGCGCCCAGGGTGATCCCGGACGCGTCGGCAGGCAGGGTCCGGAAGGGCCTGTGGGCGCAGGCTTCCCCACGCCGCCGTCGCTGCGCGCCATCAGCCCCGGCGGGCTCACGCCGGGCCGCACCGCGGAGCTGGCCATCTCCGGGTCGGACACGCGCTGGACCGAAGGCGGGACGCCGCAGGTGATCATCGGCGCCGGCGTCACCGTGAAGAAGGTGCTGGTGGGCTCAGACACCGGCCTCATCGTCGAGGTGGAGGTGGCGCAGGACGCCCAGCCCGGCCGCCGCAACGTGACGGTCAGCTCCAACGGAGAGGTGCTGGTCGCTACCGGCGGCTTCAACGTCCGCCGCTCCCTCGAGGTGAGCCACGCGCCGGACACCGTGGGCAGGCCGTCCCTGGCCGCCGTCGAGATCATCCGGCATGACCCGGAGCTGGAGCTGCCGCAGCTGGATTCGGACTACGGGTTCGAGCTGCCGGAGGGGATGAGCGCAGGCCTGCACGCGGTGGAGGAGAACCGGGCGCTGTTGTGGCTGGGCACGGACCTGGACGCCGCCACCGGCACCCACGAGGTCGTGGTCCGCGTCTTCCCCGGCGAGCCGCGCGAGCGCGTCCTCTCCATCCCGGTGACCGTCAGCGAGGCGTCCGTCGGGGTGCTTCAGGAGGGCGGCAACGAGTCCGGGGTGGGGGCCTGGAGCTCCACCGCGGGGACCTTCGCCACCGAGAGCCCGTCGGTGGTGGACCTGGCTGTGCAAGCCTCGCAGGGCAAGGCGCCGTCGCTCTTCGTGCTGGGGACCTCCGGCAGCTTCGAGGACCTGGTGGCCGGCCCGGACGCCCAGAGCTTCTTCGCGCTGCCCGAGGAGACCTACTACCTGCTGGCGTGGGAGACCGGAGGGACCGAAGCGTACTTCCAGCTCGACATCACGGCCACGCCCGCCTCCTCCACCGTCACCGAGCAGGAGCCCAACGAGACCGCCGCCACCGCGCAGGTCATCGCCGGGCTGCCGGCCTCCATCCCCACCGCCAACCTCACCACCGTTTCGGACGTGGATTGGTTCCGGGTGTCCCTGCCGACCTCTTCGGTGGGCAAGAGCATCCACGTTCTGCGGACCAGCGGCGGGGCAGACGTGGCGGTGCAGGTGATCGCCGCGGACGGGACCACGGTGCTCGGGGACAGCCCGAACCTCTTCTACACCCCGTCCTGGGTGGGGCCGCAGGTGACCCAGAAGGGCGTGCACTACTTCCGGTTCTACAACCCCACGGGCTCGTTCGCCGGCAGCTACGCGATGGAGCTCACCCTCCAGTAGGCGGGAGGACCTCGTCCAGCGCTGCCGCCACCTGCCCGTTGGCGGCGCGCACCGCCTTCGACTGCTCGAGGTGCACGAAGCGCCCGGACGCAGACGGCGCCTTCTCCGTGCACGCCAGCGCGACCCCGTTGAGGTGACGGCCCTGCACGTCGGTGGTGCCGCACAGGCGGTCCGCCACCGGGAGGATGGTGTTTCCCTCGCCCTCTCCCGCGATGGGGTTGCAGGTGGTGACGTCGGAGAAGCGCTCCGAAAGCGCCAGGGCGAGCTTTGCGGAGGGCGCGGCTGGCGTCACCGGGTAGTCGGTGCCGTCGGACACGCTGGCGCCGGCAGAGCCCATGCCGTGCACGCCCACCACCCAGTGGTCGGAGAAGTGCTCGGCGAGCGCGCGGTGCGCGGTGTGGAAGGCGCTGTGCTCCGAGTGCGCGGCGTCCGACACACGGAAGGGGCCGGAGGCGCCTCCACACGTCGAGGTGGAGCCGCTGCAGCCGGAGGCCTCGCTGTTCGCGCAGCGATGGGACCCGGAGACGATGAGCGCGCGCGCGGACAGGGTGGTGAACAGCTCGCGCGCCTGCTCCAGGGTGCCGGAGTCGTGCAGCGGGTGCGGCGCTTCGAAGATGGCGGGGCGCGAAGGGCCCGTGCGCAGGACGATGCGGGCCTGGCCTTCACCGGCGGGGGCGCGCCACAGCACCAGCCCGCTCTCCTCGCCTTCGCCGCGGCACAGCAGGTATTCGGCGGTGGCCGCGTACGTCTGCGCCTGGGCGCCATCGCCCGCGAGCAGCGCGACCAGGGACGCTTCGAGCGAGACCAGCCTGCCGGCCGCCGGCACGCGGTAGCCGTTGGAGCCGGCCTTCGGCGGCTGCAGCGCGTCGAGGGAGATCTCCGCCATCACGCCGTTGGGGCACACCGCGAGGTTCGCGAGCGGGTCCCCTGGCAGCGCCGGGCCCTGCGCCGGAGGAGGTCCGGCAGGAGGCGGGGGCGTGGTGTCCGGGACTTCGGGGGGCAACGGGAGCGGCGCGCCAGGCGGGGGCGTTCCGTCCGGGGCGTCACCTTCGCGCACCACCTGCTCCCAGATGATGGTGCCCTCCTCGTCAGGCGAGGGGCCAGCCGGGCTGCAGGCGACGCCGGCCATGGCCGCGGAGACGAGGAGGCTGTTCAGGAGGTGGCGCATGGCCACGTGGAACGGCCGCTTCAAGCCCCTCATTTCGGCGGGAGGGCCCGCTCGCCTGGCCCCTGTGCGAGCGGAGGCTACTTGCGGAGCCGGTAGCGGCAGCGGGTCCCGCCGGCCGCGGCGCACTCGATCTCCAGCGCGGTGACGCGGATGCCGGTGAGCGCGCGGGCGAGCGCGCCGTAGACGATCTCCGAGTTCGCGCAGATGGGGGAGCGCGCCTGGTGCATGTCCGCGCAGATGGCGCAGCGGGAGACCGACAGGTAGTACGCCTCCTGGTCTTCGGTGACCTCCATCTGCACCCAGAGCTTCGTGCCGGTTTCGGCGATGAGGTGCACCGCGCGCCCGAGCCGCTCTGCGGTGGGGACATCCTTCATGGACGCCAACATCTGCTGACCGGACGGGCTGTTCAGGAGCGCCTCGGGGAGCTTCTGGCCGTACTGGGTGAGGAAGAGCCGGGTGAGAGATTCGCCGGCGACGCGGAAGGTGGCGCCGTACAGCTTCGAGAGCTCCGGCTCGGTGATGGTGGGGGTCTGGTCGGACGGGGGCAGGGCGTCGAGGTAGCGGTCGAGCCCGGCCTGCGCGAGCACCCGGGGGAACTGGCTGCCGGAGACCTCGCGGATGCCTTCGAGGATCATCCGCAAGACGACGCCGGGGACACGCTTGTCGGAGACGGGGGACGCAGGAGGAGGGCGCTGGAAGTCAGTCATCGGGTGCATGGGTCTGTCGTTGGAGTCCCTGCCTGCATCGGCACGAGGGCGCGGACTGTGACACCGCTCACCGGGTGGGACACAAACCGCAAACGCGCGTGACGGGCCGCGTCAGTAGTCGCGGCTCCACATGATGTCGGCGCCGCCGGCGCGGGCGGTCCCGTATTCGGTCTCGAAGTTCCAGCGCGGCGTCATCTGGTACTCCAGCCGGAACCCGCCGGTGTTCTCGTTGCGCTCCTGTCGGGCGCCCAGCCGCCAGATGCCACCCAGGTAGATGCGGTCCGACAAGTAGGCGCCGGCCTCGAGGCTGGCGTCCGCGAGCCCCTGCGCTCCGGCCTCGACGCTGAGCACGTCGATGGGGAGCTTGGTGGCGATGACCCGGCGTAGCTGCGAGGCCGCATAGGAGCCGACCACGCTGGCGGCCTCGGCGCCGGTCATGGACGCGCCGGAGCCGCGCTTGAGCGTGCGGCGGCCGGTGGCGAGCAGCGTGTAGATCTCCGATTCGCTCAGCGCCGGCTTGGACGACACGCGGATGGTGATGTCCCGCCCCTGGCCGCGGACGGTGGTGAAGACCGCCACCTGCTCGCGTTCGTTGCCGTGCTCGGCGGTGACGTTGATGTACGGCGACAGGGGCGGCCCCGCGAAGCGCACCTGCGAGTCCCGGAGCACGTCGAACCGGCGCCCCAACACGTCCACCCGCCCGCGCAGGAACCGGACCTCGCCGTACATCAGCGCCCGGTCCGAAAGCTCGATGCGGAAGTCTTCGGACAGGCCGAGCTCCGCGTTCACGTCCGCGCCGCGGATCCACAGGTTCCGGGGCGCGTTGATGAGCACCACGAAGCGCATCGCGTCCGGGCCTGGCTCGCCCGCCGGAGCGCCCTCAGCCGCGGCGCCGCCTGCGCCCTTCGCCACGTCTCGTCGCCTGTAGAGCGGCTCGCCGTTGCGGACGAGGATGATGTCGGAGGGCCGCTCGAGGCCCTGCAGGTCCTTGCGCCGCACCTCCGGCAACTCCACGTGCAGCTCCGGGATGGCGAGGTTGCGGATGAAGAGCTGGTCTCTCGACGCATCCCCCGAAAGCTCGAGCCGGCCGGAGAGGATGGCCTGGAGCTGGTCGTCCACGATGAGCGGGAAGCCGTCGAGCGTGCCGCCGCCGCCCAGAAGGAACAGGTCCCCTTTCCGGTCCGCGCGCAGGGCGAAGCGCACTTCGCCCGCGCCGCTCTGGGCGGAGAGGTTCTCGAGCACCACCGCCTCCTGCGTGCCCTGGAGCCGGAGCTGGATGTTGCGGTACTGGCCGTAGCCCATCAGCCCCAGCCGCCCGTCCACCCACGCGAGGTGGCCGCGGAAGTCCGGCGCACCCACCGGCCCCAGCACGCGGGCGTCGGCGTCGATGAGGCCCGAAAGCTCCCGGACCAGCGGGTGCACGCCGGAGAGGAAGGACGGGTCGAACTTCCTGGCGGAGACCGCGACCTGCACCGGCACCCGCCGCCAGGCGATGCCGCGGGCGACGGACGGCGTCGACAGGTCCACCTGCGCCTGCCCGTCGATGCTGGCCTGCCCGCCGCGCGTCGAGGTCAAGAGCGCCTGCACGAAGGCGCGGCCGTTGGCGTAGCGCGCGTCCAGCTCTGCCTTGCCGAGCGCCAGCTCCCCCATGCCCAGCTTGTCCACGCGCGCGCTGAGCGTGGCGCGTGGCTCGGCGAAGCTGCCTTCGAGGTGCACCTTCCCCCAGAGGACGCCGTTGGCAGGCCTCCGCTCCGCGGGCTCGGGGGAGGGCGGGGCGGACAGCGCGTCCAACTCCGCGAAGGTGAGGTGGTTCACCGTCCCATCCAGCGTCACCGCCACCCGCTCCGGGTCAGCGCCCGCGAAGAGGCCGCCGAGGCTCTCGCCCAGGGTCGCCTCCAGCTCCACCAGCTGGTCCTTGCCCCGGTGCAAGGAGAGCGCGCCCTGCACTGCGTCTGCGCCGGCCACCACCTTCAGGGACGCGTCGGTCGGGGCGAGCTGCGGCGAGGCGGCCTTGTTCACGGTGAGCAGCAGCGTGCCCTCCGGCCGCAGGACCGCCCCGTGCGCCTTGATGGACAAAGACGCGGTGCCGTCCAGCTTCGCGGGCAGAAGCCCCCACGCGTGAGCGGCCACCAGGGGCACGTCGCGGAAGCTCGCCTCCAGCTCCACCGGCGTCTCGATGAACATGCGGCCGGTCACAGGCCCGGTGAGGAACTGCCCTGCGACCCAGGGGGTGCGCAGCAGCAGGTCGCTCTCGCTGCCCATGGTGAACAGGTCGATGCGGGCGATGAGCTTGCCGTCCGCGCCGCTCTCCACCACGACGTTGAGGTCCCCGGGGGGGCCTTCGCGCTGCCGGACCTCGTCTCCGTCCACCACGATGCGGACCTGCGGCTCGGCGGCGGTGCCCATCACCTGGAGGGTGGCGGCGGCGTTGCCGGTGAGCCCGGGGTCCACGCCCAGGGCCGTGAAGAGCGTCTCCAGCCGGGTGTGGCGGATGGCGAAGTCACCGCGCAGGGGGCCCTTGCTCCCCCGGGTGAGCCTGGAGACGGGCATCTCGAAGGTGCCCTCCAATTCGGAGGCGAACGCCAGCACGCGCAGCCGGCCCTCCGCCCGGTCGTTGGCGTAGCGCGCGTCGAGCGTGAGGCCCAGGTCCGTGAACGCCTGGATGCGCCCGTTGCGAAGCTCCACCTGCGCCGCGGCGGTGGGCTTCCGGGTGGTGCCCTGCGCGGTGGCGCGTACGGTGAGCTCGCCGCCCAGCCCGAGGTCCGCCGGCAGCGCCGCCTTCGGCAACGAGGAGAGCTCAAGGTTCTCCACCCAAGCCCGCATGTCGATTCGGGTCCCGCGCAGCCCGCCGCCCACGCCGAGCCGCTGCCGTCCGGAGCGCAGCCACAGCTCATCGACCGTGATGTCCCCACCGCCGAAGCGCAGGTGCGCAGGGCGCTCCAGGGTCCAGGTGGCCTCGGGGTAGCGCGCCTCGACCTCAAAGAGGGCGATGCCTTCCCGGTCCCCGTCGAGCAGGCCTTTCAGCCGCAAGGCGACGTCCGCGAAGCCCTGCGCGGTGACGGAGGCGGTGAGCTCGCGGCCGCGGGTGACGATGTCGCCTCGGACGTCGCGGAACTGCCGCTCTCCCGTCCGCAGGGTGCCAATCCGCAGCCGCGCGTCCGCGTCCAGGGGCCTGCGGATGTCACCCAGCTTCGCGTCCAGCTCCAGCGCGCGCAGGTGCACGTCCTCCCAGCGCAAGGTCTTGAAGCCGCCCTTCGCCGAGACGCCGGGGTGCCGCGGCGGGCCCTGCACGGTGACCGCCAGCTCACCCTGGCCGGCCAGCGGCAGGCCTTCAGGGCGCGCGAGCCGCCCCAGGGTGCGTGCGGTGAGCGCGAGGTCGGAGGCGACGAGCCGCCCGTCGAAGCGGATGGACTCCAGGGTCCCCGCCCCGCCGCCGGTGAGCCGCGCGCCGGGCACCCGCGCGTCCAGCTCAGAGACGGTGAAGTGCCCGTCCTGTGCCTGCGCGTTCAAGGAGACCGGCCCGAAGGCCTGACCGTCGACCGTGGAGGGCGGCATCGACAGCACGACCGCACCGGAGAGCGTCTCCAGCGTGGTGCCCCGGGCGCGGCCGGTGAGCGACAGCGCGAGGTCGCTTCTGGGACCGCCTTCGAACAGCTCGGCGAGGTCTACCCCGCGCGCCTGCACGTCCACGCCGTCTGCTTCGAGCGTGGAGAGGTTCACCCGGCCCTTCACGTCCGCGCTGCCTCGGCCGGCCTTCACGTCCAGGTCCGAGGTCACCTCGTCGCCCTGCAGCGACAGCGCGCCGGTGGCACGGGCGTCCGCGCGCAGCGGCCAGACGGGGAGCAGGGCGCGCAGGTCGTCTGAGGGCAAATGGAGCAGGGTGAGGTTCGCGCGGAGCGAATCCTTCGAGAGATCCCCGTCGAGCCCTGCCTGCAGCGCCGCGTCGAGCAGCTGCAGGGCGACGGTGGCAGAGCTCTTCTGCTGCGTGTGGTCCAGGGTGACGTCGAGCCGGAGGGGGCCTTGCGCCGGCGCCTGCACCTGGCCCTGCAGCGACACGTTTCCTTCGAGCGCGCCCTTCCCCCCGCGGAAGGTGAGCGCGCCCCGTAGCCCGAGGTCCGCGACCTTCGCCTCCTCGGCCACCGCGTCCAGGGTGGATTGCCGGAAGCGCAGCGCCCCGCGCTCCAGCGTCAGCTTGCGCACGCGCAGGACCACCGAGCCTTCGGACTCGGGCAGGTCCGCCTCCCTCTCCGCCTTCACCACCGCGCGCAGGAGGTTCAGCCCCCGCTCGTCGAGCAGGAGGTCCAGGTCCACGTCCTCGAGCTTCACCTCATGCAGGTCCACTTCGCGCTCGAGCACCAGCGTGTGCAGCCCCAGCGCCACCTCCAGCCGGCCCACCCGGGCCACCACCAGGCCCTCCGGGTCACGCAGGACGAGGTCATGGAAGACGAGGACGTTGGCGGAGACGTCCAGCGCGCCCACCTCCACGTTGCCGGGCAGCACCTCATCCAGCGCGGCCACCAGCTTCCTCTGGATGAGCCGCTCCCCCGGGGGGCTGGAGATGAACAGCCAGGTGCCGACCATCAGCGCGAGCACCACCGCCAGGGCGATGAGGGCGAAGAGGCCCAGTCTGCGCTGCCACCTTCTCAAAAGGCCTCACCGATGGAGATGTGCAGAGAGCAGACGCCCTCGGGGTTCTCGCCGAACGCCGCCGGCCGCGCGCCGATGCCGAAGCAGCCGCCCGCGCGGGAGGGCGACAGGTACGTGCCCGGCAACTCGTAGACCCGCGGCGCCCTTCCCCACGGGAGGCGGTACGCGACGTCCACGCGGATGGGTCCGACGAGCGTCACGTAGCGCAGGCCCGTCCCCACCGCGTACTGGAGGTGCTGGCGGAAGTAGGCCGGCGCGTTCTGGAGGTTGAGGTCTGCTTCCACGGCGTCTGCCCGGTTGTTGAAGCCGGTGTCGAGGAAGACCGCCCAGGTGAAGTCCGGATTCAACCGGTAGCGCGCCTCGACGGAGCCCTCGAACAGTCGCTCGCCGCCGATGGGGATGACGTCGCCTGGCTGCCTGCCCACCGGCGCGAGGATGCCGTCCTCCCGGACGCTGGGTGTGCCCTCCGGTGGGACGAGGAGCAGGGGCGAGAGGCGTCTGCTGTTGAACCCACGCATGGACGTCCCGCCGCCCGCGAAGAACCGCGAGACGATGGGGCTCTCCTGGCTCGAGATGAGCGCCCCGCCGCGCACCCGGAAGGCGAAGGTCAGCCGCTGCTGCTCGAGGACCGAAACGTAGTAGCGGGCCTCCGGCAGCACCCGGAAGTAGGTGAAGTCCCCCTGCAGGGGCCCGCCGCCGAACTGGAGGGACAGCCCGAGGTAGTACCCCTGCGCAGGGTCGATGGGGTCCGGGCGCAGGCCACCGGGCGTCCGGCGCAGGCGGCGGTCCCACTCGAGGTTGGCTTCGATGAAGGAGAGCAGACACTGCGGCTGCTGGCCGGGGGAGGGCTCCGGGCACCCCAGCGCCAGCTCCGGCGCGTTGCCGCCGAGCAGCGCCACCCCGCGGGTGAAGCGGTAGGCCTCGAGGTTGTAGGTGAGGTGCCCGAGCAGCGACGGGTGCGGCTGCCACGCCAGACCCGTCCGCGCCTGCCCGCCGAGCACGTAGAACGCCGGCTCCGGCCGCGCCTCCACATCCAGCGCCGCGTAGTACCGCAAGGACGGGTGCAGCACCCGCGGCTGCGTGAACTCCACGCCCACGTTGGCGAGCGGTTCGTTGCGCAGCACCACGTTGGGGTTCTGCAGCGCCACGTCCCAGACCGTGGGCAGAAAGGCGTAGCCCACGCGCAGCCGCGAGGAGAAGGTCCGCAGGCCGCCGTAGAAGTTCCGGTCGATGTACTCGAGCCGCGCGCGGGCCTCCTGCCGGGTCTGGTCGAGCCCCACGCCGCCGCCCGCGCGCAGGGACCGGAAGGGGGCCTCGCGCACGTCCACCACCACGGGGACGGTGCCGGTCTCGGGGTCCGCCGCGCCGCGGTTCACGCGCACGCCGCCGAAGACGCCCATCTTGAAGACCCGCGCCTGCGCCTCGGCGAGCGCGGACTCGCTGAACCACTGCCCCCGGGCGATGGCCACCCGCGCCTCGTCGATGATCCACTTCGGCGGGACGCGCGGGTTCGGGTCGGTGGCGACGAAGATGTCCCCGAAGCGGTACCGCGGGCCGGGGTTCACCTGGAGCAGGACCCGCGCCTCCTGCGTGGCCACGTCCACCTCCACCCCGCCCTCCACCACCGCCTCGGCGTAGCCCAACTCCCGCAGCCGGGCGCGCATCAGCGGCTTGGCGTCTCCCCAGGGGCCCTCCTTGAAGACCTGGCCTTCGCGCAGCGGGAACTGCTCCACCACCGCGGCCTGCTGCTCCGGCGGCAGCGACGCGAGGCCTTCGATGCGGACCTCCGCGATGTGGGTGGGCTCGCCCTCCACCACCTGGACGCGCAGGTCCACCGCGCCGGGTTTGACCTCCACCACCGCGTCGTCCACGACCCGCGCCTGGTAGTAGCCCTGCGACTCGTAGAAGCGCTCGATGCGGCGCAGATCCGCCTGCCACGCGTTCGGGTCGAACGGCTCCACCGACCAGGGCCAGTACGGCTCGGTGGTGAGGATGCGGTCTCGGAGGTCGTCTTCGTCCACCTTGTCCACGCCCTGCAGTTGCAGGGCGCGCACCTTGTGTTCGCCCTTCGGGACCCGGGTGGTCGCGCACCCGCCCGCGCATGCGAACGCCAACGCGCACGCGAGCAACGTGGGCCACGTCCTGACGCTGCGGGGAAACACGGACCGGTTCTAGCTGAACGGCAAGGGGTGAACAGGTTCCTTCCAGCGCGCGTGTCTTCCCCTCGCCGCGCCTATCCGCGCCCGGACGCTTCGGTGATCCGCGCCATCATCGCCGCGCCCTTGCGCGCGGCCCCATGCGAGAGCAGCCGGGTGGTGGACACCTCGATGCGGTAGGCCCAGTTGGCGTCGCTCATGGAGCCGGGGAGGTTGATGCGCTCGCGGGTGCCGAGCACGTCCTGCCAGGGCAGCACCACGTATTCGCTGGCGGAGTTCTCACACGCGGCGAGCAGCGCCTGGTGGATGGCCGGGGTGAGCGCTGCGTCCAGGGGCACCGCGCGCAACTCCGGCCAGGCGCCGGCGCACTGCTCGCGTTCGGGCCCTGTGAGCCCCTCCCACCACTCCACCAGGGTGTCGGTGTCGTGCGTCCCGGTGGTGGCCAGGGAGACCGGGTTGAACGCCTTCGGGTCCCGGTAGACGTGCCCATCCCGCTCCCAGCGCAGGACCTTGTAGCCGGGCAGCCCCATCCGGGTGAGCGTCTCGCGGACCCAGTCCGGGATGACGCCGAGGTCCTCGGCGATGATGCCCGCGTCTTCGGACAGCAGCCGGAAGTGGTGCTCTCCCAGCGGCTGGTGGCGGGACGCATCCTCCGGAACGAAGCGGCCGTCCGGCGTCTGTTCGTCCCTTATCCACTGCCGGAAGTAGCCCACCGCGTGGTCCACCCGGCGCACGTCGTAATAGGACGCGGCCTTCTTCGCGCGGAACCGCAGCCACGCGTAGTCCTCCTTCGCCATGGCGTCGAAGTCGAACCAGGGCAGGCCCCAGTCCTGGCCGGTGGCGGAGAAGTCATCCGGCGGGACGCCCAGGCGCGCGTCGCGCCGGATGAGCCCGGGGTTGGCCCAGCAGTCCGCGCTGTCCTGGCCAATGATGAAGGGTTCGTCGCCGCACAGGAGGATGCCGCGCCGCCTGGCCTCGGCCCGCGCCGCGCCCCACTGCGTCTCCGCGAGCCACTGCAGATAGGCGTGGTAGCGGACCTCCCGCTCCAACTCCCCGAACGCGGCCTGCAGGGCGCCGGGCTCGCGCCGGCGCAGAGGCGCTGGCCACTCCCACCAGGGCCGCTGCGCTTCTCTGTCACTGAGGGCCGCGAAGAGCGCGTAGGTGCGAAGCCAGCCCTCCTGGTCACCGAACCACTGGCGGAAGGCCTTCGCGCGCTCGGTGTCGTCTTTGACGTCGTGCGCGTCGAAGTGCTCGAAGCTGCGGCGGAGCGCGGCGAACTTCACCGGGAAGACCAGGTCGTAGCGGATGCGGCGCGCCTCGCGGGCCGCAGCCAGCATCTCCTTGTGTTCGTCCGACAGCGCGGCGAACCCGCCGGTGGCGGTGAACTCGGGCACGGAAGGGAGGTGGATGAAGAGCGGGTTCAGGCCGAACGCCGAGCGGGTGGCGTAGGGGCTCGCGTCCCCCGGGGCGGTGGGCAACAGCGGGAGCACCATCAAGAGGCGCTGTTTGGCCGCTCCCATCCAGTCGTAGAGGCCGGGTAGGGCGCCAAAGTCACCGATGCCGAAGTCGTCGTCGGAGCGGAGCGAAAAGACGGGGAGGAGGATGCCGGAGAGTCGGCCGCGCATGGTCGAGAAGGACTCTGCCCACCTGCCCGGCCGCTCGCCAAGCCCTTGTTCAGGGGGTGTTGAGCACCCGGTTGCGCCGCCGGGGCAGATTGGACACTTTCCGAACCCTCGTGCGACTGCCGACCGACTTTTATGACCGGCCCGCGCTCCCGGTCGCGCGCGAGCTGCTGGGCAAGGTGCTGGTGCTCTCGGAAGGTGGCCGCGTCGTGCGCGGGCGCATCGTCGAGACCGAAGCCTACGTGGGCGAACACGACCTCGCCTGCCACGCTGCGAAGGGCCGCACCCAGAGGACCGAGGTGCTCTACGGCCCGCCGGGGCGCGCGTACGTCTACCTCATCTACGGCATGTACCCGCTCTTCAACGTGGTCACGGGCAAGGAGGGCAAGGCCGCGGCGGTGCTGGTGCGCGGGCTCGAGCCGCTCGAAGGCTTCGCCCCAGACGTCCGCACCGACGGCCCGGGCAGGCTCTGCCGGGCGATGGGCATCCTCATGCGGCACAACCGCCAGGACCTCGTCGAAGGCGAGACCCTGTGGCTGGAGGACGCTGCCCCGGTGCCCTCCCGCCGCGTCCTGCGAGGCCCGCGCATCGGCGTGGACTACGCGGGCGAGTGGGCGCACAAGCCGTATCGGCTGTGGGTGAGGGACAACCCTTTCGTCTCCCAGCCGCGCACGGCCGTTGGACCTTGACCCATCGCGAAGGACAGACAAGCCTGCCGCGCCATGGACGGGGACCACGCGCTGGTCGAGCGCGCTCAAGCCGGAGACGCAGGCGCGTTCGAGGCGCTGGTGGAGCGCCACCAGGACCACGTCTACGCCCTGGCCTTCCGGATGCTCCGCAGCGAAGCGGACGCGGCCGAGGTGACCCAGGACGCGTTCTTGTCCGCCTACCAGCACCTGGGGGACTTCCGCGGCGACGCGCAGGTGGGCACCTGGCTGCACCGGATCGCGGCGAACGCGGCGGTGAGCCGGCTGCGCAAGCGCAAGCAGGCGCAGGCCGCGGAAGACGAACTGGCCGCGCCGGAGTTCACCGAACGCGGTGGGCTGACCGAATTTCCCCGGCCGGAGTGGGCGAAGGCGGCCGAAGACCAGGTCCTGGACGCGGAGCTGGGCGAGGCCATCCGCAGGGCCTCGGACGAATTGCCGGAGGCCCACCGGGAGGTCTTCCTCTTGAAGGACGTAGACGGCCTGAGCTACGAGCAGATCAGCGAAATCACGGGGGATTCGGTGCCGGCCATCAAGAGCCGGCTCCACCGGGCGCGGCTGGCCCTTCGAGAAGCAATCGAGCGCTTCTACAAGGAAAAGGCGTGAAACGGCGGGCCCTGGACGCCATGTTTGTGAGCGGCTGACGCATGTACTCGTGCAAGGACTCCATTCACCGGCTGCTCGACTACCTCGACGGCGACCTCTCCCCCGAGGAGGAGAAGCGCCTACAGGAGCACCTCGGCGGCTGCCCGCCGTGCGTGGAGTTCGTCCGCAGCTACCGGGCCACCCCCAGCCTGTGCAAGCGGGCGTTCGCGGCGAAGATGCCCGAGGAGCTCGCCAACAAGCTGAAGGGCTTTCTCCGCGACAAGCTGAAGCGCTGAGCCGCCTGCCCTCACAGCCTGATCCGTTCAGGGGCTACATCACGCCGACGACCTCCCCGTCCTCGGTGAGGTCGATGGCGTTGGCGTTGGGCACCCGCGGCAGCCCGGGCAGGGTCTGAATCTCCCCGGTGAGCGCGAGCAGGTAGCCGGCCCCCGCCCTGAGGGCGATGTCGCGCACCTGCAGCGTGAACGGCGGCGGGTTGCCGCCCGCGCCCGGCTGGTCCGAAAAGGACAGCGGCGTCTTGGCCACACACAGGGGGAGTTGTCCGTACCCCGCGCCCTCGAAGCGGGTGATGGCGCGCTTCGCCAGGTCGCTCAAGGCCACGTCCTTCGCGCCGTACAGGGTGGTGGCCACCGCGTGCAGCTTGTCTGAAGTAGACGCCTGCAGTTCGTAGAGGAACCCGGGCTTTGGCGCGGGCCTCCTGCAGGCCTGCGCCACCAGGTCCCCGAGCCCCACCGCGCCCTCACCGCCCTTCGCGTAGCCGTCACAGCGGCCCACCGCGAGGCCGCGCTCCTGACACAGCGCTTCGAGCGTGCGCAGCTCGTCTTCGGTGTCCCGGCCGAAGACGTTGATGGCGACCACCGGCTCGAAGCCGAAGCGGCGGATGTTGGCCGCGTGCCGGTCCACGTTGGCCATGCCCTTCGCCAGCGCGGCGCGCAGCGGCTCCCCCTCCAGCTCGAGCTCCGCGTCTCCGCCGTGCGCCCGCACCGCCCGCGCCGTCACCACCAGCACCACCGCGTTCGGCCACAGGCCCGAAGAGCGGCACTTGATGTCGAAGAACTTCTCCATCCCCAGGTCGGTGGCGAAGCCGGCTTCGGTGACCACGTAGTCCGAGAGCGCCAGCGCGGTGCGGGTGGCGATGACGCTGTTGCACCCGTGGGCGATGTTGCCGAACGGCCCGCCATGGATGAGCGCCGGCACCCCGTCCACCGACTGCGCGAGGTTGGGCAGCATCGCGTCGCGCAGGGTGGCGGCCATGGGGCCCACCGCGCCCAGTTGTCCCGCGGTCACCGGCGCGTCCTTCGAGTCGAAGCCCACCACCAGCCGCCCCAGCCGCGCCTTGAGGTCGGCGATGTCGTTGGAGAGGCACAGCAGGGCCATCACCTCGGACGCGGCGGTGATGTCGAACGCGCCTTCGCGCGGCAGGCCGTCTGTCGGTCCCCCCAGGCCCATCACCACGTGGCGGAGCGCGCGGTCATTCACGTCCAGCACCCGGCGCCAGGTGACCCGGCGGGGGTCCGGCGCGGGCTCGAGCCGGAAGTGCAGCGCGTTGTCGAGGATGGCCGCGAGCAGGTTGTTCGCCGCGGTGATGGCGTGCATGTCCCCCGTGCAGTGCAGGTTGATGTCGGTGGAGGGGACGACGGAGGCCTTGCCGCCGCCGGTGCCGCCGCCCTTCACGCCGAACACCGGGCCCATGGACGGCTCGCGCAGGGCCAACATCACCTTCTTGCCGCCCTTGTGCATGCCCTGGGCGAGCCCGACCGAGACGGTGGTCTTCCCCTCCCCGTGTTTGGTGGGCGTGAGCGCGGTGACCAGCACCAGGTTTCCGCGGGAGGGCGCCTGCGCCAGCCGCTTCACCGTCGTGTGGCCGAGCTTCGCCAGATGGTGGCCGTAGGGCAGGACGTCTTCGGGGGAGAGATCGACCGCGCGGGCAATGTCGAGGATGGGGCGCATGGGCGCGCAAGCCTGCCCGAGCCTTTCTTTTCCCAGAAGACCTGAAAGGGAAAACCGACCCCTTGATTGACCGCGATCAGGGGGGCGGATGGGCGTGGTTCGGGCGCCGCCGCGGCGGCTTCGCGAGGCCGGCGGTGCCGGTGGCGCCCTGCCCAGCGGGCGATCAGGCTCGGCAGCCTGCAGCGGTCCACCCCCGGCCGCGGGCGTGATAGGTGGCCCGCTTCGACGCCATGCCGGACGACGCCTCCCGACTGAACCTCAAGAACCTCGCCTTCGACGAGCTCGAGGCGCTGCTTTCGCCCACCGGCGCGTCGCGCACGGCGCTGCTGAAGGTGTTCGCGCGCGTCTTCGCCCACGGAGCGAACACGGTGGAGGAGGTGGCCTCGGCGCCGCAGGTGCCCCGGGCGGTGGCGCAGGTCATTCGCGAGCGCGGGGAGCTGCCGCGGCTGGAGGTGGTGGAGCGGCGGCGCGCCTCGGATGGCTTCGTGAAGTACCTCTTCGCGTCGCCGCTGGGCGGGCGCGTGGAGGCGGTGCGCATCCCCATCTTCGACGAGAAGTACGTGGTCTGCGTGTCCTCTCAGGTGGGCTGCGCGCTGGCGTGTGACTTCTGCGCCACCGGGCGGATGGGGTTCAAGCGCAACCTCCAGACCTGGGAGATCCTCGACCAGGTCCTGCAGATCCGCGAGGAGGCGGACCGGCCGGTGCGCGGCGTCGTCTTCATGGGGATGGGCGAACCCCTGCTCAACTTCCGCGAGACAGAGCGCGCGGCGCGGATCCTCTGCCACCCGGCCGGCTTCTCCATTGGCGCCAAGTCCATCACCTTCTCGACCGCCGGGGTCATCCCCGCCATCCGCCGCTACGTGCGCGAAGGGCACCCCTACCGGCTCGCGTTCAGCGTGACCTCCGCCCTGCCGGACAAGCGCGTGCAGGTGATGCCGGTGCAGAACGCGAACCCTTTCCCGGAGCTCGTCGAGGCCATCCGCGAGTACGCCACCGTCCGCAGGCAGCGGGCGATGATCGCCTACGTGGCGATTCGGGGCTTCAACACCTCCTACGCGGACGCGGTGGCGCTGAGGGACGCGTTCTGCGGCATCCCGGTGACCATCGACCTCATCGACGTCACCGACCCGACAGGGAAGTACCTGCCGCCCACGCCGGAGGAGCTGAAGGCGTTCCGGGACCACCTGCAGATCGTCGGCGCGCCGATTGCGCGGCGCTACTCGGGTGGCAAGGAGATTGGCGCGGCGTGCGGGACCCTGGAGGCGTCGCAGTACGGTGGTGAGGTCATCACCCGTTGAGTGGCAGCCCTTCGGGCGCGAAGAGGAGGCGACATGCAGAGCAAGGCAGCGACCGTGGCGGCATACCTGGCGGAGCTTCCCGAAGATCGCCGCGCGGTGATGTCGAAGGTCCGCGACGTGGTCCGCAAGCACCTGCCCAAAGGCTACGAGGAGTCGATGGGTTTCGGGATGATGGGCTGGGCCATCCCGCTGTCGAAGTTCCCGGACACCTACAACGGCCAGCCCTTGCCCATTGCCGGGCTGGCGTCCCAGAAGCAGGGCATGTCGCTGTACCTGATGGGGCTCTACGGTGACCCCGCGCTGGCGAAGTGGTTCGAGAGCGAGTGGAAGAAGACCGGCAAGAAGCTCGACATGGGCAAGAGCTGCCTGCGCTTCAAGAAGCTCGAGGACCTGGACCTGGAGTTGATTGGTCAGGCGATTGCGAAGGTCCCGCCGGAGAAGCTCATCGCCCTGTACGAGGACGCCCGGAAGAGCACCCAGCGCAAGAAGCTGCCGGCGCGGAAGGCGAAGGCCGCTACGGCGAAGCGGCCGGCGGCGAAGCGCTGATGGCCCCCACCAGGTAGCGGCCGTGGAAGGTGCCTGGCTGCGCGAACAGCTCCACCCCGTCGCCGTGTGAGGGCGCGCTGCCGGTGAGCGGCCGCTCCTCGCACGTCGTTGGCATCCCGGTGCATATCCAGGCGGTGCCGTCGGCGTGACCCAGGTCGAGTGAGGCCAGCTCCGCATGGTCCTGCAGCAGGGTGAAGGCCATGGGCTCGAAGGTGGCGTCCCAGGGAACGCCCATCTCGATGCGCGCGTGGATGTTGCCGGTGTGGACGAGGAAGATGTCCTCTGCGTCCGCCGCCGTCCGCGCGTCCCCGATGAAGGCTGCCATCCCGTGGTCGCGGTCCTGGCTGGTGCCGCCTGATGGGACCCCGGTGTCGAAGGCCGAGGACGACGAGACGAATGAAGGCGGCGGAGGAGGCGGACATGGCCCGTCATCCTACGCCGCCGAACTCTCGAGCGAGCGCGCGTCACCGCCACGCGTACGCGTCTTCGTCCCGCTTGCGCCGGGTCAGCAGGGAACCCAAGGCAATGGCCCCGCCGGCCGCGGCGAGGAAGGGGAACGCCTTCTTGAGGCGGTGCTCGAGCACGTCCACCCGGTCCGCGAAGAGCAGCGCCACCCAGTGCTTCGGGTAGTGGTCCGGCCACGAGTACGCGAGCTTGCGGATGGCGCCGGCCACGCCCGACGGCGGCTGCGCCGTGCCCCACACCGGCGGGTAGTCCTTGTGGGGCCGGCCATGCATGAGCTGCCTCACCTCCGACTCCTGCACCGGAGGCGGGTACTTCGCGTTGGGGTGCTGCCGCAGGGGCTTCTGGTACTGCGGCACCCCCGGGCGACGAGAGGGATCCGCATCGACCCCGTAACCGGGAATGTCCTGGCGATTGGTGTTCATGGATCCTCCGTGGATCAGTGGATGGAGTGGGGGGCGATGACGCACTTGATGCAGCCGTCGGTCTTGTCCGAGAAGATCTCGTAGGCCTTCGGGATGTCGTCGAGGCTCGAGAAGCGGTGGGTGATGATCCCCTTCGCGTCGATGGTCCCGTCCCGGATGAGCCCCAGCAGGTGGTCCATGTAGCGGTGCACGTTGCACTGGTTCATCCGGATGGTGAGCCCCTTGTTCATCGCGGTGCCGAAGTCGAGCGCGAGCGCCGGCGGGCCGTAGACGCCCACCACCGAGACCCGCCCGCCCTTGCGCGTGGCGTGGAAGCAGAAGTTCAACGCCGCCGCGCTGCCGCCCTGCATCTTCAGCTTCTTGCCGAAGAACGACTGCAGCGGCGCCCCTTCGGCTTCCAGCCCCACCGCGTCGATGGTGGCGTCCGCGCCGCGTCCGCCGGTGACGTCCTTGATGGCGGTGATGACGTCCACCTCCTTGAAGTTGAGCGTCTCCACCTTCGCGTACCCCTTCGCGAACTCGAGCCGGTACGGCACGTGGTCCACCGCGATGACCCGGCCCGCGCCCATCAGCC
>CAZQVZ010000041.1:0-22754 GCA_964596895.1 uncultured Myxococcaceae bacterium
TGGCGGACGCGCTGGAGAAGCTGGCAGCGGTCGTGGACGCGCCGCACCGCCGCGCCGCGCTCTGGGCGGAGGCGGGCGAGCTGTACCGCGGAAGACTCTCGAAGCCGGACCGCGCAGAAGCGCTCCTCACCCAGGCCCTGGACGCAGACCCCTCCCATCGCCCCGCGCTGGAGGGGCTGCTCGCGCTCGCCGAGGCGCACCGGGACGGCGCCAAGCTGTGCCGCTGCCTGCGCGGGCTCGCCACTCTGGAGACGGACCCGAAGCTGCGCGCGCGGCACCTGCGCCGGCTGTCGGTGGCGGCGCGGGACCTCGCCTTCGACCTCGACGTCGCCGCGGGCGCGCTGGGAGAGGTGCTGGCGCTCGAGCCGGACGACCTCGCGGCGCTCGGCGAGCTGTGCGCGCTGCAGCGGCGCCGTGCGGACATGGAGGGGCTCGCCGCTGCGCTGGAGCGGCGCGCCCAGGTGGCCGAAGCCCAGGGTGACAAGCGGCTGTCCGCCGCGGCCTGGCGGGAGTTGGCGCAGGTGCTGGAGGCGCGGCTGGGCCGGGTGGCCGAAGCGCTGGTGGCCCAGGAGCGCGCCGCGGCGCTCTCGCCGGACCCGGCGCATCTGCTCGAGCTCGCAGACCTCTCCTTGAGGTGCGACCGCCCCGAGAACGCGCGGCGCGCGCTCGAAGAGCTGCTTTCGCACCTGCCGAAGTCTGCCGCCCCGGACAAGCTCGCGGAGGTTCGCGCGCGCCTGGGCCGGGCGTGTGAGCTGTGCGGCGACGAAGAGGCCGCGAAGACGCACTACGCCCAGGCCTTCCCGCTGCGGCGGACGGATGACGAACTGGCCGGGCGGCTGGAGGCGCTCTACGAGTCCTCGGGTGAGACCGCGCGGCTGGCGGAGCTGTGGGCCGCGCGCGCGCAGGCCCTGGCGCAGGGGGACCGCGGCACCGACGCGCAGGCGCTCTTCCTCAAGGCCGGCCGCGCGCTCCTTTCGAGCGGGGAGCGGGCCAGCGCGCTGATGCGCTTCTCCTCCGCGCTGGACGCTGCGCCCGAAGGCGCCCTGGCCGGCGAGGTGCTGGAGGCGATGGCGGAGCTGGAGTTGGAGCGGGGCGCGCGCAGGGACGCGGCCCGGCTCTTCGCCCGGCGCGCAGGGCTGCTCTCGGAGGACCGCGCCGCGGCGAGGCTCTTCGTCCGCGCGGCGGGGCTGGTGGCCGGGGAGGCCCGCGAGGCGGAGTGGCTCGGGCGCGCCCTCGAGCGCGACGCGCACTGCGCCCAGGCGCGCATCCGCAGGGCAGAGCTTGGGCTCGCGCAGGACCCGCAGGCGGCGCTGGCGGATCTCGAGGTGGTGCTGGCCCTCGGCGCGGACGACCCCTCCGCCCCCACCGACGCGCAGCGCGACGAGCTCTTCGCCCAGGCGGCGCGCGCGGCGCAGGCGGCGGGTCAGCCGGAGGCGGCCAGGCGGCTGTGGGCGAACTACGCGGCGAGAAGGCCTGAAGACCTGGGCGCGCTGCGCACCCTGGCGGACCTGCACCGGCAGGCGGGCGCGGGCGAGGCGCTGGCGGACCTGCTCGCGGAGCTCTGGCAACGGGTGGAGGGCGACGAGGCCCGCCGCGCGCTGCGCGAATACGCGGCCTTGTGCCTGGAGCTGGGCCGGCACGCCGCCGCGCTGGACGCCCTGCGCGCCCTGCACGCGCGTGAGCCGGAGAACCTCTGGGCGGCGGCGAACCTCCTGCCCCTGCTGCCCGAAGACGCCCCCGAGGCGGAGCGGCTGTCGCTGTACGGGGCGCTCATCGCGGCCGCGGACGGGGTCACCCGCTCGGACCTGCTGGCGGCGCGCGCCAGGCTCCACCGGCGCTCGGGCCGCACCGGCCCCGCCCGCACGGACCTCGAAGCGGCGCTCGAAGAGGCACCGAAGCCGGCCGCGCTCTTCGCAGAGCTGGCGTCCCTGCTGGCAGAGGCGGACGACACCGCGGCCGAGCTCGACCTGTGGCGCAAGGTGGCCGCGCACGACGACGCGGTCGCCGCGCAGTCTGCGGACCGCGTCTTCACGCTGTCCGAACGCGCCGCGCAGGAAGGGGACGCCTCCTCTGCCGCCGCGGGCTACGCGCTGCTGCTCTCGCTGCCGCTCTCCGGAGGGCAGACGGCGGACGCGGCCCGCGGCGCAGCGAAGGCGGCCCTGGCTTCGGGAGACCGCGGCCGCGCAGCGCAGGCCCTGGCGGTGGCGGCCGCGCACGGCGAACCCGCGGCCCGGCTGGGCGCGGCGCTGCAGCGGGCGAAGCTGCTGGAAGAGGACGGCGCGCTCTTTGACGCGGTGCAGGCGTACCAGGCCGCGCGCGCGCTGGCCCCCGAGAGCGAAGAGGCCGAAGCCGGGCTGCTGCGCACCTACGAGGCCACCGGGAGCTGGGCGGACGTGGCGGCGCTGTTGACCGCGCGGGCAGAGCGGCTCGAAGGCGCCGCGGCGAAGGACGCGTGGCGCGCGCTGGCAGAGGTGCTGCAAGAGCGGCTCGGCCAGGAAGACGGTGCGCTGGACGCCCTGCGGCAGGCGGTGCGTGCAGACCCGGGGGACACCGACGCCCGCCGGGCGCTCTGCGCGCAGCTCCTGCTCCGGGGCGAGCGCGACGAGGCCGAAGCGGTCCTCGAGGCGCTCGCGCAGGAGGTCTCTCCAGAAGAGGTGGCGCCGCTCTTCCGCGGGCTCGGCGGCTCCGCGCGCGCCTCCGGAGACGCGGACGCGGCGCTGCGGCTGTTGCGCCGGGCGCACGCCCTGGTCCCGGCGACCTCGGCGCCAGACCTGGAGGCGCTGGCGGACCTGCTCTACGCCGGCGGGGACGCGCGCGAAGCGCTGCCTCTGTACGCGGAGCTCGCCTCCGAGGCGGACTTCGACGCCGAAGGGGACCGCGCCGAGGCGCTGCACCTGCGCCTGTCGGAGTTGTCCGCGCAGCTGAAGGACGCCGACACCGCCGAGCGCGCGCTGCGGCGGGTCCTGGCGCACCGGCCTGCCTCCGCCGCGGCGACGGCGAAGCTCTCCGCGCTGCTGGAGGAGGGGAGCCCCCGCGAGGCCCTGGAGGTCCGCTGGGTCTGGGCCCGAACGCTCACGGACCCTGCCGTGGCGCTGCCAGAGCTCTCCGCGCTCGCCGAGAAGGCCCGCGGCCAGCTCGCGGACGTGGAGCTCGCCGCCGCCATCCTCCAGCGGGTGGCCGAGCTCGCGCCGGGCGAAGACGCGCACCGCGCGCTGGCCTCCCTGTACCGGGACGCAGGCCGCACCTCCGAGCTGATGGCGGAGCTGCTCGTGCTCTCCGACCTGGCGCTGGAGCGGGACGACGTGGACGGGGCGGTGGCGGCGCTGGAGGAGGAGGCCCAGCTCGCCGAGGCGTCCGGCCGCATCGACGAGGCCCTGCGCTCTTTGCAGGCCCTGCGCGAGCTGTGCGAGGACGAAGGCGCGCTTTCGCGGGCGGCGGACTTCGAGCACCGAAGGGCGAGGCTCCTGCGCGACGCGCGGTTGGATCTGCTCGCGGCCGAGGCGGCGCTGCAGAGGTCCTTCGAGCTGTCGGCCTCCCTCGAGCGCGCCCGCGAAGGCGAGGCGCTGCCCGGAGGCGGGATGACGCCGCCGCGGTGGCGGACTGGGTGGAGCGCAGCGTGGAGCTGCTGGCCGAACCTTCGGCCCGGGCGCAGGCCTTCCTCGAGCTGGCGCGTCTGTACGAAGGCCCCCTGGCCGCGCCCGCGCAGGCCGAAGCGGCGGCACGGCAGGCGCTCGCGCAGGACGCGTCCCTGGACGACGCGCGGGCGCTGCTCTTCCGGGTGCTCGAGCGCGAGGGCCGGGTGCAGGAGCTGGCCGCGCTGCACGAGGAGCTGGCCGCGCGGGCCGAAGATCCCGACGAGAAGGTCCGCCTGTTCGTACGCGCCGCGGAGCTCTACCGGGACCCGGCGGGCCTGCCCAACGAGGCGGCGGCGGCGATGCTCGCGGCCCGCTCGGTCCGTCCGGACGACGGGGACCTCACCGCGCGCTGCGCGGACCTGCTGCACGACGCCGGCCGTCCGGACGACGCCGCCGAGTTCGACGCGGTGCTGCTCGAGTCCGAGCCTTTGCGCGCGGACATCTTCGAGCGGCACGCGAAGCACCTCGACGAGACCGGCGCCTTCGCGGACCTGGCGGCGCTGCTCCTGCGGCGCGCCGAGCGGCTCTCCGACGGAGCAGCGGCCGCGGCCTACCTCGAGGCGGCGGCCATCTTCCGGCGCGCGGGCGCGAAGGAGCAGGCGCAGCTGTGCGAAGAGCGCGCCTTCGACGCGGACCCGTCCGACCTGCGCGCCTTCGAAGCGGTGCGCGCCCAGGGCGGGGACGTGCGGCGGGAGGCGGAGCTGCTGGCCAGGCGCGCGGCGGCGGTGCCCGAGGAGCGGGTGGCGCTCCTGCGCGAGCGGGCGCAGCGCCTGCTCGACGCCGGGGAGCAGCTCTTCGCCGCCGAGGCCTTCGACCAGCTTCTGGCGGTGGCGTCCCCGGACCAGGACGCGCTGCAGGCCCGCGCGGAGCTCGCCTTCGAGTCAGGGGGCCCGGAGGCGGCGCAGCCGTTCGACCGGCGCCTGCTGCAGACCTTCGGGGAGGCCCTCCCGGTGCCCGTCCGGGTCCGCGCGCAGCTCCGCCTGGGCCACGCCGCGCTCGGCAAGGGCGCGCTGGTGGACGCCGCGGACGCCTTCGAGGTCGTGGTCGCGCTCGACGCGGAGGGCGAGGGCGGCGCCGAGGCGCTCTCCCTGCTCTCCGAGGTGCACGCGCGCACGGGGAACGCGAAGGGGCTGTACCGGACCTCGCTGCGGCTCGCGGAGCGCGCGGAGGCGAAGGGCGCGTCCGACGAAGCCGAGGCGCTCTTGCGCCGGGCGGCGGATCTCTTCGACGCGCCGGCGGACGCGGTGGACGCCCTTTCGCCCCTGGCAAAGCTGCGCCCCTCCGACCCGCGGGTGGTGGAGCGCGCGGCGGCCGGCCTGCGCGCGCTCGGCCGCGTGGACGAGGTGGTGGAGATCTACGAGCGCGGCGCGCAGGCGCTGGGCGGCGGCCAGGCGGCAGGGTGGCTCTTGCAGGCCGCGGACCTGCTCGAAGAGGTCTCCGGCGACGAGGCCCGCGCCTTTGAGCTCCGGGCCCGGGCGGGCGAGGCGGACCCGAACAACGCGGCCGCCCTGCGCGCGCTGGCCGAAGGGCACCGCCGGCGGGGTGAGACCTCCGCGCTCCGCGAGGCCCTGGAGAAGCTGGCAGGGGCCCTGGACGACGCGGATGAGCGCGCGCTGGTCCTGCTGGAGGCGGCGGCGCTGGCGAAGGATGCGGGCGAGGCCGGGCGCGCGCGGGCGCACCTCGAGGCCGTGAGCGCGCGCGGTCCGTCCGGCGCAGGCTACGTGCAGGCGCTGGAGGCGCTGCTCCCGCTCTACGAAGAGGCCGGTGACGCGGGCGCCCTGGGCGAGGCGCTGCTCCTGCGCGCGGAGCTGGAGAGCGGCGTTGGGCGCGCCTCGCTGGAGATGCAGGCGGCGCGGGCGCTGGAGCGCGCGGGTGACCTGCGGCGGGCGCTGGTGGCGGCGAAGTCTGCGGTGGCTGCTTCCCCGGACGTGGACGGGCAGGTGCTGGTGGCGTCTTTGTGCGAGGCCCTGGGGGACCACGCGCTCGCCGCGCGGGCCTGGCAGGAGGCGCAGGCGCCGCTCAAGGCGCTGGAGGCGTTCGAGCGCGCAGGCCAGCTTGACGACGCGAGGGCCCTGCTGGACGCGCTCGCGAGCGCCTCGCCGGTGGCGCTGTCGGCGCAGGAGCTCTCGCAGCGCTACGAGCGGCTGGGCGATGCGCTGGGCGCCCTGACCTGGGGCTTCCCCGAGGCCCTGGGCGCAGGACGCGCGGACGAGGCGCTGCGGCTGGCGGATTGGGCGGGTGACGAAGACCGCATCCTCGAGGCGCTGTGGCGGCTGTGCGAGGCGACGCAGCCTGCGCCCATGGCGCACGCGGCGCGGCTGGAGGCGCTGCTCGTCGAGCGCGAGGACGAGGCCGGCAGGCTTCGGCTGCTGGGGCTTCGGGGCGAGGGCCTCGGTCAGATGCTCGGCGCCCGCTCCGAGGAGATCGCCCGCGCCGCCGGCGAGGCGGTCCTGGCGGAGGAAGGGCTGGACGCGCTGCTGACGCAGCTGCCCGCATCCCCGCACCCGGCGCTGGTGGAATTGGCAGTGCTCGCGGCGCGGGCGGTGGCGGAGGATGAAGGTGACCTCTCCGCGCTCACGCGCTGTGCGGACCTCTTCGCGGCGCGCAGGCGGCCCCTGCTCCGCGAGCTGTTCGAGCTGCACCGGGCGCGGGGCCGTCCGGCCGAGGCAGCGGCGGCGCTCGAGGCGCTCTTGACGCTGGAGGAGGACCTCCCGGCCCGCGGCGTCCTCTACGTGGAGCTGGGCGAGGTGTACCTGCGCGCGCTGGAGCGGCGCGACGACGCGCGGGCTTCCTTCGAGCTCGCGCTCACCTGCGACCTCTCGCAGGTGGCGGCGGTGCAGAACCTCCTGGAGCTGGTCTGTGCGGACGCCGAGCCCGAGCACTTCGTGGCGATGGTGGAGCGGCTCGGCCGTCTGTTGGGGCCGGCCGCGCTGGGGCCGTGGGTGGAGCGTTTGGCCTTCGCCTACGAGCGGCTCGGGCGCATCGCGGACGCCTTCGCCGCGCTGGGGGGCCTGCCCGAAACCCCGGAGCGGCTGCACAAGCGCGCGCAGTGGGCGCAGACGCTCGGCCTCACCGGCGAGGCGCTGCAGCTTCAGGAGCGCATCACCGAGGATGCGGCCTCGCTGGTGGAGGTTGCGCTCGGCTATGCGCGGGCGGCGCTGGTGCCCTTCGCGGTCCGGCTCGGCGAGCGGCTGCTGGCGCAGGACGCACTGTCCACTTCGGCGCGGCGCGAATTGGCGGAGCGGCTGTCCTCCACCGTGGACGGCGCGGCCTTCGCGGTGGCCTTGTGGCCCGCGCTCCTGCGGGAGGCGCCCTCGGACGTGGACGGCTGGACCCTGTTCGCCGAGGCGCTGCACCAGTGCGGCCGCCACGACGCGGCGGTGATGGTGGATGGCTTCGGCGCGGCGCTGTGCGGGACCCAGGCGCCTTCGCCGCCGGCGCCGATGAGCGCCCTGCCCTGGCCAGAGGAGCTGACGCCTGCGGCCACGCCGGTGGGACTGGTGGAGATCACCGCTGACTCCATGCCGCGCCTGCACGCCGCGCTCTCCGGCGCGCTGACGGGCCTGGGCGCGCCCAGGCTGCGCGTCTACCTGCACGCCGGCGGCGGGGTGGAGGCGTGGCTGCGCAGCTCGGACGAACTGGTGCTGGGCGCAGGCGCGCTCGGCGCGTTCGGGCCGGTGGAACTCGGGTTCCTGTGCGCGCTGGCGTTGGCCCTGGGGCCCCACAGCCGCGCGCTGGCCGAGCCGGGCGAAGGGCCGGACCTGACGGCGGCCGCGGTGCGCGCCTTCGAGGCCCACCCCGCCTCGCTCGCTGCGGGCCGGGTGCTCGCGCAGCTCGACGCGCGGGTGCGCGGGTCTGACCCGCAGGCCGTGGACGTGGCGAAGGTCCTCGCGGACAACGACGCGTTCCTCGCCGTGGCCCGGCGGGCGGTGGACCTCGTATAGGGTGCCTCTTCGTGAGGGTGCCCTTCCCAAACCGCGCAGGTGCTCTGCGCCTCGTCGCTGCCGCCGCTGCCCTGGGGGCAGGTGTCCTCGCGGCGTGTGGCGGTGACGCCAGCGTCCCCGGGGACGAGGTCATCGGAAGGTTCGCGTTCACCGCGCAGATGGCAGCCCGCGGCTGCGGCTTCCAGGAGGTCCCCGAGGGCGAGCGCTTCGAGTTCAGCGGCATCCTCTCCAGAGACACCGGCGGCGGCGGAGCCTTCCTGACGGTGGGCTCGGTGAACCGCGACGGCGCCTGGGACGGACAGCGGTTCGACTCCACCGCCACCTCCCAGCGCCGCTTCGAGACGGAGAAGGAGCGCTGCGACAACCGCTATTCGGTGGAGGAGCGGCTGCACGTGGCGGTGCTCTCCCAGAGCCAGGACGCAAGCCTCGGGGGCGCCTGCCCCGAAGACCCCGCCGCGCTGTTGGCGGACGGCGCGGTACCGGTGGACGAAGCGGGGGGCGTCCTCCCGCCCGGCCCGCGGGATCTCGGCTACGACGCGGTCCGCGCCTGCGGACTTGTGAGCCACCGGGTGCAGGCGGTGAATGACTGCGGCGGTCAGCCGGTCGACTGCACCATGACGTGGCGGGTGGAAGGGGTGAGACGGCAATGAAGCGCGCGGTCGTTCTGCTGTCGGGTGGGCTGGACTCCACCACCTGCCTGGCCATGGCGAAGGCCGAAGGGTTCGAGCCGGCCTGCCTGGTGGTCTCCTATGGCCAGCGGCACGCGGTGGAGGTGGAGCGGGCGAAGGCGGTGGCAGCGGCGTTCAGCGTCCCCGACGTACGCGTGGTCTCCCTGGACCTGCGCGCCATCGGTGGTTCCGCGCTGACGAGCGACGCGCCGGTGCCCAAGGACCGGGACGAAGGCGCGCTCGCCTCCGCCATCCCCGAGACCTACGTCCCTGCGCGGAACACGGTGATGTTGGCGCTCGCGCTGGGGTTGGCGGAGGTGGTGGGCGCCCAGGACCTCTACATCGGCGTCAACGCGGTGGACTACAGCGGCTACCCGGACTGCCGGCCGGAGTTCATCCGCGCGTTCGAAGAGGTCGCCAACCTCGCCACCCGCGCGGGGGTGGAGGGCAGGCGCTTCTCCATCCGCGCGCCGCTGTCGGGGATGAGCAAGGCGGACATCATCCGCACAGGGGTGGCCCTGGGGGTGGACTACGGGATGACCCACTCCTGCTACGACCCGGACGCAGAGGGGCGGGCCTGCGGACACTGTGACTCCTGCGTGCTGCGCCGGCGCGGCTTCGAGGCGGCGGGCGTCGAGGACCCCACGTGCTACGTGGAGGAGGGATGAGGACCCCCTGCAGGCCAGAGGCTGTCCGGGGCGCGCTCGTGGCGCTGGCGCTCTTCGGCGGCACGTCGCTCCCGGAGTTGGCGCACGCGCAGGCGCCTGAAGCGGAGGCGAAGCCGAAGGCGCCGGCGCCGAAGTTGCTGGACGTCACGCAGCACATCCCCGACGTGGTCCTGGATCTGCGCTACGCCACGGAGAACAACTTCCTCGGCAAGAAGGTGTACCCGGACGGCGCGCGCTGCCTGCTGCTGCCGCAGACGGTGGAGAAGTTGAAGGTGGCGGCCCAGGCGCTGCGCGCGCAGGGCTTCCGCCTGCTGCTGTACGACTGCTTCCGGCCGCGCGCGGTGCAGTGGGAGATGTGGAAGATCCTCCCGAAGCCCGGCTACGTCGCGGACCCGCGCAAGGGCTCGCACCACAACCGCGGCGCGGCGGTGGACCTGGGGCTCGCGGACAAAGAGGGCAGGGAGCTGGCGCACCCCACCCCGTTCGACACCTTCAACAAGGCCGCCCACCACGGGTACCAGGGCGCCTCCGAAGACGCCATCCGTCACCGCGAAGCCCTTCGCGAGGCCATGGAGGGGGCGGGCTTCAGGAAGAACCGCATGGAGTGGTGGCACTACAGCCTGCCGCACTCGAGCCGTTACCCGGTCCTGGACGAGCCGCTGGTCGCACCCGAATCAGGGGGTGCAGGCCGCGAGGCACCGCCCGGAGGCGCAGCGCAGTGACGCGCAGTCCTCGTGGTCCGCGCACACCGCGTTCGGACCCCCGGGACCTCGGCAGACGGTGCCGCCGTCCGTCTCCGTGTCACACGCGCCGTACAGACACAGCCGGTCGGGGCAGCGCTCGCCCGGGTGCGGCAGCCGGGTGCAGACGCCCTGCACACACGCCGCCAGCGCGCCGCAGTCCCGCGCCGACGTGCACGGAGCGTCCACCGCCAGGCGCGGCTCGCAGGTGCCGCCGTCCATCCCCAGCACGCAGGTCAACGGCTCCGCGCAGTCCAGCGCCACGTCGCACGTCGCGCCGCGTTCGCGCCCGGGCTGGCATTGACCCAGCCCCTGTCCCCCGGTGCCCACGCAGGTGAGGCCTGCCACACAGCTCTGGCGCGCCTCGCAGGTGACGCCTCCTGCGAGCAGGTCACGCGGCTGGCAGGTGCCCGCCTGGGTGCACAACAGATCCTGTCTGCAGGCTTCGTCGCGGCCACACGGCCCGCCTTGCGCAGAGCGCGCCACGCAGGTGCCGGCGTAGGGACCCTCCACCGCGCAGTAGGCATCCTGCGCGCAGGTCCCTGACGAGCAGGCCGCGCCCAGCGGGACGCGCAGCTCGCAGCGGTTCAGCGCGTTGCAGAAGCTGGCAGCCGCGCAAGGGCGCTCTGCGGCGCACGAGTCCCCGACGGCGCCGAACGCCGCGCAGACGCCGAGCACATTGCCGGTGCGCTGGCAGTACAGCCCGTCCCTGCAGTCCGGCGAGTCCTCGCACAGCTCACCTTCGCCGCCCCGGGCCCGGCAGACGCGGGGACAGGTGCCGCCGGTGCAGACGCCCTGCGCGCACTCCTGCCGGAGGCTGCCGTAGCACTGGCCGCCCAGGGAGGCCGCGGGCGTGGTCACGTCTTCACAGATGAGCGGCAGCGCCTGCCAGTCCGCGCAGGCGTGTTCGTCCCAGGCCTGTGCGCACGCAAAGGCTGCGGACGGGTGGTAGCTCAAGGTGCCCGCCATCACCCGCGCGGGCCAGCGGGTGGGGCCGCAGCGGGTGACGGTGAGGAAGACCTCGCAGTCTCGAGCGGCGTCTTCATCCGCATCCAGCAGCCCGCACCGCTGCAGGTACGCGCAGGCGCGCTCGTTGAGCACGGCGCAGGCGCTCTCCAGCGGCAGCCCCGGGCCTCCGTCCACCTGCGCACCGCCGTCCAGGGACCCCACGCCACCGTCCCGTCCGGCGTCAGGCGCAGGGGGACCGCCGTCTCCCGGGGGGGCGTCCGCTGAGCACGCGAAGGCGAGCGCGCACAGCGCGGCCGCCATCAGGATGGGTTTCAAGATGTGGGGCATCGGCTCCGAGCGGTCCGGCCGACCGCCGCCTGGCGGCTACATGCCGCCATCCCAGCGGACGGCGCAGGACTCGACACATCCATATCCCATGCCACCGTCGTTGAGCAGCCCGTAGCTGCAGTCGTTGGAGGCGCACACGCCATCCGAGTTGCAGACCTCTCCGACCGGTTTGAGAGGGAGGCAGGTGGCCTCGTCGGTGGCGGAGTAGCAGTAGTTGCCAGGAGTACAGCGGTAGGAGCTGCCCTCGCTGGAGCAGTCACCGTCAGCCCCCGGGACTGGCAGGCATGTCGCGGTCCGGGTGTGGCAGTACAGCTCCAGCCGGCAGTCGTTGTAGTTGGTGCAGCGCTCGCCTTCACCCGCCAGGGGGACGCAGGTGCCGGTGGCGTAGTTGCTGGAGCAGCGCAGCCCGGTGAGGCAGGTGCCGTAGCCCGAGCACACGCCGCCGAGCCCCGCCTTGGGCATGCACACCCCCGGCGGCGCTTGTCCGCCAGGAGGGGCGGGGTCCTGGCGGCAGAAGGCGTCGGTGTCGCAGAGGGGGTAGCTCCCCACCACGCGGCAGGCCTCGCCCACCTTCGCCTGGGTCTTCACGCATTGGTTGTTGGCGCAGGAGCGCCCCGCGCCGCAGTCGTTCCAGTTCACGCACGGTTCGCCTTCGCCCTTGCGGGCCACGCACCGGTTCTGGCCGTTGACGTCGATGCACGCCGCCACGTCCGGGTCACACTGCCGGTCGTAGCTGTTGCAGGTGTCGCCCACGGGGACGAACGCGTAGCACCTGTACGGGCAGATGTTCTCCCAGGTGAGGCAGTGCGTCCCCGCCACGCACTCCTCCGCCAACAGGCAGGCTCCGTCTGCGCCCACGGTGCCGGTGAACACGTTCGCGCAGGCGGGCGGCGCGGTGCCGCAGTCCCCGCGGGCGTGGCCGTTGAGGCAGTCGAGCGCGGCTTGCGCATCCCAGAAGAGCCGGCCGCTCTCCACGCCGAGCGAATACGCCGCCTGCTGGCAGGGCAGCAGCTGCCGGGCGAGGCAGGCGTCCCACTCCGCCTCCGTCACCAGCAGGCAGCGCTGGGCGCGGTGACAGAAGGCCTGGGCCTTCGCTTCGCACCAGCCTTCAGGCGCGACGTGCGTGAACCCTGCGTCGGCGGGGCCCGCGTCCGGGGCGCCGCCATCCGAGCTGCCGCCTGCGTCTGGCTCGGCGTGGCCTGCGTCAGGGGTGGAGCTTGCGCCGCCGTCTTCCGTCCCCGGCGGGCTGCCGCAGGCGGAGAGCAACAGGGCGACTGTGAGGGACGCCGCGACGGGGAGCGCAGTTCGCATACCGGCCGCAAACCCTAGCGCAGGGGCAGGTGCGCAATCACGCCGCGGCACGGCCCTTACGTTGGGTGGCCACCGGCTCGGGGAGGCCCGCCTTTGCGGGGTTGGTCCTTGCGTCGCAGGCGCACCAGCTCCGCCACGATGGAGACAGCAATCTCCTCCGGTGTGAGCGCGAAGATGGGGACGCCCATGGGGCTCTGGACGCGGGAGAGCGCTTCGTCGGAGAAGCCCGCCGCCCGAAGCCGCAGCTTGAAGCGCTCCGCCTTGCGCACGCTGCCGATGACGCCCAGGTACGCAGACGGCTTCGGCAACAGCGCCTCCAGCACCGCCTGGTCCAGGGGGTGATCGTGGGTGGTGACGCAGAAGTACGCGTCCGGGCCACCGCCCAGCACCTTCGCCACCGCCACCGGGTCCTTCACCTCGAGCCGGATGCCTTCGCCGAAGCGGTCTGGTCGCGCCCATTCGGTCCGTTCGTCCACCACGGTGACGCGGAAGCCCACGTGGGCCGCGAGCGTCGCCACCTGGGTCCCCACGTGGCCGGCGCCGAAGATCCACAGCTTCGGCAGGGCGCCGTGGCGCTCGAGGAAGACCTTCATCTTCCCGCCGCAGCACATGCCCAACTCGTGCGTGAGGTGGGTTTCGATGACGCGGGTGCTCTCGGTGGCGCCCAACAGCGCGCGCGCCGCGGTGATGATCTGCTGCTCGATGGCGCCGCCGCCCACGGTGCCGACGGTGGCCTGCTCGGTCACCACCATCTTGGTGCCGGGCTTCTGCGGCGTGGAGCCGGAGGTCTCGATGACCGTGGCCACCACGAAGGGCGCGCCCTCCGCTTCGAGCCGGGCGATCTGCGCGTACAGGTCGGTCATCGCGGCGCCCAGCCTACTCCTCCCCCGCGGCGCGCACCGCCTCGCGCGCCACGCCGTCGTGGACCGGGAAGCTCACGGCTTCTTCTGGTAGCGCTTCTCGCCGGCCTCGACGCGGACCTCGAGCTTGTTCACCTTCGGTGGCAGGGGACAGGTGGCGTAGGCGGTGAAGGCGCAGGGCGGGTTGTAGGCGCGGTTGAAGTCGAGCACCACCCGGCCATCCTCCGGCGCCTCCGCATAGAGGAAGCGCCCGGCGCCGTAGGTGGTGTCCCGGTTGGTGAGGTCCCCGAAGACGAAGAAGAGCCGGTCCCCCTCTTCGGTCGCCGAAAGGCGGAACGTCTTCCCGCCGTGCGTGAACGCCGCGGTCCCGGCCAGGGGCTGCTCCGCGGCGTCGCCGAGCACGTCGGGGATGCGCACGGTTTCGCCCTCCTTCGCCGCCTCCCACTTCGCGACCTTTCGCCACGCGAGCGTCGGCGAATAGAAGGGGAGGCCTCCGAAGTGCGTCCGGGTGGGCGCCTCGGTGTCCCGCACACGCACCCCGAGCCGCTGGCCGCGCCGGATGACGATGAGGCTGAGCGTCCCGTGCTGCAGGACGTCCGGGGCCCCGTCCGCGTCGGTCTCGACCGCGCCGGCTTTGAACGTCTTGCCGTCCACCGTCACCTCCACGGTGGAGGCAGGGATGAACCGGACGGTCTTGCCTGCACGCACGAAGGTCCCGAGCTTCTGCGGCGCACCCTTCGGCAGCGCCACCGCCGAGCCCTCCGCGCTGCCCACCGTGTTCTCGCCTTCGTCCAGCCAGGCGAGGTTCACCAGGGTCAGCCAGCCGTCCGGCGCGCGCAGCCTCGTGGACCGCTCCTGCTGCCACTGCCGCACCTGCGCCTCGAGCGCCCGCGGGTTGGGCGGCTCCGACGGCTGTACGGCGAGGAGGAGGGGCAGGAGCGCGTGGAGCATGCGCCGAAGTCTAGTCCGCTCCCACTACCGGTAGACGGAGACCTGCCAGCCTCGGCGGTGAGCGGGGACCCACACCCACTCCTGCACCTTCTCGTAGTGCCCCGGCACCCAGCGGTCGGTGTAGTAGCCGGGGTCACACCGCATGCGCTTGTGGCGGGGGCCGCGCCGGCGCACCTCGTGGCAGCGCTCGGGGACCCAGTCCTTGACGTAGTAGCCCTCCACCCAGCGGTCGTGGGTGACCAGCTCGTAGCGGCCGCGCGCGTGGGGCACAGGCGGCGGCGGCGGACGGGGGGTGTGGTAGCCGCGGGTGGGGGCGCGGTGCGGCGGGCCGGCGAAGGCGGCGGTGGGCAGCGCGATGGCGCCCACGGCGGCGACGGAGAGGACGAGACGAAGAATCGACTTCATGGCGAACACCTCGCTGTAGCCAGACTGGCCCTGCAGACGGAGGTGTCCGGTTTCTATTCAGCCCCCGGGGGCGAGGGGACCGGGGCCGCCTGCGGGCTCAGCCGCCGAAGAAGACCTGGGCAATCTCGAAGAAGTCCGTGGGCACGCGCTTGAGCTCGCGGGTGGCCTCTTCGAGCTCGACGGCGACGATCTCGTTGGCGCGCAGGGCCGCCATCTTGCCGAACTCGCCGCGCGCCACCATGTCGCAGGCGAAGACGCCGTAGCGGGACGCCAGCACCCGGTCGAACGCGGTGGGCGAGCCGCCGCGCTGGATGTGCCCGAGCACCGTGAACCGGGTCTCGATGCCGGTGCGCCGCTCCAGCTCCTCGCTGACGATCTGGCCGATGCCGCCCAGCCTCGGCCGGCCCGCTTCGTCCACCTTCCCGGAGGTGACGAGCTGCTCCTCCTCGTCCGGGCTGCGCTTGATCTTGGTGCCTTCGGCCACGACCACGATGGAGAAGGTCTTCCCCATCTGGTGCCGGCGCTTGATGTGCCGCGCCACCTCCCCGAGATCCACCGGGTACTCCGGCACGAGGATGACGTCCGCGCCGCCGGCGATGCCGGAGTAGGTGGCGATCCAGCCTACGTGCCGGCCCATCACCTCGCAGACGATGACGCGGCTGTGGGACTCCGCGGTGGAGTGGAGCCGGTCAATCGCGTCGGTGGCGATGGTGACCGCGGTGTCGAACCCGAAGGTGACCTCGGTGCCGCCGAGATCGTTGTCGATGGTCTTGGGCACGCCGACGATCTTCAGGCCTTCGCGGAACATGGCCGCTGACGCGCTGAGCGTCCCTTCGCCGCCAATGGCGATGACGCCGCCAATGCCGTGCCGCTCGATGGTGGCCTTCACCTTCTTGAGGCCATCCTCCGCCTTGAAGGGGTTCACCCGCGAGGTGCCGAGGATGGTGCCCCCGCGGTGCAGGATGCCGCTGGTGGCGTCGCGGGTGAGGCGGAAGTGGTCGTCGTCGATGAAGCCCTTCCAGCCGTTGCGCATCCCCATGACCTCGAAGCCATGTTGGGTGGCGCGGCGCACCACTGCCCGGATGACGGCGTTGAGGCCGGGGCAGTCGCCCCCGCCCGTCATGACGGCGATCTTCATAGGCCTCCGGTCCTAGCCGATGCGCGCGCGCCCGGCAGCCCTCAAGTGGTCACGTTGTGGGGCAGTGACAACCGGGCGCCATTCACTGCGCGACAGGCCGCCTCAGGAGCCCGCGTCCCGGAGGCGGAACGACAGGCGCGTGGGAGTGCCGGACCGGTCGATCTCCACGTCCACCCTCGAAGCGTCACGCAGCTCCGCATAGAGCGCGAGCGCCTTCTCCGGCGAATCCAGCGAGCGGCCGTTCACGCGCCGGATGAGGTCTCCCTGGCGCAGGCCGAGCCGGGTGAACAGCGAGTCCGGACGCACGAAGGCGAGCCGGAACCCCACCGCCTGGCCTCCCTCGAACGCCGGCATGATGCGGACGTCGCGCAGGTGGCGCTCTCCCTCCTCCTGGACCAGCCGGTTGAGCTCGGCGCGCGAGATGCGGAACGTGTCGGGACCCTCTTCGTGAATGGTCAAAGACGGCCGCCGCGCTCGCGCAGGCGCGTGGGCGGCGGAGCGCAGGCTGTTGGCCGGACGGGCGCCCACCCTCAGCTCTTCGAAGCGGCCGCCTCGGCGGAGCAGCAGCCGGCCGCGGTGGATGGACACGACCTTCGCGTCATCGACCACGTCTCCGATGCGAAGGGAGCGCGCCCGGCCGTCGCGCTCGTCCTCCACCGCGGCCAGTGAGTGGGAGGGGTTGGCGGACCACAGGGTTCCTCGCAACAGCAGCGGCAGTGACGTCCGCGCAACGCGACCTGCCCGGGGAGGGGCCCGCGGAACTTCTGCTGCGCGTGCGTCCGGCTGCCCGTGACCCTTCGGCGCCGGCAGCTCGCCGCGGGGCGGATCGTCGAGCGTTGCGGCGACCGGAGCCCCTCCTCCGGCGGACTCTTCTGGAGCCGGCAGCGCTCGGGCGCCCACGAGGAACACGCCCGCCAGGACCGCGCAGCAGCACAGGGGCGTCACGATGATGGGGACCACGCTGTCGTCTCTTTGCACGGACACCTCCTGACGCAGCCCTGAGCAACGACGGTGCCGTTCCTCGGCGGCAGTCATTCCGCGTGGATGCGTGGTGCGTGGGCTGGCGCGCGTCGTCAGGGTGTCCGGGGGCGGTGCGCCGCGGGTGACGAAGCGTCAAGGCCCGGCGGGAGCGGCGGGACCGTCACCTGGAACGGAACGGAAGGCGCCCCGCCGCAGCCGGTAGAGCACGTGGCGCTGCAGGCGGTGATCCGCCGGCAGTTTGGGATGATCGAAATCCTCGGAGGCAGCCCGCGACATCCCCAGCCGCTCCATCACCGCCATGGACCTGCGGTTGGTGGTGGCCGTGAAGGAGACGATCTCCTCCAGGCCCCTCTCTTCGAAGCCGAAGGCCAGCGCCGCGCGCGCAGCTTCGGTCGCGAAGCCCTGACCCCAGTGGGCGCGCGCGAGCCGCCAGCCCACCTCCACGCAGGGCGTGAAGGGCGTCTCGAAGTTGGGGACCCCCAGGCCTGTGAAGCCGATGTAGGGCGCGACCTCGGGGAGCTCCACCGCCCACAGCCCGAAGCCGTGCTCGCGGAAGCCAGCGGCGATCCGCTCCAGCCCTGCGGCCGACTGCTCCGGCGTCATCGGCGCGGGGAAGTGCTCCATGACCTCGGGGTCCGCGTTCATCTGCGCAAACGGCTCGAGGTCCTCCTCCCGCCAGCCGCGCAAGAGCAGGCGCGGGGTCCTCAGAGTGGGAGCCGGAGGAAAGGGGAAGGCAGAGCGCATGCCCCAGAGACGTAGCACGGCGCGCCCTCACCCCTGCGGCCGGGGGGCTGCCCTCACGCGGAAGGTAGGCGCCGATACGCGGCCTGAACGAACGCGTAGGCGGCGTAGGTGACCAGCCCCACCGCGGCGACGAACAGCAGCACCGTCCCGTACGGCTGCGAGGCGAGCGTGGCGAGCCCTTCACCCAGGCCCCTTGCCTCATCCGGATTCGCGGTCGCCGCCGCGTACACGAGGAACCCGCCCACCAGGGCGAACACGCTCCCACGCGCGACGAGCCCGAACGTCGCCACCCGCTTCACCCAGTGCGCATGGCGAGCGGCTGCGCCGTTCAGCGCGAGCTTGCGCTCGAACTTGCGCTTCACGCCGTTGACGACCTCCGACACGCCGTAGCCGATGATGACCGCGCCCACCGCCGCCACCAGGACCTGTCCGAACGGCATCTCCAGGAGCTTGGCGGTCCATGACTGGGCGCTGCTGCCGGAGCCTGCGCTGCCATTGCCCAACAGCACGCGGAGCGCGGCCACCAGCAAGGACGCGTGCACCACGCCGCTCACCGCCTTGCCCGCGCGCTTCACCCACGCCTTCTTCCCGGTGCCTTCACCCTCCGCGTCGAACACGGCGGCGGCGGCCCGCCAGAGCACCATCCCCACCAGGCCCAGGGCCACCACCCACAGGAGCAGCTCGCCCAGCGTGCTCTGCGAGAGCGTGTCCATGGCCCCGCGCGTGTCCGTTGCTCGCCCGCCGTCGCCCACGGCCAGCCGCACCGCGAGCACGCCCACCGTCGCGTAGAGGATGCCCTTCGTCACATATCCCAGCCGCGCTGCCTTGCCCGTCACCTCACTGTGCGCGGCCTGCCTCGCCTTCGCGCTCGCTTCGCGCCCCGCCCGCCTCGTCTTCACCGTCACCGCCCCCCGTCAGGCGCTCGCCTGCGCCTGCACCTGCACCTTCGTCACCATCGCCCGCAGTCTCAGGTGGAGCCCTGCGTTCAACGGGTCGTGCTGCAGCGCGCGTTCGTAGAGCTGCCGCGCCACGCCCAGGTCTCCCCGGCTCTCCACCAGCTCCGCGTCCTCCGCCACCTTGCGAGACCGCTCCGCCATCCCCGGCCGCGAGGCGAGGAACTCCCGCCGCAGCCCGCTGAGCGCCTCCAGGGACAGCCCCGCTTCGAGGCACCGGGCCACGCCGGCGAAGTTGCCGAGCTCCGCGTCGTACGCCGCGCGCCGCACCGGCTCGAGCAGGGCCTGCGCCGCCTCGCGGGTGCGCGCCATCACCGCCTGGGCCTCCCGCGCCCGCTGCGGCGACATGGCGCTGCTGGAGACCGCGAACCCCCGCACCAGCCGGCTCGCCGCATCCCGGATCGCCTCGAACGTCGCGTCGTGCGGCAGCTTCAGCACCTGGTAGTGGTCCGCGCTGCGGTTCCACGTGGGCAGCTTCACCGTGGGCTCGGGCTCCGGAGGCTTCGGCGAGCTGCCCGGTTCGGTCGATGCCGACGGCCGTGACTGCGCCTGCGCCTGCGGCTGTGATTGCGCCTGCGCTCTCGCCGCGCTGGAGGTCCCGCCGCCGAGCCATGCGCGCAGGGCCTCCTTCGTCCCGTCTGGCACCGCCACGAACTGCACCGCGAACCCCGGCTCCATCTTCCAGGCCGCCGCCTGCTCGCGGGTGACGTGCCGCACGACCTCCGCCTGCACGCGCAGCGCCCGCTGGGGGCAGGGCAGCTCCAGCAGCAGCCGGGTGAAGAGCTCCGGCGGCGGCGCGGCCGAATGCAAGAAGGCTCCTCCGCGGGTGAGCTCCGAGAACCGGTGCCGGGCCACCTCCTGGCTCTTCGCGCCCAAAGAGCGGATGACCGGCGTCTCCACCACCGCCAGGGACGGCGCCGCCTCCGCGGTGGCGAAGCCCAGCTCTGAAGCGACCTCTTCGAGCGCCTGCGCGAAGGCCTGCGCAGACGCAAAGCGCGCGTCCGGGGTGGGCGCCATGGCCTTCATCACCACTTCAGACAGGCACTCGGGCACCGCTGCGTTCACCTCATGCGGTGCGGGCGCGCCACCGTCGCGGTGCGCCATCAGCAGGTCCGCGGTGGTCTTCCCCGTGTACGGCAGCCGCCCCACCAGCGCCCGCCAGGCGGTGACGCCGAGCGCATACACGTCACAGCGCGCGTCCACCTCCGGCGAGCCCCACTGCTCGGGCGCCATGTACGACGGCGTACCCAGCATCATCCCCGCCGCGGTCTCGTCCGGCGCCAGGGTGGGGGAGCGGAGCTTGGCCACGCCGAAGTCGAGCACCTTCACCAGCGGCACCTGCCTGCCGGCACGGCGCACGAGGAAGAGGTTGTCCGGCTTGAGGTCCCGGT
Organism: uncultured Myxococcaceae bacterium; assembly: GCA_964596895.1. Classification (GTDB taxonomy): domain Bacteria; phylum Myxococcota; class Myxococcia; order Myxococcales; family Myxococcaceae; genus JAFAFL01. The sequence continues at coordinate 19,686 of CAZQVZ010000041.1, forward strand.
GGACCACCCCCATCTGGTGGGCGGCGTGGAGCCCGTTGCAGGCCTGCACCAGGAGCGGCACCAGGATCTGCGCCTCCACCGGCTGCGTGAGCAGCCCCGACAGGGGCTGTCCTTCGAGCAGCTCCATCACCATGTACGGCCGCCCGTCGGGCGCGAGCGCGAAGTCGAAGATGCTCACCACGTTCTCGTGGCGGACCTGGTTCACCGCCTTGCCTTCGGCGCAGAACCGCGCGGCGAGAGACGGGTCTTTGGCGGCGGCGGCGTGCATCACCTTGATGGCCACCCGGCTGCCGATGAGCGCGTGGACGCCGGCGTACACCGTCCCCATGGCCCCCCGTCCGAGCACGCGCTCGAGCCCGAAGCTGCCGAGCCGCTGGCCTATCAGCGGGTCAGGTTCGACGGGGCGGGCGGAGGACGGAGACGTCATGGTCACCGCGGCCTCGTGCAAACGCCGTGCAGAGCCACTGCTCGCCAGAAGACAGAGGAAGTGGACGCAGTTCCTGCGGCGGATCACCCCGACGCAGCGCTGGGGCCGCCTGCCCACACGCGTTCTTGCTGGCCTTGGGGCTGTAACTCCTTCCGGAGGGCAGGTCGTACCCGGTGGTAGTGTCACCCTGTGCCCAGGACGCTGTTGTTCTCCGGATTCGACCTGCGCGCGCCGGAGCTGCCGGACGACGCGCGCATCCTCCTCCCGCCCATCCCGCTCCCGTCCCTGGAGCCCTTCGCCGAGGCCTGTGAGCGCGCGCTCGAAGAGCCGATGGGCGGCGCGGCGCTGGCCACCTGGCTGGGGCCCAACGCGCGCGTGGCGGTGGTCATCGACGACCCATCGATGCCGGTTCCACCCACCTCGCGGGACTGCCGGCGCGAGATGCTCGACGCCGTCCTCGCGCAGCTGTCGAACCATGGGGTGCGCTCCAACCGGGTGACGGTGCTGGTCGCCAACGGGCTGTCGCGCCAGTGGCGCCAGGCGGAGCTGGCGGAGGTCTTCGGCCCACAGGCGAACGCCGAATACCCGCTGCAGTCTCACGACGCCGAAGCGGGCGCGAGCCTCGCGCGACTGGGCGAAGAGCCGGAAGGCCCGGTGGAGCTCAACCGCGCGGTGGTGGAGGCGGACGTCGTCGTCCACCTCAACGTGGTGAGCATGCCCCTGCACGCCGGGCTCTTCGGGCTCGTCAGCGGCGCCTCCGGCTACCGCACCGCGCGCTTCCTCGCGTCACCCCAGGTGCTCACCCAGGACGCAGCGCCCCTGCGCCCCGGCAGCGCCTACCACCGCGTTCACGAGCGCGTCGCCGGGTGGCTGCGCAAGAGCGTCCCGGTCGTGCAGCTCACCGCGGTCTTGAACAACGAGCTGTGGAACCCGGCGCTCACCGCGCTGCTCCGCGGCGAAGAGGGGCTCACGAGGCCCCTGCAGATGTGGAACGCGCTGCCAGCGGCGGTGCGGCACCGCGCGGCGCGGCTGCTCAAGGCCAACTACCGGCCCATCGCGGTGATGTCGGGGGATCCGGACGCGGTGTCGGCGCGGGCGCTGGAGCTCTTCTACCGGCAGCACGAGGTCACCTGCGACGGCCAGGCGGACGTGCTGGTGTTCGGGCTGCCGGACCTGGGGCCCTCTTCGGTCGGTGCGGCGCAGAACCCGGTGCTCTCGGCGCACCTCGCGCTGGGCTTCATCTCCAACCTCTTCACCGAGAAGCCGGTGCTGCGAGAGGGCGGGGTGCTCGTCTTCGCCAACCCGCTGGCCCCCGTGTTCGACCGGCGCGCCCACCTGCCGCACGAGGAGTTCTACGAGAAGGTCCTGCGCATCGAGCGGGACCCCGTCGCCATCCACGAGCGCTTCGAGCCGTACTTCGCGGGGCGCCCGGAGTTCGTCTCCAACTACCAGCGGCGCTTCGCCTTCCACGGCGCCCACCCGCTCTACGCCTGGTACCTCACCCACGCTGCGCGCAGGCACGCGGGCCGCATCATCGTCGCGCACGGAGATCCCCGCGCCTGCGCCCGGCTCGGGTTCACGCCCGCGGTGGACGTGGAGGAGGCGCTGGACAAGGCGCGCGACTTCCTCGGGGACGCGAAGCCGCAGGTGTCGGTGATGGACCTGCCGCCCCCGTTCTGGGTGCGGGCCCGCTGAGCTAGAACCGGCCCCCGGCCGCGCGCAGCAATTCGGACCCAACGGACTCGCCTGCAGGTCCGGGCAGGGGAGGGGCGCCGTCCGAATCCGAGGTCGGCAGCAGCGGCAACTGCAGCTTGAAGCGGGCGCCCTTCGGCTCCGCGGCCGCGTAGGACAGGGTCCCGCCCATCTGGGTGACGTACTCGCGGCACAGCGCGAGCCCGAGCCCCGTGCCCTTGCCCACCGGCTTGGTGGTGAAGAACGGCTCGAACATCAGCGCCGCCACGCCGTCCGCGACGCCGGGCCCGTTGTCCTCGACGTCGATGACGAGCTGCTTCGCTTCGGCACGCGCGCGCACCTTCACCCGCCCTTCGCCGCGCGGCGTGCCGGCGGCTTCGATGGCCTCCACCGCGTTGACCACCAGGTTCAAGATCACCTGCTCGAGCTTGCGGCGCGCCAGCGGCAGGGGCGGCAGGTCTTCCGCCACCTCCAGGTCCAGCCGGGTCGCCAATTCGCCCGTCCGCACCCGGCCCAGCCGCACCGCCTCGCGCAGGAGCAGCGCCACGTCGCACGTCTCCCGGTCCTGGCCCGGGTCACGGCTGAACCCCTTGAGGTCCTGCACGATGTCGGCGATCCGCTTGAGCCCGGTCAGGGTCTCCCCCAGCACCTCGGCGTGCTCCTCCTCGGTGAGCGATCGGGCCTCGTCACCGAGGAAGCGGACGTTGGAGGTGACGAAGGCGAGCGGGTTGTTGATCTCGTGCGCCACGCCCGCGGCGAGCTGTCCCACCAGCGCCATCCGCTCCGCGCGCATGCGGCGGCCTTCGGATTCACCCAGCCGCTCCAGGGCCTGCAGGCGCTCCTCGTCCAGCGCCCGCTCCTTCTCGCGCAGCCCGTGGAACATGTAGGCGGTGTACACCGCGAAGACGCCCGCCAGCGCCACCAGCCCGAGCCCCGTGAAGTAGCGGGAC
>CAZQVZ010000042.1:0-22583 GCA_964596895.1 uncultured Myxococcaceae bacterium
CTGGCCATGGGGCGCATCTACCGGGAGAAGAAGGACTACGCGAAGGCCCAGGAGCTGCTCGACAAGGCGGCGCAGGAGTTCGTGGGGCAGGGCGCGAAGGTCGCCGAGTCGTACACGGAGCTCGGGCGCGTGTACGAAGAGCGGAGCGACCAGCAGAAGGCGTTCGACTTCTTCAAGCGCGCCGCAGAGGCAGACGGCAACTACCCGGACCCCTGGTACTTCCTGGCGAAGAACCTGGCGGCAGACCGGCGCCGGGCCAATGACGCCCGGGACTTCGCCCGCGAGTACCTCAAGCGCGCCCCGCGCGGCGAATACGCGCAGGACGCGCAGCGCCTGGCCCAGTAGCCGGCCGGGCGGGCGGGCGCGATGCGCCTTGATGCCCCGGCCACAGTTGCATAAGGGCAGGGGACTCGAGGAGCACGCGTGGACGCACCGGCGGTCGCACTTCCCATCTCCCCTGCGGATCTCATCCGCCTGACCAAGCCGCGGCTGTCGTCGCTGGTGATCGCCACCACCGCGGGCGGGCTGTGGCTGGCGCCGGGAAGGGTGGATCCCCTCCGCGCGCTGCTGACGCTGCTGGGGGTCACCCTGGTGGTGGGCGCCGCCAACGCGCTCAACTGCTACATCGAGCGGGACAGCGACCGGTACATGGCGCGCACCCGCACCCGGCCGCTGCCCGCGGGCAGGCTCGCGCCCCAGGTGGCGTTGTGGTTCGGCATCGGGCTCGCGTGTTTTTCGCTCCCGCTGCTGGCGCTCGCCGCCAACCTGCTCACCGCGGTGCTGGGCCTCATCGCCTTCTTGTCGTACGTGCTCGTCTACACGCCCATGAAGCGCAGGTCCTCGGTGGCGATGCTGGTGGGCGGCATCCCCGGCGCGCTGCCTCCGCTGATGGGCTGGACGGCGGTCACCGGGCAGATGGACCTGGGGGGGCTGGTCCTCTTCGCGCTCCTGTTCCTCTGGCAGATCCCCCACTTCATCGCCATCGCCCTCTTCCGGCAGGAGGAGTACGCGGCCGCAGGCATCAAGGTCATCTCCAACGAGAAGGGCGAGGCCTATTCGCGCTTCTACGCCGTGCTCTACACGGTGCCCCTGGTGGCCATCAGCGTGCTCCCGTTTTCGATGGGCCTGGTGGGCGTCTGGTACCTCGGCACCGCGCTGGTCCTGGGGGCGGTGTTCCTGGGGATGTCCCTGTACGGGTTCATCCTCGGGCTGGGCAGGCCGTGGGCGCGGCAGTTCTTCCTCGTGTCCCTGGTCTACCTCTCGGGCCTGTTCGTCGCGCTCGCCCTGGACGTGACCCCGCGCCTGTAGGGGGCGCGGGGCCCAGGGGCAGTCCCGCTACATGGAGGGGCTCGACGGTTCGCTGATCCGCTCCAGCGTCTCGCCGGTAAGCCGATCATCCCCGTCCTGGGACAGGTCTCCCAGCGCCACGATGCCGGCGAGCTTCTGGTTGTCGTCGAGCACCAGCACCCGGCGGATCTGCTTGTCCTTCATGAGCTTGGCCGCCTCCTCCACGGAGGCATCCTGCGAGCAGGTCTCCACGTCGTCGGTCATCACGTCGCGGACCTTCGTGGAGGCCGGGTCGTGCCCCAGCGCCACCGCGCGGACCACGATGTCCCGGTCGGTGATCATCCCCACCAGCTTGCCGTTCTCGCAGACCGGGATGGGCCCCACGTTGAGCGCCCGCATCTTCTCCGCGCATTCGCGCAGGGTGTCCTCGGGGTTCACCGTCTCCACGTCCCGCGTCATCACGTCTCTGAGCGTCCCCGCCATGTCCGTGCTCCTCCGGTTGAAAAAGGGGTTCCCTCGAACACTGCGCACGCCACCTGCGCGCGGCAGGGGCGGCCCGGACACCGGGCGGCCAGGGAGGGGCCTGAAGGCGCTACCTGCGCGCGGTGGCGATGACGTAGTCGAACCGGCGCAGCACCCTGCGGGTGTAGCCGTTGGGCAGGCACACCGCCCGCAGCAGGGGGTGCATCCTCGCCACCACCTCCGGGTCGCGCAGCCGCTGGGCCAGCCGGTCCAGGAGCGGGTCGAAGACGTGCTCGCGGATGGAGGTGACCTCCACGTCGCGGAAGCCCGCCTCCCGAAGCTGCGCGGCGTACTGCACCCTGTCGATGCAGTTGGCCTTCGGGATGCGCCAGGCGGAGGTGAACGGCCAGCCCAGCCGCTCGCCGGGCATGAGCAGGATGTCCGCGAGGGCCAGCACCCCGTCCTCTTCGAGCACGCGGTGGGCTTCGGCGAAGAAGGTGGTGCGGGGGGTGAAGTGGAAGGCGGACTCCAGCGCCAACACCCGGTCCACGCTCCCGTCCGGCAGGGGCAGCGCGCAGGCAGACCCCAGCATCAGCTGGGCCCGCTCCCCGAGCGGGTGTCCGCCGAGCAGGGTGCGCGCGTGGTGGAGCTGCGGCGCGGAGACGTTGAGGCCCCACAGCGCCTGTGGCGAGGCGGTGTCCAGCCAGCGCAGGAGCTGGTCGCCGTAGCCGAAGCCCACGTCGAGGATCTGCCGCGCCGAGGTCAGGTGGGCCGCCTGCGCCAGCCGGTCCGCCAGCGCGGCGGCGCCGGCGTCGTAGCTCTGGTGCTGCGCGTCCGCCCAGTAGCCGAGGTTGATGAACCGGCTGGTCTCGCCGGGCAGGTTGTCCGGGGACAGCAGCGCGTACAAGGCGCGGGCGTCCTCCTCGGTGGGGATGAGGCCAACCCGGAGGAACTCGAGCGTCTGGCGGACCATCGTCCCTGCTACGCGTAGTGGAGCCGGCCCTCGTTGTCACCAAACTCCGGCTGCCGGCGAAGTGTCACCGGGTGCGAAGGCAGGTGCAGTTCCCTGCGGCGGCGGGCGGCGCTGTGCTAGGCCGAAGCGCCCATGAAGGACGCAGCGGCGAAGCCGCCTCCCCGTGAGCGCCGGCACTTCTCGATGATCCGCAGCTTCGCGCTCGCGGACTTCGTCACCCTGGGCAACGGCTTCGCCGGCACGGGCTCGGTGCTCTCCTTGATGCAGTACCTCGTCTCCGGCGAGGGGCGCTGGCTGTGGCTTTCGCTGACCTTGTTGCCGGTGGCGTTCGTGCTGGACGCGCTGGACGGGAAGATCGCCCGTTGGCGCTACAAGTCCTCGCCGCTGGGCGCGGACCTCGACTCGTTGGCGGACGTCATCTCCTTCGGCGTGGCCCCGGCGGCCCTGGGGTTCGCGGTGGGGATGCGCGGCGGCCTGGACGTCGCCGTGCTGCTGTACTTCGTGGGCTGCGGCATCAGCCGGCTGGCGCGCTTCAACGTCACCGCGCAGGAGCTGGCGGACGAGCGGGGCAAGGTGAAGTACTTCGAGGGCACCCCCATCCCCACCAGCCTCCTGCTGGTCGTGGTGATTGGTGTGTGCGCCTGGTACGGCCGCATCGGTGACGCGCTGTGGCTGGGGGAATGGCGCCTGGGCCCTGTGACCCTTCACCCGCTGTCGCTGATGTACCTGCTCTCCGGCAGCGCGATGATCAGCAAGACCCTGCGGATCCCCAAGCCCTGAAGCGGGCTTCAGCGGTTGTGCAGGTGCAGCTCCGCGTCCGAGTGTGACCCCCGGAGGAGCTGCTCGAGGATGAGCGCTCGCGCGCGGCCCGGCCCCAGGAGCCTGTCCAGCCTCGGGTAGAGCTCCACCTCTTCGGCGAACTCGTGCGCCCCGTTGACCTCCAGCAGCGCCCCGATGGCGCGGCGGAACCTTTCCCCATCCCCTCGCTCCAGGGCCCGGAGGGCCTCGCGGCCGAACCCGCGGATCACCGGGTGGTCTCCGACGCGGCCCACGGGCGCCGACGGGTCTTCGCGCACCAGCGGCAGGAGCACCGTCTCCTCCCACTCCATGTGCCGGCACAGCGCGCCCATGAAGTCCCGGTACGCGGCCTGGGCGCCCTCCCACTGCGCCTGCTCGAACCTGTCGAAGACCGCCTCCAGCAGGTCGTCGATGCGCCGCTGATCCCACCCCACGTAGGCGGCGATGCGCAGGTTCACCGCGGGAGAGACCCGCTCCACCTCGAAGCGGTGCTGGCCGTCACGCTCGTGCAGCAGGCCGCAGGCCATCTCCGGGTGGGCCTCCAGCTGGGCGACGAGCGCCCGGGGATCGTCGCAGGAGACGATGAGCCGCTGTCCGGGCACGAGCGCCTCGGGCGCGAAGAGCCGCGCGCAGGGTCGCTCGCTGATGTCGTCCTGGACCACCGGGCCTCCGTGCCTGGTGGAGATCATGGCAGGCCGCGTGCGGCGGCCGTTTGCGCAGGATCAATCCCCGGCGGGCCTGGCGGTGGCCTCACGCAGGCGCTTCACCACGTCCGGCAGGGCGCGGGTCTGGAAGCTGCGCGCCAGCGACTGCGGGATGGGCACCTTCGGCTTCGCCTGGACCCGGTACTGCACCAGCGTTCGCGCGGGGTCTTCGTCGAAGGGGGTCAGGGTCCAGCTGCCGCGGTTCTCGTGGTAGTCCCCCTCCTCCAGCGTCCACGTCCGGGACCACTTCTTTCCGGGGACCACCGCGTGTTCGGCGCGGGTCTTTGCGGTGAGGTCCGCGAGCGGGAACGGCAGGTCCGCGGTGACCTCGCAGATCACCGTGTCCCCCTCTCGCGACAGCTCCTTCGAAGCGGCGATGCGCGGCATGGACTTCTGGTAGCCCCCGCAGTCCGAGACGATGCGCCACACCTGCTCCGGGGGCGCGTCCACCACCGCCTGCAGCGTGGCCGCTGGCACCTCCGAGCCCTCCACCGCCTCCTGTCCGGTGATGATCTCGCCGCGGCCCAGCCGCGCCTTCAGGGCGTCTTCGCCCCGGACGGGCAGGGCCAGGAGGACCAGGGCACACGCGCACCCGGACGCGGACACGCGGAGGAGGCGAGAGGGGACGGTTCGGGAGGGGGGCACGGCACCGGAGCTTGCCACGCCATGGCCGCCACCGGCGACGGGGCAGGCCGAGCGGGCCGCTTCCAGCAGCTCAGCGAGGGACCTGCGCCCTGCGCCGGCCCCCAATGGAACCGGCGCGGGGCGCAGGGAGAAACCGCGCGGCCTACTTCTTCATGGCCCGGATGTAGGTGACCAGCGCGTCGAGCTGGTCGGGCTTCAGCTCGCCCGCGTACCCGTGCAGCTCCTCCTTCTTGCCGCCGATCTCCACCGTCTGGGTCTCGGCGATGGCCTTCTTGATGGCCTCGTCCTTGTTGGCGTCCTGCCACTTCGCCGAGGTCAGGTCCGGGGCGTTCATCTCCTTGCCCTTGGCGGTGTCACCCGCGCCGGTGGCGCCGTGGCACGAGCCGCACTTCGCCTTCCACACCCGCGCCGTCTTCTTGTCCTCCTGCGCCAGCGCCGTGGTGCTGGTGAACGTGAACGCCGCCATCACTGCCAGTGCCGCCGTGGTCATCTTCTTCATGGTCACTTCCGCCTTTCGAAATTCCGCGAAATTGGGCCGCGGTGCCCGTATGAACGCCGCTATTAATTAGTTATTCAACGCGTAAATTATGCGCGCGTTAGTGGTGCTAATGGTCGATGAACGCCCGATAAATCTGTGCTTCAGCGCTTCATCAGTTTCGCCCACACCCTTGATCCCCGGCAGGACGCACCGTCGCGGCGGCTGGTACCGCCGCTACCAGGGAGAGTTGCATGCCTGGGACGGTGCGGTGGACCCAACGTCTGAGCTTCCGGATGGCGGTCCTGTTGGGGCCGCTGCTCCTCGCGTCCATTGGCGCCTTTGCATACGTCTCCATCCGCAGCCAGGAGGAACACATATTGGAGGAGGCCGCCCGAGGGGCAACCCTCCTGTCCGAGACAATCCTGCGGAGCATCGACCACCAGATGCTCTCGGCCAACAAAGAGGGCGCCTACACGACGATGGAGGTGATCTCCCGTCACCCCCGCATCGAGTCGGTGCGGCTGATCAACGCGCGCAGCGAGGTGGCCTGGTCCACCGAGCCCGGCGAGGTGGGCCGCCCGGTGGACCGCGCGCAGACCCTGTGCGCCCGCTGTCACGCCACCGACGTCCCGGACGCGCCGTGCAGCCACGAGGCCTCCGCGGTGTTCACCGGCAGGGGAGGACCGGAGCGGGGCGTGGCGGTGACCACGCCCATCCCCAACGAGCCGCGCTGTGCGGCTTCGGGTTGCCACCTCCCGGTGGAGCAGGCGCCACTGCTGGGGGTGATCGCCCTCGAACTGCAGCTCGACGAGACCGGCCAGAGCCTCGGCGCGCTGCAGGGGCGGGTCCTCTGGCTGAGCCTGCTGGTGCTCCTGGCGCTGGCGGTGCCGGGCGCGGTGTTCTTCCACAGCACGGTGTCCCGGCCCATCCGCGCGCTGCTGGGGGGCACCCGGCATGTGGCCCAAGGGGACCTGGATCACGTGCTGCCGGAGGCGGACCGCAGCGAACTGGGCCAGCTCGAGCACTCCTTCAACACCATGACCGCGTCCCTGCGCCAGGCGCGCGCGCACGTGGACGAGCTGATGGCCGGGCTCGAGCAGCAGGTGAAGGAGCGCACCGAGGCCCTGGCGGAGATCCAGGAGGAGCTGGCCCACGCAGAGAAGATGAGCTCGCTGGGCAAGCTGTCGGCGTCCATCGCCCATGAGATCAACAACCCGCTGATGGGCATCCTCACGTCCTCGAAGGTGCTCCTGCGCGGCATCGAGGACGTGGGGCTCTCCGAGCGGGACCTCAAGCTGTACCGGCGGCAGCTCGAGCTGGTGCAGCGCGAGGCCGACCGCTGCCGCAACATCGTGCGCTCGCTTTTGGACTTCGCCCGGCAGCGGACCCTGGAGCTCTCCCCCATCGACGTGAACGCCGCCCTGGAGGAGGCGGTCTCCATCATCTCCAACCAGCTCCGGCTCCAGGGCGTCACCCTGGAGAAGACGCTGGGCGCTGCGGTGAAGGTGCGGGCGGACTTCGGCCAGGTGCGCCAGGCGCTGCTCAACATCCTCATCAACGCCTGCGACGCGATGACCGCCGGGGGGACCCTCCGCTGCCGCACCTTCACCCATCAGAAGGGCCTCAAGGTGTGCGTGGAGATCTCCGACACCGGCCCGGGCATCCCCGACGCCTACCTGTCGAAGATCTTCGACCCGTTCTTCACCACCAAGGAGAAGGGCACCGGCCTCGGGCTGTCGGTGGTGTACGGGATCATGGGCCGTCACGGCGGCAGCGTGGACGTGGACAGCCGGGCAGGGGAGGGGACCACCATCCGCCTGTGGTTGCCGGTGAACGGCCCCCAGGAGAGCCCCGGTGCACCGCCGTCGCCGGAGGCGGCGTGATCGCCGTGTGGTGGATTGGCCGCGGACCACCCGACCCAGACGCGCTGGGGACCGCGCGGGCCTTCCTCGCCGCGCTCTTCGAGAAGCCGACGCGCCTGGAGGTGCGCGGAGGTTGCCCCGAAGACGCCTACGACGCGCGCCGCGGACAGTGGTCCTCGAGCCGGGTGCTCGCCTGGGTGGCCGAGGCGGCGCCCGACGATGCGGAGCGGGTGCTCGGCGTCTTCGACGGGGACCTCTTCATCCCGGTGCTCTCCTGGGTCTTTGGAGAGGCGCAGCTGGGCGGGAGGTGCGCGGTGGTCTCCACGGCGCGCCTGGGGGTCCCGCCCGCCGAGACCGGCGGCTGGCGCGCGCTGCTCTCTTTGGGGAAGGACCCGCGCGCGGTGTTCCTCTCGCGGCTCCTCAAGGAATGCGCGCACGAGCTCGGCCACACCTATGGACTCGTCCACTGCCCGGACGCCACCTGCCTGATGTCCCGCTCCTCCACCCTGCTTCACGTGGACGCCAAGAGCGCCACCGTCTGTCCGCGCTGCCGCCGCCGCCTGCAGCGCCCCCGTCCCGCTGGAGAACCGTCATGAACCCCGAGCGCATCAAGATCCTGATCGTCGACGACGAAGAGAGCGTCAGAGAGTCCCTCTCCGCCTGGCTGGAGCGGGACGGCTACACCGTGGACACCGCGCCAGATGGCCCCTGCGCTCTCGAGAAGGTCCGGCAGGCGCCCTGGAACATCCTGCTCGTGGACCTGAAGATGCCCGGCATGGACGGGCTGCAGGTCCTGGCGGAGGTGAAGGCGCTGCAGCCCGAGCTGCCCGTCCTGATGATGACCGCCTACGCCACCGTGGACACCGCGGTGCAGGCCATCAAGGGCGGCGCCTACGACTACCTGGTGAAGCCCTTCGACGCGGAGGAGCTGAGCCTGGCGGTGGAGCGCATCGCCCAGCAGGCGCAGCTGCGGCACGAGAACGACGTCCTGCGCAAGGCGCTCAAGCGGGAGCTGCGCTTCCACGACCTGTACAGCAAGAGCCCGGCGATGCGCGCCTGCTTCGACCTCGCCCGCGCGGCCGCGAGATCCAACTCCACCATCCTCGTGCTCGGGGAGAGCGGCACCGGCAAGGAGGTCTTCGCCCGCGCCATCCACGCCGAGAGCACCCGGGCGCACGGGCCCTTCGTGGCCGTCTCCTGCGCGGCGCTCACCGAGACCCTCCTGGAGTCGGAGCTGTTCGGTCACGAGCGCGGGTCGTTCACCGGCGCCAACGCGCGCCGCAAGGGCAAGTTCGAGGCGGCGGCGGGCGGCACCCTCTTCCTCGACGAGATAGGCGACGTCTCGCCCAAGCTGCAGCTGGATCTGCTCCGGGTGCTGGAGGACCGGCAGTTCTTCCGCGTGGGCGGGACCGAAGCGGTGAAGGCGGACGTGCGGATCATCGCCGCCACCAACCGGGACCTGAACAAGGCGGTGGCCGGCGGGCACTTCCGCGAGGACCTCTTCTACCGGCTCAACGTCATCCCCGTCCGGCTGCCGCCGCTGCGGGACCGGCTGGAGGACCTGCCGCTCCTGGTGGAGAATCTCCTGGACCGGCTCTCGGTGGAGCTGGGCAAGCCGCTCAAGGGCGTCACCGGCGACGCGATGGCGCTGATGCTGGCGCACGCCTGGCCGGGGAACATCCGCGAGCTTCGCAACGTGCTGGAGCGGGGCGCGGTCATCGCCACCTCCCCCATCATCGGCGTGGCGGAGCTGGGGCTCGCGGCGCCGCCGCAGGCCGCGCCGCACCTGGTCCTCTCCTCGCTGGACGAAGTGGAGAAGCGGCACATCGGCTTCGTGCTCGACCAGTTCGAAGGCAAGGTCGCGCCGGCCGCCCGGGTGCTCGGCATCGACAGGGCGACGCTCTACAACAAGATCAAGAAGTACGGCCTGCGCCGCGGCGACGCGGACGGCATCGAAGACGAGCTGGCTGTGTAGTTCTTCGACCGGCTGCCGAAGAACTCCACACTTCACCCGCGCCCGCGCCCTCCCAAAGGCCGCGGGCGTCGTCGTAAGCGCGCGGCTTTGTTCACCGCAGGAGCGCGCCCCCCTGTGGTCAGCGGCTTGCTCATGAGGCCTTCGCAACGAGCGGAGGCGCACATGGGCTGCCCACATCTACGCGAAGTGGTGATGGTCTACTGCGACGCCTGGCCGGTGAAGAAGCTGGTGCCCAGGGCCCAGCTCGTCGCCGCTGGCCACTGCATACACGACGACCCGTCGTGCTGCCCCGTCCTGCTCGCCCAGACCTCAGCGACACGCCCGGCCTCCGCCGCAGCGGACGTGTCTTCCCCCGCGGCACCGCAGCCCAAGAAGGAGACCCCGTCATGATCCTCATTGTCACCCTCGCACCGCTCGGTGTGTTGGCCCTCTGGGGGCTCAACGCGCTGGCGACCCGCGGGATGCCCCGGCTCTCGCTCGTTCCCTGAAGGCACACGAAGTCCCAGGAGACGCACCCGTGAAGACGCTCGACAGAAGGAAGTTCCTCAAGGTTGCTGGCGGAGGCGGCGTGGCGTGCGCCGCGCTCGCCACCGGCGCCGCGCACGCGGGGACAGACCCCAGCGTGAACCGCGACACCTTCGGCCTGCTCATTGACACCACCCGCTGTGTGGGCTGCCGCGCCTGCGAGGCGGCCTGCACCGAGGTCAACGGCCAGCGGCCCCCTGACTCCCCGGGTGACCGCGCCGTGTTCGACCAACCCCGCACGCTGGACACCGACCGGTACACCGTCGTCAACCGGGCGGAGGCGAAGGGGAAGGACGGCCAGGCCCGCTTCATCAAGACCCAGTGCATGCACTGCCTGGAGCCGGCGTGCGCTTCGGCCTGTCTGACCAGGGCGCTGGAGAAGACGCCGGAGGGGCCCATCGTCTACCACCCGGAGCGGTGCATGGGCTGCCGCTACTGCATGGTCTCCTGCCCGTTCGACGTGCCGAAGTTCGAGTACGGCAAGGCCATCCCGAAGATCCAGAAGTGCTCGGGCTGCTTCGACCGCCAGAAGGAGGGGAAGGCCCCCGCCTGCGCGAGCGTGTGCCCCACCGGCGCCATCACCTCGGGCAAGCGGGACCGGCTGCTGCTCGAGGCCAAGCAGCGGGTCTATGGCCAGCCCGAGAAGTACGTCCAGCACGTCTACGGAGAGCGGGAGGCAGGCGGCACCAGCGTGCTCTACCTCGCTGACGTCTCCTTCGAGAAGCTGGGCCTCAAGGGGAAGGTCTCCGAGGAGTCGTACGCGCGGCTCACCCAGGGCGCGCTCGGCGCGGTGCCCTTCGTGATGACCCTGTGGCCGCCTCTGCTGATGGCCATCCACTCCGTCACCCGCCGCAAGAACGAGACCGCCGCACAGCCCCTGAAGGAGGACGACCATGAGTAGCGCAGTCATCGACCGGCGCGCGTTCTGGGCCCAGACGTTGTGGCTGGGCAAGACGCCCAGGGCCTACCTGCGCTCCCTCATCACGCCGTGGAACGTGCTGGCGGCGTGCATCCTGATGGTGGGCATCCCGCTCATCGTCTACCGGTTCTGGGCGGGCATCGGCGCGACCACCAACCTCGATCAGGCGTACCCGTGGGGCCTGTGGATTGGGCTGGACGTGGCCTCCGGCGTGGCGCTGGCGGCCGGCGGATACACGGTGGCCGCGGCGGTCTACATCTTCGGGCTCGAGGAGTACCGGCCCATCGTGCGGCCGGCGGTGCTCACCGGCTTTCTGGGCTACCTCTTCGTGGTCGTGGGGCTCGTCGCGGACCTCGGGCGGCCCTGGAACCTCTGGGTGGTCATGGTCGGGTCCCACGGCGTCACCTCGGTGCTCTTCGAGGTCGCCTGGTGCGTGGCCCTCTACGCCACCGTGCTCTTCCTCGAGTTCAGCCCCGCCTTGTTCGAGTGGCTCGGCTGGAAGAAGGCGCGCGCGTGGGCCATGCGCATCACCCTGGCCATGGTGGTCGTCGGGGTGGTGCTCTCCACCCTGCACCAGTCGTCCCTGGGCTCCCTGTTCCTGATGGCGAAGGGGAAGCTGCACCCGCTCTGGTACTCGCCGTACATCCCCATCTTCTTCTTCGTCTCCAGCATCGCCGCTGGCCTGGCGATGGTGATCTTCGAATCCACCATCAGCCACCGGGTCTTCCACGACCAGTTCAACCCGAAGAAGCCGGTGGACGTGAACAAGCTCACCCTGGGGTTGGGGCGCGCCGCCGCCATCGTCCTCTTCGCCTACACCTTCGGGCGCGTCATCGGCCTGGTGGACAGCCACGCCTGGCCCATGCTGGCGAGCGGCTGGGGCGCCTGGTTCGGCGTGGAGATGCTGGGCTTCGTGGTGCTGCCCATGTGCCTGTTCGCCTACGCCTGGCGGAACCAGAAGGTGAAGGTGGCGCGCGTGGCGGCGGTGATCACGGTGCTGGGCATCATGCTCAACCGGTTCAACAGCTCGTTCATCGCCTACCGCTGGGAAGAGGCCCGGTACATCCCCCACTGGATGGAGGTGATGATCTCCCTGACCATCATCACGCTGGGCGTCCTGGTCTTCCGCTGGATCGTCAACCGGATGCCGGTCCTCCGAGACGACCCCCGCTACTCGCAGGCTCACTGAAAGGAGCACGTCATGGAGTTCGACTTCCTCGCGCAGTTCCCTGCGAAGACCGCCGAGTACCTCATCGCCTTGAGCTACCTCGCCCTCTTCGCCGCCTTCTGGCGGTTCATGGACAAGTCCCCGCACACCGCGGAGGCGAAGGCCCAGGAGCCCGCCAGCCACTCCGCCGCGGTGGACTTCACCGTCCCCGATGGCGTCCTGCTCCACCCCGGCCACGCCTGGCTGCGGATGGACGCCGGGGCCACCGCCACCGTGGGCGCGGATGACTTCGCCCAAAGGCTGGTGGGGCCCGTCACCCGCGTGCAGCTCCCCAGCAAGGGCGCGGTGCTCCTGCAGGGAGAGCCGGCCTTCTACCTCCAGGTCGGTGACAAGCAGGTCCCCATGCTCTCCCCGGTGGACGGGATGGTGACCGAGGTGAACGCCGAACTGGCCCGCGTGCCCGAGGCGCTCACCGACGCGTACGGCGAAGGCTGGCTGGTGAAGGTCAAGCCCACCCGGCCGGAGGCAGACACCCACCAACTGCTCCGCGGCGCCACCGCGAAGCGCTACGTCCAGGACGCCTTCGAGTCGCTGCTCCGCCGCGCCAGCCCCGAATTGGGCGCGGTGGCCCACGACGGCGGCGTCCCCATCAACGGGCTCGCCCGCGCCATCGACCCGGAGCATTGGGACCAGATCGCCCGCGAGCACTTCCTCACTGGAGATGCGCCATGAACGCCAGGCTCGCCGTCCTCGTCTTGCTCGCCGGTGCGGTGACGTTCGCCGCCACCAGCGGGACCTTCAACCAACTGCCCCCGGACTTCGTCTACCCCCGGGGCGAGGAGAGCCCGGGACCTGTGACCTTCCGGCACGAGACCCACGTGGATCCTGCCAACCCGGACTGCACCACCTGCCACCCGACGATGTGGAAGATCACCGAGCCCAACGCCACCGCGGACGGCCGGCCCGCCACCCACGCGCGCTTCGACCAGGGCGAGCTGTGCGGCGGCTGCCACGACGGAGAGCGGGGCTTCAAGATGCGCGCCTGCGACAGCTGCCACGACGTCTTCGCCGACGAAGAGGCGGAGGAGGCGGCGCAAGAGGGCTCCGACGCCGAAGCCGGCGAGGCGGAGTGAGCCATGGAGACCCTGACCCAGTTGGCAGCGGGCGCAGCAGGCCTGCTGATCCGGGGCCTCCTGCTCGTCGCCCTGGTCTTCACCTTCATGGCGCTGGTCGCGGCCGTCTACCACGGCGGCCACGGGCTGCGGCGGCTGTGGCTGCGAATCCGGCACCTCGCGGACGCGGACCGGGTGCTCGCCCGGGACGACGTCCACTACGCACGGAGCCACGTCTGGCTCAGGGGGACGAAGGAGCGGCTGCGGCTGGGGCTCGATGACCTCGTGCGCAGGCTGGTGCCCACCCCCGAGTTCATCGAGCTGGCGGCGGTGGGGGTGAGGGTGCAGCGCGGCGAGGCCCTGGCGCGGATCCGCACTGCGGGGCGGGTCCTGGACATCCCCTCGCCGGTCTCGGGCCAGGTGGTGGCGCAGAACACCGCGCTGGCCTCCCGGCCGGGGCTCCTCTCCCGCGCCTACACCGGCGGCTGGCTGGTGGAGGTGCGGCCCGAGGACGGTGGCTGGACGAAGCTGCCGCGCGCGGCCGCAGCGGTGAAGTGGCTGCGAGAAGAGCAGGTGCAGCTCTCGCACAAGGTGGAGCGGGAGCTGGGCATCGCCGGCGCGGATGGAGGGGAGACCCTCGCCCCGTGGGAGGTGGCCCTGCCGGCAGACCGCAGGTGGGCGCTGGCCAGAGAGCTGCTCGCGCAGTCGTAGCAGGTGGGGCGCGAGCGGGGCGGCCCGCCCGGGGACGACGGGGTCCCGGGCGGGCCGTGCTGCGTTCTGGCAGGCTCCTCCGCCATGGCGCGCGAGAAGGTGAGGGTGCTGTTCGTCTGCCTCGGCAACATCTGCAGAAGCCCGGTGGCAGAGGGCGTGTTCCGCAAGCTGGTGGAGGAGGCCGGGCTGGAAGGGACCTTCGACATCGCCTCCGCGGGGACCGGTGATTACCACGTGGGGGAGCCGCCGGACGCCCGCATGACCCAGGCGGCGAGGCGGCGCGGCGTGGAGCTCTCGCAGCAGCGCGCGCAGGTGCTCATCCCTGCGCATCTGGAGCGGTTCGACCACGTGCTGGTGATGGACCGGCACAACCTCGCCAACGCGCAGCGCCTGGCGACGTCCCGGGAGCAGGCAGCGCGCGTCGCCCTCTTCCGGGACTTCGATCCAGCGCCCGAAGACCGACAGGTGCCGGATCCGTACTACGGCGGCGCAGACGGCTTCGAAGAGGTC
The DNA here is from genome assembly GCA_964596895.1 of uncultured Myxococcaceae bacterium. GTDB lineage: Bacteria > Myxococcota > Myxococcia > Myxococcales > Myxococcaceae > JAFAFL01. Next base: position 14,130 of record CAZQVZ010000042.1, read on the forward strand.
CTGGACATCGTGGAGCGGACGGGCAGGGCGCTGCTCGCACGCCTTCGGGCGCTGCACGGGCTGTGAGCGGCTCGCTCGAGGCGTCGGTGCTCGCACCCGTGGAGCGGCACGCAGGCAGGGTGTTGCGCGTGACCTCCCTGGGCGGCGGCTGCATCGCCCACGCGTCTCGGGTGGAGGCGGACCGGGGCACCTTCTTCCTCAAGCACGCCTCGGGCGAGACGGGCGGCACCTTCGAGGCGGAGGCGGCCGGGCTTCGGGCGCTGCGCCTGTCGGCAGAAGAGACGGGGCTGGGGGTGCCCGAGGTCCTCGAGGCGCAGAACGCGCGTGGGATGCGCGCGGGGTTCCTCCTGCTCTCGTGGGTTGAACCCGGGCGGACGGACTTCGGCTATTGGGCGCGCCTGGGCGAGGGGCTCTCCCGCCTGCACCGCAAGGACCCAGCTGGCGAACGCGAGGCCGCGCCCCGCTACGGCTTTTTCACCGACAACTTCATTGGCCGGCTGCCGCAACGGAACACATGGCGCGCGCCATGGCCGGCCTTCTTTCGCGAAGAGCGCCTTGCGCCGCAGCTCGAGCGCGCACGTCAGGGCGGCTTGTGGGACCGCGCCTGGGATGTGAAGGCGGAGCGGCTCCTGGCGCGGCTGGAGGACCTGCTGCCCGCGCGGCCGCATCCATCGCTCGTCCATGGAGACCTCTGGAGCGGAAACCACCTGCCCGGCGCGGAGGGGACCCCCTGGCTCGTGGACCCCGCTGCCTACGTCGGTGACCGGGAGGTGGACCTGGCGATGACGGAGCTCTTCGGAGGCTTCGATGCGGGCTTCTACGGCGCGTATTCGGCCGCGTGGCCGCTCGAGCCTGACTACGAGGAGCGGCGGGAGGTCTACAACCTCTACCACCTGCTCAATCACCTCAATCACTTCGGCGGCTCGTACGCGCAGTCGGTGGCGCGGGTGCTCGCGCGCTTCGGCTGAAGGTCAGTGAGGGTCAGCCCTGCCGTCCAGGACGCAGCAGCCGCTCCACCTCCGCGCGGACCTGCGCCAGCGCGGCCGCACCCTTCGCCCACGGCATCAGCGCCAGGCGCCTGCCTTCGGGGAGGACGAGCACCAGGCGCCTCGCGCCGTCGTCTGACTGCTCCTCCTCCAGCAGCGCCGCGTCAGGCCGGAGCAGCGGCGCGTGCGCAGTGGAGAGCAGGTCCCGCCGTTGAACGCGCAGCCCCGCGTCGGACACCTCCAGGGTGGCCTTGAACCAGCGCCTCCGGAACACGGCCCCCAGGGCCGCGAGCAAGACGAAGGCGCCGCCCACCTCCAGCGCCAGAAGCCAGCTCCGCACTTCGACCTCCAGCGACGGGGGGCTCCGCGCCGCGGCGAAACGCCGCAGCGCTCCCGCCAGCGCGTCGAGCTGTGGGGCCGACAGCCACGGCGTGCGCGCGACCTCCACCGGCCCGCCCCTGCCGGGCACCCGCAGCAGGACGGCGCCTGCTTCTTTCGGGCGCTCCACCTTCGCGCCCCGGAGGGCGGTGATGCGGACGGCGTGCGCCTCGAGCGCCGAAGTCCGCACCTGGCAGCTTCCGGTCTGACGGCTGCAGGTGACCACGGTGGGCCTGGCGGCGATGGCGAAGAAGAGGAACAGCCCCGCCAGCGCCGCGAGCACGAGCGGCAGGTCGACGTACCCAGGCACCTTCCGGCGGATCTCCAGGCGCCCCGGCCCCGCGCGGACGACGACGTGGCTCACCCGGCGACTCTACGGGTCCGCGAGGTCGACCTCGAACTGCTGGCCGCCCTCGAGCCAGGTCTGTCGCAGGCCGGTGTAGTCGAAGCGCAGCCGCTCCAGCCGCGTGTCACCCTGCAGCAGGAGCCCATAGCCCGAGAGGCGCCCATTCAGCGTCTCCTCCTCGAACACCACCTCCCTCGCCACGGAGCCCACGCCCGGATCGACCCGACGCCAGAGCTCCAGCCGCCCGTCGACAAGGTCATTCCCGAACAGCGCCGCCTGCAGCAGGGGGCTCTGGCCGTCCTGCCGCTTGAACAGCTCCAGGGGCCCCCAGGTCACGGAGCCGGTGAGCATGTTGCCGGCGTAGCCGCGCTCCGCCCGCAGGCACGCGGCGAAGGTCTCCCAGGACGCCGCGCCTGAAAGCGCCTGGCCGTCCACCCTCGCCGTCGCCGTCAACGAATCCCCCGCCTCGGCGAAGACGGGGACACACGGTGCCTGCGGAGCCAGGGGGAGGAACAGGCGCTGGCTGTCGCTCACCACCGTCCCCGACGGCCCGAAGGTCTCGTACTCCCAGGTGTTGTAGATGAAGCCCAACCGCACGAAGAGCCCGCGCTCATGGGGGCGCACGGGGTCCTGCGCGGTGAACTGCTCGACGAGCACCAGGTGGGCGTTGTCCAGGGTCACCTCCGCGTCGATGACGTCCTCACCCAGCCCCACCCCGTCTTCGCCGTACACCCGCAGCCCCACCTCCAGAAGGCGCGCCTGGGCGAACGCGGTCATCAGCAAGGGCAGCGTCTGGTCCACGCGCAGCACCACGGTCAAGGGCTCCAGGTAGACGCCCCCGTTGGACTGGCCACCCGGTGGCTCCCACTGCATGCCGTGGCAGAGCGCCTCCAGCCGGAGCGCGTCGTCCAGCGCCGGCCTCCCGCTCGCTGCGGGGGCCGTGGCGGTGCCGGGGATGGAGGAGCCACCTCGCAGCGTCATGAACAGCCCGGGCCTCGTCGAGGAGGCTGCGCCCGCCACTCCGCCCGGACACAAGGCCGCGCGCCCGTCTGACACCTGTGAGGCGCAAAGATACGAGACCTTGCCGTCGCCGTCGGTGATCCGCAGGCCGCCATGCGTGCAGTGGGCGCCGGGCGGCTCGTCCGCTATCGCCGTCGCGTCTCCGGGGGTGCCGTTGCAGGCGTACTCCACCGCCCCGTCATCCCCCGTGATGCGAACGCCGCCCTGTGCGCAGTTCTTGCCCGCTGGCTCCGGGGCCACCGTGGTCCCTTCGCCGCCGGTCGGCTCACAGCCCGCCAACGCGACCACACCTGCCGCCAGCCACACCCACCTCGAACCCGTCATGTGCGCACCCCCAGAAGCGGGCGTCATACCCCAACCGGGGGCTCCGTGAGGCCGACAGACCCTTCACCGGCCTTCTGGGTGAACCACGGGGACACTTCAGCCGCAGACGTCCTCGAGGTGCTCGACGTCGTAGTCCATGCGCAGCTCCTTCAGGGGCGCCTCCTCCCGGTACCGGAAGGGGACCTGCTCTCCGGTGGAGAGCGGCGTCTGCCGCAGCTCCGGGGTGCGGTCCTCACAGCTCACCCGGACCGTCCGGACCTGGGCCCCACGCGGCGAGGGCTGCAGGCGGAAGCGCTCGCCGGAAGGGGAGGTCGCCGTTTGCCAGCGACGCGCGTCGAGGCGCTGCAGGTCTCGCGTGCTGCCGTCGGGCAGGGTGACGGTCAACGAGCCGTGGGAGCCGTCCAGGAACTGGCAGGCCGGGTGCGCCGGGGCGGTGACCTCTTCGCGCGGCTGATGCCGGCTCTCCGCCAACTCGTAGAGGACCAGCGGGAGGGGCGGGACGTCTTCGGTGCGGCGCGCGTCGAGGCAGCGGGTGAGCAGGTCGTGCCGCAGGGACGGGTGCGCGCCCAGGTATCGGGTGGCCGTCTCTTCGCCGAGCACGAAGCCCTGCGCCACCAGCGCCTCGCGTGCGGCGTGGTAGTTCGCTTCGTTGCGGTCCTCGACCTCGCCGCGCAGGGCCATGAACTCGGACCCGGTCAGCGTCCTCAGACAGCCTGCGCCCGCTCCCAGCCACAGGCACGACGCCGTCGCGGTGGCCCACAGCGCGAGTGCACCTCTCCTCCTCGTGGTCATGCCCCGGGCCATAGCGCCCGGCTGCAGCGGCGGTCAAACCTCTGCCCCACGCGGTGCGCCCGCGCTCGGAGGACTCAGGCCCCCTGCAGCGCGTCCTGCTGGAGCGCTCCCGCCGGCAGCGCCCGCCTCGGCGGGGCCTCACCGCGCGGCGGCCGCAGGCCCCTGGCCACGAAGGCGGACAGGCCCAGCGTGAAGACGTCCTCCACCACGCCCGCCCACGGCTCTCGCACCACGTGCCGGGACAGGAGCTTGCGCAGCCCGAAGCCCACGAAGGTGCCGGCCGCCGCGCACACAGCGCCCACCGCCACCGACGTCATCCGCCGCCGCTGCCGGTGCCGCGACAGGAGATAACCCACGGCCGCGCCCATCCCCACCCGGCCCAGCAGCGCCGGCGGAGAGGTGCGGTTGGGAATGAACGGGAGCTTGTCCCCCGCCCACTCGCCGAGCGCCATCGCGGTCAAGAGGCCCACGCCGGGGCGGGAGACGAGGGCGTGGGAGAGCAGGTCGTGCGGCGCCTCGCCCATGGTGTGCAGGTGGTGCAGCCGCAGCGCCAGCACCGCCGGCGGGGTGAAGGTGCGCAGGCCACAGGCAGCGCCCAGCGCGCCCACCCGGAGCAGGCGGTCCTGGCGGAGCTCCTCCTTCTGCACCCCGCGCAGGGAGCGGAACTGGATGGGCCACGGGTCCATCACGTGGCCGGTGTGCGTGAGCGTGCGGCCACGCGTGGCGGTGGGGGCGTCCGCCTCCGAGCGCACCAGGGCCCGAAACCGCTTGTGCGCCTCGAGGTGCCACGCGCGCTGGTAGCGGCGGCCGAAGAGCTGGAAGCCCAGGTACGACCACCAGGTGGGGAACTCACCGGCGCGCCAGTCCGCCTCGATGCGGAAGCGCACCTCGCCGGTCTCGTGCTGCTTGGTGACGAGGAACCACTCGCGCCCCGCCTCGATGTGGCCGTCCAGGGTCTCGAAGCAGAACCCGAAGCGGGTGGTCCACTCGTCGGCTTCGTCCCGCACCTGGCCGATGCGCACCGGGCACAGAAAGCGCAGCCCCATCGCCTGCAGTTCCAGGAGCACGATGCGGCCGGCCACTGGCTCCCCCTCGCGGAAGTGCGCCACCACCACGCGGGGATCCGAGAACTCCAACAGCTCGAGGCCCCGCCGCGCGCGCGCGAAGGCGCCGTCTGCGAGCGGCGGCCCCGGCGGCTCCCGGCCGATGACCGCCTGCGACTCCACGTGGTTCCAGCCCTGCTCCACGGTCATCTGGTCCGGGGAGGCGGGGAAGTTCAGGCCGAAGCCCCGCGCGTGCGACAGCGCCTGCTCCAACTCCCGCTCCGTCCACCCGCGGCGGTAGCGCCAGATCTCCATCTTCAGTCCCCCTCTGCCCAATAGGTGGGCGTGCCTTTGGCCAGGTGCACAGGCTCGTCTGCGCGCACCCGCGTCTCCGCCTGGATGTTCCCGAGGACCCCCTCGCCGTAGGCCACCGCCACCCGGTTGACGAAGTCCGCCCAGCAGCGCGTCTGCAGCGCTTCGCCTGCGCCCACGAACCCCCAGTACCGAAGCCGCGTCCCCGAACGCGCCCGGCTGCGGATGTGGAAGAGCACGTCCCCCCGCCGGTTGCGGTAGGCGCCGAAGGTGATGCGCCCGGCCTCGGGGTGGCCCCTGAGCGTCCCCAGCGTCAGCGATTGCGCGTTGGTGTGAATGACCCGCACCTGAAAGACCCCGGCGCCCTTGATGTGGACGTCCAGCAGGTCGTCTTCGCAAAGCGGCTCCCCCTGCTGCCCGTGCCGCCAGAAGACGGCCACGGACCTGGGGGCGAAGCGCTCGAACCAGCGCGACACCTGCGACATCAGCCCGCGCGGGGACAGCCGGCACCGGTCGATGACCACCCAGTAGTCACGCTCCAGCAGCGGGCCTACCCCCGCCACCGCCACCAGGAGGTCGGTTGCCTGCCGCTCGGCCCGCCGCAACGTCCACTCGCGCTTCATCCTCCAGTCCTCCCCGCGCGCACCCGCCGTCGTCACCATGATGGGGACGGGAGGCGTGAATGGACAGGGACGTGAACCCCAGAGCCGAAGCGTCGGAGCTCGTCTACCGCCCGGCGCCGGTCTTCCGCGCCGAGCACGGCGAAGACCGCATCACCCGCACCATCGAGATGCAGGCCGCCAAGGTGCCCTCCGAGGTGTTCCTCTTCCTCGGGCTCGGGGCCATGGCCTTCTCGTTCGGGGCGGAACTGGCCCACCGCACCCGCCTCAGCCGGTTCGTGGGGATGTGGCCCGCGCCCCTGCTGGTGATGGGGCTCTACAACAAGATGGTGAAGCTGATGGGCCCGCGCTGAGCGCGGCGTGCCGGACGAAGGAGAAGTGGGCCCTCCAGGATTCGAACCTGGGACCAATCGGTTATGAGCCGACAGCTCTGACCGCTGAGCTAAGGGCCCGGCGAGCCGACGCATAGCCTTCGCCTGCGACCGGGGTCAATCCCGCGCTTCGCTGCGCCCCTTCGCCGTCCGCACCCGCCGCCCTTCCACGGTGACGCCCTCCTGGCGCAGAAGCTTCCCCTGCGCCTTTGCGACGGGCTCCGCCAGCGTCCGGTCCGCGCGCACCACCCGCCACCAGGGGATTTCGCCGTCCCCGAGCGCGTGCAGCGCCCGCACCACGGCGCGCGCCGCGCCGGGCTTGCCGGCCAGCATCGCCACCTCGCCGTAGGAGAGCACCGTCCCCTTCGGGATGCGCCGCACCACGTCCGCCACCGTCTTCACGAAAGGAGAGCTCACCGCGCCCCCTCGCTCCGGGCGCCCACCCCACGCAGGAACGCCCCCGCCCACAGCGCGGCATGTCCCCGGTGAGGGAGGGCCGCGAAGGAGGCGAGGGCGTCCATGTTGCTGCCTTCGCTGGGAGGCCTAGCTCTCCACGAAGGAGCGCAGGCGCTTGGACCGCGACGGGTGCCGGAGCTTCCGCAGCGCCTTGGCCTCGATCTGCCGGATGCGCTCGCGGGTGACCTCGAAGTCCTGACCGACCTCCTCGAGGGTGTGGTCGCTCTTCTCGCCGATGCCGAACCGCATCCGCAGGACCTTCTCCTCGCGCGGGGTCAGCGTGGCCAGCACCTTCCGGGTCTGCTCGGCCAGGTTCATGTTGATCACCGCGTCCGACGGCGACACCAGGCTCTTGTCCTCGATGAAGTCACCCAGGTGGGAGTCCTCCTCCTCACCGATCGGCGTCTCCAGCGAGATGGGCTCCTTGGCGATCTTGAGGACCTTCCGCACCTTGTCGAGCGGCAGCTCCATCTTCTCCGCGATCTCCTCCGGCGTGGGCTCGCGGCCGATCTCCTGCACCAGGTAGCGGCTCGTCCGGATGAGCTTGTTGATCGTCTCGATCATGTGCACCGGGATGCGGATCGTCCGGGCCTGGTCCGCGATGGCGCGGGTGATGGCCTGCCGGATCCACCAGGTGGCGTAGGTCGAGAACTTGTAGCCGCGCTTGTACTCGAACTTGTCCACCGCCTTCATCAGGCCGATGTTGCCCTCCTGGATCAGATCCAGGAACTGCAGCCCGCGGTTGGTGTACTTCTTCGCGATGCTCACCACGAGGCGCAGGTTCGCCTCCACCAGCTCCGACTTGGCGCGCTCCGCCTTCCGCTCGCCCACCCGGATGCACTCGTAGTTCCGCTTGAGCTGCTCGTAGGGGAGGTTCGCCTCCTCCTCCACCTTCTTGATCTTCCGGACGCTGATCCGCACGTCCCGGTCGAGCATCTCCACCTGCTCCGGCGTCATGTTCAGCCGCCGCTGCAGCTTCTTCGCCGCCGCCGGGTTCTCACGCGCCTCGCGCAGCGCCGGACGCAGCTCCTTCATCGGGATGCCGTAGGTGCGCTCCACCGCGCGCAGCTCCTCCTCGGCCTTCTCCACCCGCTCGATCATCCCGCGCAGGCTGTCCCCGATGCGGTCGATCTGCTTCTTGTTCAGCCGCATGTCCTCCAGCACGTCCATCATCTTCGTGCGGAGATCGCGGACCTCCTGGGAGACCTCGTTCTTGCGGACCTCGGAGACCTTCTTCTTCGCCGCGAGGTCGTCCTCCAGCGCGTCGCTCTCCTCGGCGAACTTGCGGAACTTCTCGATCTGCTTGCAGATCTGCTCGATCTTGTTGAGCTCCTGCTGGTTGAGCTGGGCCTCGCCGCCTTCGCTGTCGTCGACCTCGACCTCGGCCTCGCTCTCGGAGTTGTTCTGCTCCTCCGGCGCGTCCTTGATCACGTCGCGCACGCGCAGCTTGCCCGCCCGCAGCCGGTTGCCGATGTCCAGGATGTCCGCCACCGCCACGCGGCACGAGAGCATCGCCCGGAGGATCTCCTTCTCGCCCTCCTCGATGCGCTTGGCGATCTCCACCTCGCCCTCGCGGGTGAGCAGCGACACCGAGCCCATCTTGCGCAGGTAGAGGCGGACGGGGTCGTTCGAGCGCGCACCGGGCTCGTCGTCCTCCTCCTCCTCCTCTTCCTCCTCCTCGTCCTTCGGCTCCTCGACCGCCACCGTGGGCTGCACCGCCGCCGCGGACGCCTGCTTCTGCGCGTCCACGATCTCGATGTCGTTGTCGCCGAACATGCTCATCACGTCGTCGATCTGATCCGACGA
>CAZQVZ010000043.1:0-22397 GCA_964596895.1 uncultured Myxococcaceae bacterium
GCGTGCTGCAGGCCGCCACCCAGATCAACGATCCCGCGGTGGGCGCGCTGCCCCGCCTGCTCGCCGCCGGGCTCGTGTGCGTGGCGCTCGGCGGCTGGATGGTGTCGCGGTTCGCGGCGTTCTTCGTCTCTGCGGTCCAGCGCATGGCGCAGGGGTGAGGGCGCCGTGGCTCCCTGGATGCCGCTGGCCTATGGGTTCGCGCTGGTGCTCCTGCGGTGCGCGGGGCTCTTGTTCACCGCGCCGGTGGTGAGCGCGCGCGCCGTCCCCGCGCGGGTGCGGATGGGCCTGTGCCTCGTGGTGTCGTTCGTGTCCTTCACCGGCGGCGGCGCGCCCGCGGTCCTCCCGCCCGAAGAGGGGCTCGCGCTGGTAGGCGCGGCGCTCGCGGAGACCGCCCTGGGCGTGGCGGCGGGGCTCGGCGCCCGCCTGGTGCTGGAGGCGGCCATGGCCGCAGGCCAGCTCGTGGGGCTGGTGGGCGGGCTCGGCTTCGGCGCCGCGGTGGATCCGGCCTTCGGGGCGGAGTCCACCGCGGTGGGCGCGTGGCTCTCCATCGCCGCGCTGGGGTTCGCGGTGGCCCTGGGGCTCCACCGGGACGCGGTGGCGTGGGTGGCGCTCTCGGTCCAGGCGCTGCCGCCGGGCAGCACGCCGGACCTTCCGTCGCTGTTCGCGGGGATCATCCGCCAGTCCCTGGAGTCCGCCGCGCTGGCCGTGCGGCTGGCCTATCCGCTGTTCTCCGCGGTGCTCGTCGCGCACCTCGCCCTCGGGCTCGCGGGCAGGCTCGCGCCGCAGCTCAACCTCGCCACCATCGGCTTCTCGCTCTCCCTGCTGGCCGCTGGCGGCGCGCTCTTCGTGGCCGCGCCCGGCATGGCGGAGCTCGCCGCCCACGCCTCCCGGGCGGCGCTGGCCGTGAGGCCCTGAGCCCATGTCGAGCCCGGACGCCGCCGAGCAGGACAGCAAGACCGAAGAGCCGACGCCGCGGCGCCTCGAGCAAGCCCGCCGCGAGGGCCAGGTGGCGGTGGGCAAGGACGCGGTGTCGCTCGCCGCCGTCGCCGGGTGCGCGCTCGCGGCCTACGCCGCCACGGGGCCTTTGGGCCAGGCGCTGCAGGAAGCGGTGCGCATCGCCGCGGGAGGGCTGCACGCGCCCTCCGCCGAGGCGCTCTCCGCCGCCCTGCGGCCCGTGGCGGTGCTCGGTATCGCCCTGGTGGGGGCCGCGGCGCTCTTCGGCGTGGCCGGGGCCGTGGCCCAGACGCGCGGGGGCGTGTGGGGAAAGCCCCTGGCGCCGGACCTCTCCCGCCTGTGGCAGGGCGGCAAGCTCAAGCGCCTGTTCAATGGCGAGGCCGGGGTGGACCTGCTGCTGTCGGCCGTCAAGGTCGTGGCGCTCGGCGCTGTCACCGTGGCGGCGCTGGAGGACACGTTTCTGACGCTCTCCCCGCTGCTGCGCGCGCAGCCGGGCGCCCAGGCCACGCAGCTGGTGGAGACGCTGTTCGCCACGCTGGCCAGGCTGTGCGGCGTGCTCGCCGTGGCCGCGGGCGTGGACCTTGCAGTCACGCGCCGCCGCCTACGGAAGAAGCTGATGATGACGCGCGACGAGGTCCGACGAGAGGTGAAGGAGGACGAGGGCGACCCGCTCTTGAAGGGCCGCCGTCGAAGGCGTCACCGGGAGCTCGCGCGGGCCCACATGGTCGCCGAGGTCCCGAAGGCGGACGCGCTGCTGGTGAACCCCACCCACGTGGCCGTGGCCCTGCGCTACCGCCGAGACGAAGGCGGCGCGCCCCGCGTCATCGCCCGGGGCAAGGGCGCGGTGGCGGAGAAGATGCGCGAGGTGGCCCGCGCCAGCGGGGTGCCCATCGTGGAGAACATCCCGCTCGCGCGGCTCCTGTACCGGCGGGTGAAGGTGGGCGGCCAGGTGCCGGCCGAGACCTTCAAGGCGGTGGCCGCCGTCCTCGCCTTCGTCTACCGGCTCACCGGGCGCGCCTCCGGGGAGGCCCGGCCGTGAGCGGCGCAGGCGCGCCGGCGCCGGGCAAACGCGCGCTGCCCGCGGACGCGGTGCTGGCCCTGGGCATGGTGGGCGTGGTGGGCATCATGCTGCTGCCTTTGCCCTCCGCGCTGCTGGACGTGTTCCTCGCGCTCAATGTGGCGGTGGCGCTGCTGCTCTTGATGGTGGCGCTGGGGGTGGACAAGCCGCTGGAGTTCTCGGTCTTCCCGTCGCTCCTGCTCATCGTCACGCTCTTCCGGATCAGCCTCAACGTCGCCACCACGCGGCTCATCCTCCTGGACGGCTCGGAGGGTCCGGGCGCGGCGGGGCACGTCATCGAGGCGTTCGGGCGGTTCGCCATTGGCGGCAGCCTCATCGTCGGGCTGGTGATCTTCCTCATCCTGCTGGTGGTGAACTTCGCGGTCATCACCAAGGGCTCGGGGCGCGTCTCCGAGGTCGCCGCCCGGTTCACGCTGGACGCGCTGCCCGGCAAGCAGATGTCCATCGACGCGGACCTGTCCGCGGGGCTCATCGACGAGCACGGGGCGCGCGCGCGGCGCACGGCGCTCGAGCGGGAGACGGAGTTCTTCGGCGCCATGGACGGCGCCAACAAGTTCGTCCGCGGGGACGCCATCGCCGGGCTGATCATCACGGCGGTCAACGTCGTCGGGGGGCTCATCGCCGGCGTCTTCCGCGACGGGCTGCCCTTCGCGAAGGCCGCGGAGACCTACACCCTCCTCGCGGTGGGCGACGGCCTGGTGTCGCAGATCCCCGCGCTGCTCGTCTCGGTGGCCGCGGGCATCCTCGTGACCCGGGCGGCGGGCGGCGCGCTCGGGGCACAGATTGGCGGGCAGCTTCTGGGAAACCAGCGCCCCTTGCGGCTCGCGGCGGGCGTCCTGGGGGGCATCGCCCTGCTGCCGGGGATGCCCACGCTCGCGTTCGCCGGCCTGGGGGCCGGGGCGTGGCTCCTGTCGATGCGCGCCGGCAAGGCCCAGGCGAAGGGCCAGCTGGCACCGGCGAAGGCGCCCGAGGCGAAGGGACCGGAGCGCCTGGGGGACCTGCTCAGCATCGATCAGGTGGAGCTGGAGGTGGGGTACGGCCTTCTGCCGCTCATCGATCTCGACAAGGGCGGGGAGCTGCCCGGGCGGGTCACCGCGCTGCGCCGACAGCTCGCCCAGGATCTGGGGCTCATCCTCCCGCCGGTGCACCTCAAGGACAACCTGCGGCTCGAGCCCGGGGACTACCGGATCCGCCTGCGCGGGGAAGAGGTGGCGCGCGGCGTCCTGCACCCGGACCGCCTGTTGTGCCTGAGCCCGGAGGGAGGCGCGCCCGCGGTGCCGGGGGTGCCGGGCAAGGAGCCTGCGTTCGGCCTCCCTGCGGTGTGGGTGCTGCCTTCGGAGCGGGGCGCCGCCGAGGCCCGCGGCTACACCCTGGTGGACGCCACCAGCGTCGTCGCCACCCACCTGGGCGAGGTGCTGCGGCAGAACGCGCACGAGCTGCTCGGGCGGCAGGAGGTGCAGGAGCTGCTCGCGCACTGCGCGAAGGAGGCGCCCCGGCTGGTGGAGGAGGCGGTGCCCGGCGCGCTCACCCTGGGCGAACTGGGCCGGGTGCTCCGCGGCCTGCTGCGCGAAGGGGTGCCCGTGCGCGACCTGCGGTCCATCCTCGAGGCCGTGGCAGACGCGGCGCCGCGCAGCAAGGACACGGTGTTCCTCGTCGAGCAGGCCCGCCGCAAGCTCTCCCGGCAGATCACCGCGCGGGTGGCGGAGGACGGCGTGGTCCACGCGCTCACCCTGGAGCGGACCACCGAGGAGCTGCTCCGCGCATGTCTCGCCCAGAGCGACGGCGAGCCGGTGCTGGCGCCGGACGTGGAGCTCGCCCGGCGGCTGATGGGCTCGCTCGAGGACGGGGCGGCTTCCCTCACCCGCGCCGGGCGCCAGGCGGTGCTGCTGGCGCCGCCGGATCTGCGCCGCCCGCTCTACGACTTCGCCGCGCGGTTCGTCCCGGACCTGCGCGTCATCTGCGCCCGGGAGCTCGTCGCGGGCACCACCATCCAACCCGCCGCTGCCGTGGACGCAGGCCCCCTGCGCCGCGCCGCGGCCTGACGTCTCTGAAGGAGTCTCCCCATGCACGCCGTCATCAGGACCTTCCGTGGACCCGACGCCCGGGCCGCGCTCGCCGCCGTCAAGGCGGGGCTCGGCCCGGACGCGGTGATCCTCTCCACCCGGGAGCTGCCCGCGGGCCTGTTCCGCCCCGCCCAGATTGAGATCACCGCCGGGGTGGGTGACGCCTCGCCGCTGCTCCCCTCCCCCGGCGTCCCCGGGCCTGCGGTGGCTGCGGCGCCCGTCCCTGCGCCGCCGGTGCCGCTCGAGCTGGCGGCTCCGCTGCCGGCTCCGGTGGCGGCCCCGGTGCGGACGGCCCGGGAGATGGCGAAGGAGCTCGCGCGCGAGGAGGACCGGCACGCAGAGCTGCTGGCCCTGCGCACCTCCGTGGACGCGCTGAGGCGGGAGCTGTCGCAGCGCCGGGGCGCCGGCGCGCGGGAGGGGTTCTTCCCGCTGGCGCAGGGGCTGTTCGAACACCTGTGCTCGCGCGGCTTCGAAGAGGCGGTGGCGGAGGAGGCGGTGCGGGGGGCCATCGCCGAGGTCGGTGAGCACGGTCCGAACGCGCTGTTCGAGTCCGTCCGGCTCTTCCTGCAGGACCGGGTGGTCTCCGCGCGCGCCCCCTGGCTCGCCGACCGGCGCCGCGTCATCGCCCTGGTGGGGCCCACCGGCGTGGGGAAGACCACCACGCTGGCGAAGATCGCCGCCCGCGCCCTGCTCGACGGGCGGCAGTCCCTGGCGTTGGTGACGGTGGACACCTACCGCATTGGCGCCAGCGAGCAGATCGCCCGGTACGGGGAGATCATGAAGGTCCCCACCTTCGTGGCGCAGGACCGCCAGGGCTTGCAGCGCGCGCTGGAGGCCACGGCGGGGGCGGATCTGGTGCTGGTGGACACCGCCGGCCGTTCGCTCAGCGAAGCCGTGTACCGGCAGGCGGAGTTCTTGCGCGGGGTGCCCGGCGTGCAATTGCACCTGGTGGCGAGCGCGGCGAGCGGGCCGCAGGATCTGGCCGCGGTGGCCGAGCGGTACCGCCCGCTGGCGCCGGAGCGGGTGCTGCTCACCAAGCTGGACGAGGCGGCCCTCCCCGCGGCGTGGGCCTCGCTGGCGCTGCGGCTGGGGCGGCCGTTCACCGCGCTCGCGGACGGCCAGCGCGTCCCCGAAGACCTGCATGCGGCCACCACGCCCGGGCTCATCGAGCGGTTGACCGGTGACTGGGAAGCGCTGCGGCGCGCGCCCACGGGCCGCGCAGCCCGGGGCGGGTAGCCGCGGTGGGCATGCAGGTGGGGTTCGACAGGCGCGTTGAGGCGGGTGACATGGATCAGGCGAGCGGGCTGAGGCAGCAGATGCGTGAACGCGGGGACAGGCCGGGGCTGCGCGTCATTGGCGTGGCCAGCGGGAAGGGCGGCGTGGGGAAGTCACAGGTGTCCGCGAACCTCGCCGTCATCGCCGCGGCGGAGGGGCTCCGGGTCCTGGTGGTGGACGGGGATCTGGGGCTGGCCAACGTGGAGATCCTCTTTGGCCTCTCGCCGAAGTGGCACCTGGGGCACGTGCTCAAGGGCGAGGTGGGCCTGGCGGAGGCCATGGCCCGTGGCCCCCTGGGGGTGAAGGTCCTGCCTGCGGGCCACGGCGTCCCCGAGCTCACCCGGCTGTCGAGCGAGGACAAGCAGCGCCTCATCGGCCTCTTCGAGGGGCTGGAGGACCAGTTCGATCTCGTGCTCCTCGACGCGGCCAGCGGCATCGGCGATGTGCCGGTCTTCTTCGCCGGCGGCGGGCAGGAGGTGCTCCTGGTGGTCCAGCCGGAGCCCACCTCGCTCGCGGACGCGTACGCCATGGTGAAGGCCCTGCGGGTGGGCGCCGGCCACCGCGAGTTCTTCGTGGCGGTGAACGTGGCGAGCCCGCAGGCCGCGCGCGACACCTTCGACCGCCTGACGCAGGTCAGCGCGCGCTTTCTGGACGTGCACCTGCGCTTCGCCGGCGCCATCCCCCGGGACGAGAACGTGCACCGCGCCACGCTCGCGCAGAAGCCGGTGGTGCAGCTCTACCCGCACTCCCCCGCCAGCCGGGCGCTGGTGGAGCTGGGGCGCACCGTGCTCGGCGCGCCGTGCGCCCCCGGGCCCGGCGGCGGCCTCAAGTTCCTGCTCGGACAGCTCGTCCGCGACGCCCACCCGCTCCCGCTCCCCCTCCAGAGGTAGCCATGCACCGCGCAGCGCGGGCCTACGCCCGACAGCATGACGACGACGCGCTCATCCGGAGGTTCACCCCGGTCATCGACCTGCTCGCGCGCCGCATCGCCGCGCGCACCCAGGGCGCGGTGAGCCCGGATGACTTGTGGTCCGCCGGCGCGCTCGGCCTGCTCGACGCGGCCACCCGCTTCGACGCCGGGCGCAACGTCCGCTTCGAGTCCTTCGTCGAGCACCGGATCCGCGGCGCCATGCTGGACGAGCTGCGCAAGCTCGACCACCTCCCCCGCCGGATGCGGGATCTGGCAGACCGCGTCCAGACCGAAAGGGAGAAGCTCACCCACCAGGGCAAGGGCGTCCCGCCGGACGCGCACCAGCTGGCCCTGGCGCTGGGGCTGGACCCGGAGGAGCTGGCGCACCTCGAGGCGGTGAGCGCGCCCGCGGCGCCGCTGGTACCGGAGCTGCCTGTGCCCTCTGGCGCCGAGGCTGCGGACGATGGGCTCGCCCGGGAGCAGACCCGGCAGGCGCTGGCGGCCGCGGTGGCGGCGCTGCCCGCGCGCCTTCAGACGCTGGTGTCGCTGTACTACGTGGAGGGGTGCACCTACCGGGAGATCGCCCGGGCGCTGGCGCTCAGCGAGGCGCGCGTCTGCCAGCTCCACGCCGAGGCCATGCGCCACCTGCGCGAAGCCCTGCAGTCACACGTCTGACGGCCGCCGCCAGCCTCGCGGTGTGGCCGTTGGGGGGCCGGGGGGTCCGCGCTGCCTCACGGGTTCCAGGGACCCCGGCGCCCGGACGCGTACTGCCGGCCCAGCTCGTCCGCCTCCTTCTCCTCGCGCCGGCGGCGCTCCTGCGCCACCTCCTGAAGGGCGCGCTCCTGGAGCACCCGCATCGTCTCGGTCTTCTGGCGCGCGGCGAGGACCAGCTGCTGTTGCCGCACCGTCTGGGCCTCGCGCGCGCGGACCTCGGCGCGGGCCGCCATCACCTGGCCCCGAAGGACCGCGCGGCCCTCTTCGTCCTGCGCCCACAGGCGCGAGTCGCCGGCCGCGCTCTTTGCCTGGACGAGCCGGCCCTGCACCGCCTCGAGCGCCGCCCGGGCCTGCGCCTCGCGCTGCCGCTCCGCCTCCAGCGAGCGCACCGCCGCCTGTTGGCCTCGCTGCCGCCACTGCACCAGCACCCCGAGCCGCGAAGGATCCCTCATGCCCGAAGCGTCATGCACACCGCGCGCCTGTCACCCCCTTGACGGGTCCGGGCAGCTCGCATGACGGCGGGGGGCCCAAACGACACGTTCGTGGCGCCCGCGCCGGGAAAAACGCTGGCCCGAAGGTTGCTCAGACCACCCGCGGGGACTTCCCGGAGACTTCATGGCGGACGGCATCTACATGGCGATGTCCGGCGCGGTCGCGCGCTCGGAGCAGCTCAACGCGGTGGCGGACAACCTCGCCAACGCGCAGACGCCCGGGTTCAAGGGCGCGCAGCCGGCGTTCGAGTCCTTTCTGCTGCACCCGGCGGCGGTGGCCACCGGGGTGGATCTGCGCCCCGGGGCGGTCACGGCCACGCAGGATCCGCTGCACGTGCTCCCAGACGAGGGCGCGTTCCTCGCCGTGGCTGCGCCTTCGGGCGAGGTGGCCTACACGCGAGATGGCCGGCTCTCCGTGAAGGATGGGCACCTGTGGAGCGCGGGCCGCCGCGTGCTGGACGACCGGGGCCTGCCCCTCTCCATCCCCGAGAACGCGAAGGTCCTCATCGCCGACGACGGCGAGGTGCGGGCAGACGGCCAGCCCCTGGGCAAGCTGGGGCTGTTCGCGCTCGCAGGGCCGCAAGAGCGCGTGGGCGCCTCCGTCTACGCGCCGCGCGCAGGCGGTGCGGCCGAGCCCGTCGGGGTCCGCGTGCGCCAGGGCGTGCTGGAGGGCTCCAACGCCTCGCCCCTGGAGGCCGCCTTGCACCTCGTCTCCGCGCAGCGCCACTTCGACACATCCATGCAGGCCATCCAGACCTACCGCCGCCTCGACGAACGCATCATCGAGGCGGGGAAGGTCCGCTGAAGAAGGAGCTCCCTTTGCTGCGCTCGCTCAACACCGCCGCCACCGGGATGGAGGCCCAGCAGCTTCGGCTGGACACCATCTCCCACAACCTGGCCAACGCCAGCACCGCGGGCTTCAAGAAGTCCCGCGCCGAGTTCGAAGATCTGCTCTCCGAGCAGCTCCGCGCCCCCGGAGGGCCTGCCCCCGAAGGCGGCACCGCGCCCGCCCCGCTGGAGGTGGGGCTCGGGGTGCGCCCGTCCGCCACGACGCGCAGCCTCGCGCAGGGGGACCTCATCAACACGCAGAACCCGCTGGACGTGGCCATCGAAGGCGCGGGGTTCCTGCAGGTGGAGCGGCCGGACGGTCAGGTGGCCTACACGCGCGCCGGCAACCTGCGGGTGGACGCGGAGGGGCGCCTGGTCACCCAGCGCGGTGAGCTGCTCTCCCCGCGGATCACCGTGCCCGCGGACGCGACGGGGCTCGTCATCGGTCATGACGGCAAGGTGTCCGCCACCATCCCCGGCGCGGAGGTGCCCACCGAGCTGGGCACCCTGGAGCTGGCGCTCTTCCAGAACCCGGGCGGGCTCGAGGCGCTGGGCGGCAACCTGCTGGGTGCGACGGCCGCCAGCGGCGAGCCGCTCCTGGCGCGGCCCGGTGAGTACGGCGCGGGGGCCCTCACCCAGGGCTTCCTCGAAGGCTCCAACGTGAAGGCGGTGGAGGAGATGATCGACATGATCGCCACCCAGCGCGCCTACGAGCTCAACTCCAAGGTCATCCAGACCGCGGACCAGATGCTGCAGCGGCTCACCAACCTCCGATGAGCCACCCGTTGGCCCCCTCCATGACCGCGCTCTCGCTCCTCCTGTCCCTCGCCGCCGCCGCAGCGCCCTCACCTTCGAACCGGGAGCTCGCGCACGAGGCCGCGGTGCGCGCTTCGCAGCCCCTGGACGTGGTGACGCTCGTCTACCTGCCACCGCTCGACGCGCGCTGCCGGCCCGACGCGGCCAGCCTCCCTGGCCCGGCGGTCACCGGCCGGGTGGCGATCCGGTTCGAAGGCGAAGCCCGCGGCGGGCGGCGCTGCGTGCTGTCGGTGTTCGCGCAGCTCCGCGTGCAGCGGCGCGCGGCGCGGGTCCTCGCGCCTCTCGCGGAAGGGGCTGCGCTCGGGGACGCGGTGGCGTGGGGACTCGAAGATCTGCGCGCAGGCCACGACCCGCTCGCCGCCCTGCCGGAGGGCGCGACGGCGGCCCGCGCGCTGCCGGCCGGGACGGTGCTGGAGCGGGGCCACGTGCGGCAGGGCCCGGCGCCGGGCACCCCCGTCACCGTGGTGCTGGTCAGCGGGCCTGTGACCGTGGAGCGGGCGGGCCGCTCAGTGCCCTGCGGCGCCGACGCCGCCTGCGCGGTGGTGGACGGCGGCAGGCGGGTGCGCGGCGCGTTCCGGGACGGAAGGCTGTGGGTGACGCCATGAGAGGTCCTTTGGCCGCGCTCGTCACCTTCGCCGTCTTCGCGGGCTGCGCGAGCACGCCCCCTTCTGCGCCTGCGCCGCGGCGCCGGCACTACGAGGTCCCAAAGGCGGAGGCGGGCCAGGCGCAGGAGACGGCGCCGGGGAGCCTCTGGCGTCCGCAGGGGACGGCGGCGCTGCTGTACACCGATGCCCGCGCGCTCCGGGTCCATGATCTGGTGGTGGTCCGCGTCGAGGAGATCGCCGACGCGCGCCGCAGCACCGACACCGACATCCGCCGCGGCACGGCCACCCAGGCGGACGTGAGCGCGTTCCTGCAGGCGGTGAACCGGCCCCAGCATGGGGTGGACGGCCGGCTGGACGCGAAGAGCCAGACCCGCTTCGAGGGCAAGGGCGCCACCGGCCGGAGCGAGCGGCTGACGGCCACGGTGCCGGCGCTGGTGCGGCAGGTGCTCCCCAACGGCAACCTCTTCATCGAAGGGGAGCGGGTGGTCCGGGTCAACGGCGAGGCGCACCACTTCTACATCTCGGGGGTGGTGCGCCCCATCGACATCGATCAGGAGAACGAGGTGAAGAGCTCCATGGTGGCCGAAGCCGAGATCGAGTTCATCGGCAAGGGGGCGCTCACCGACAACCAGGGGCAGGGCTTCCTGTCCCGCTTCTTCGGCTTCCTCTGGCCCTTCTGAGCCTCCCCATGCACCTCGCCGCCGCCCTCACGCTCTCCCTGCTCTCCGCCGCGCCCGAAGGGCACGTGCGCCTGAAGGATCTCGCGGACGTGGAGGGCATGCGCGGCAACGACCTGTTCGGCTACGGCCTGGTGGTGGGGCTCTCCGGCACGGGGGACACCGAGCAGGTGCTGTTCACCTCTCAGTCGATGAGCGGGATGCTGGGGCGCCTGGGGGTCCGGGTGGATCCGCGCGCGGTGCGCTCGCGCAACGTGGCGGCGGTGATGGTCACGGCCCGGCTGCCGACCTACGCCCGGCCGGGCTCGCGGCTGGACGTGACGGTCAGCTCCATCGGCAATGCCCGGTCTCTCGCCGGCGGCGTGCTGCTGGTCACGTCGCTCGGCGGCGCGGACGGGGAGATCTACGCGCTCGCGCAGGGGCCCGTGCAGGTGGGCGGCTTCGAGGCCCGCGGCGTGGGCGGCCAGGTGCGCAAGAACCACCCCACCACCGGCGCGGTCCCCCAGGGCGGCACCGTGGAGCGGGCGGTGGCCCCGGAGGTCGTCCCGCTGGAGGGGCCCTTGCGGCTCGCGCTGCGCACCCCGGACTTCACCCACGCGCACCGGGCGGCGCAGGCCATCGACGCCGCGCTCGGCGCCGGCAGCGCCCGCGCCGTGGACGCGGCGGTGGTGGAGGTGACGCCGCCCGCGGGCCTGCGCGCGGACCCGGTGGCGCTCTTCGCCCAGCTCGAGGCCGTGGAGGTGCCGGTGCAGTCGCGCGCGAAGGTGGTGGTGAGCGAGCGCACCGGGACGGTGGTCATTGGCGCGGGCGTGCGCCTGCGGCCGGCGGCGGTGGCGCACGGCGGGCTCCGGGTGACCATCCGCCAGGGCGTGGCCATCTCCCAGCCGGGCCCCCTCTCGGGCGGCAGCACCGTGGTCGCGCCGGTGGGCGAGGTGGACGCCGAGGAGGAGCCGGACGCCCTGCGCGCCCTGCCGGAGGCCACCACGGTGGAGGCGCTGGTCGCAGCGCTCAACGGGCTGGGCGCGACCCCGAGGGAGCTGGTGGCCATCCTCCAGGCGCTCCGCGCGGCAGGCGCGCTGGACGCCGAACTGGAGGTCCAATGATCTCCGACCCCAAAGGCACCCCGGGACAGGCGCTGGAGGCGTTCGTCCTGCGCCAGCTGCTGGGCTCCGTGAAGGTCTTCGGAGGTGAAGGTGCCGGCGCCCACGTGTACGCCGACATGTTCGCGGACGCGCTGGGCCAGGCGGTGGCGGGCGCAGGCGGCATTGGACTGGCGCGGCTGTTGGAGTCACCCCCGGCGAACGGGTCGGAGGCCGCCCTGCCCTCCCTGCCCGCCCAGGGGCGCATCTCCAGCCCCTTCGGCACCCGCGCGGACCCCTTCACCCAGGCGCCGCGGCAGCACCGGGGCGTGGACATCGCCGCCAGGGAAGGCGCCCCCATCACCGCCGCCCTGCCGGGGCGGGTCGTCTTCGCTGGCGAGCGGGGTGGGTACGGCTTGACCGTGGAGCTGGAGCATCCAGGCGGGCTGCGCACGCTCTATGCGCACGCCCAGTCGCTGGAGGTGCAGGTGGGCCAAGAGGTGGCGCGCGGAGCGCCGCTGGCGAAGGTGGGCTCCACCGGGCGGTCCACCGGCCCCCACCTGCACTTCGAGGTGCGCGAGGGGGGCCGGGCGGTGGATCCGCAAAAAGCACTGAAGCGCTACGCCCAGCGTGCCGAAGAGCCGCTGGTAGGGGCCACGCCCACGAGGAGGCCTTAGGTGAAAGTCGGAAACAAGTCGGACGTTCGGGAGATCCCCACCGCAGTGGTTCGCCCGCGCAAGGACACAGGTGAGTCCGTGCCGGTGGTGGACCGCGTCTCGCTGAGCGCCGAGCGGGCGCCGGTGGCGCGGGTGGGCGACGCGCAGGTGGCCGCCGCCCAGGGGCGGGAGGCGCGCATCGCCGCCCTGGTGCAGGCGGTGCGAGACGGCACCTACACCCCGGATCCCCAGCAGGTGGCCTCCCGGATCCTGGAGACGGCGGAGCTCGAGGCAGAGCTGCGCGCGCTCTTCTCCCGGTGACCCATGGCGCTCTCTTCTGGCACCGCGCAGGCAAGGCTGTGGGAGCTCGCAGACGCGCTGCGCATGGCCATCTCGCGGGTGGATGAGCTGCTGCCCTCCCTGTGCCGGATGGACGTGGCCACCCTGCTCGCGTTCGCGGAGGAGCGCCGGGCCCTGAACGAACAGCTCGAGGCCGCCCGCCCGCTGCTGGACGCGGCGGTGAATGCCCCCGACTGCGCGAAGGTCGTCGCCGAGATCCGCGCGCTCTCCCGCGCGCTGTCCGAGCGGGACCGCACCTTCGGCCAGCTCGCTGCGCGGAGCCTGGAGGTCCTGGGCGCGCTGCGCAGGCAGCTGGTGCCGGAGGGCTATGACCGCCGCGGCCGCAGGGTCGCCACCCAGATCGCGCCGTCGCGCGGGAGCCTTTGATCGCCATGGCAGACCTCTTCAGCCTGCTCGGACAGGCCTCCCAGAGCCTCTCCGCGCACCGCACCGCCAGCGCCACCGCCAGCCACAACCTGCAGAACTCGGCCACCGCCGGTTACGCGCGGCAGCGGGCGGAGCTGGGCGCTGTGACCCAGGCGCAGCTTTCCGGCGGAGCGTGGCTCGGCCGGGGCGCCACCGTGCTCGGCATCTCGCAGGCGCGCAGCCGCTTCATCGAAGGCCAGCTGCCCGAGCTCTTCGGACGGGCGGCCAGCGGGTCCGCGGAGGCCGGGGTGCTCCGTGACGTGCATGCGCTGGATCTCGAAGGCCCGCTCTCCCCGGCCACGGCGCTCTCTGCGTTCACCGCCTCGCTGACCGAGCTGTCCCAGAACCCCGGCAACCGGTCGCTCCGGGAGGCGGCCCTCGCCTCTGCGCGCGGCCTGCAGACCGCCTTCGGGCGGACGGCGCAGTCTCTGGACGCCGCGCGCCGCGCCGTGGACGGCCAGCTCACCGCCCACCTCCCGGAGGTGAACGCGCTCGCGCAGGAGGTGGCGCGGCTCAACCGGGAAGTCCGCACCGCGGCCGCCCAGGGCGGCGCGCCCAATGACCTGATGGACGCGCGCCAGCGCGCGCAGGACCGGCTCTCGGAGCTCACCGGCGCCACCGCGGTCCCGAACGCGGAAGGGGACGTTCAGCTCCGGCTGCCGTCCGGGGGCGCCCTGGTGGCCGGGGACGTCGCCCACTCGCTCGAGGCCCTGCCGGACCTCGCCAACGGCGGCCACCTCCAGCTCTCCGTGCGGACCGCGAGCGGCGCCCTGCAGGCGGCCGCGCCGGGCGGGACCCTGGGAGGCCTGCTCGCGGCGCGAGACGGCGCGCTCCGAACGGCGCAGGGTTCGCTGGATGCGGTCGCCTTCGACTTCGCCCAGGCGATGAACGCAGCGCACGCCGCGGGGGTCGGGCTGGACGGCGCCCCCGGCGGCCCGCTGTTCGACGCGGGCGCAACCGCAGAGGGCGCGGCCGCGCGCTTCCGGGTCCACCCCCAGGTGGCGGGAAACCCGGACCGGCTGGCGACGGCCGTGGGCGCAGGGACGCTGCCCGGCGGGGCGGACGGCGTGTTGGGGCTCCTCTCCGCCGCCCAGGGCGCGCTCGCGTCCGGGCTGCCGGCGGGCCAGGCGCTCTCGCAGCTCACCTCGGCCTTTGGGGCCTCTGCCCGGCACGCGCAGGCAGTGGCCTCACACGAGGGGCTCCTGCTCGACCAGACGCTCGCCGCCCGCGAGTCGGTCAGCGGGGTGTCGGTGGACGAGGAGCTGTTGAACCTCACCCGCTCGCAGCGCGCCTATGAGGCCGTGCTCAAGGTCATCTCCACCGCGGACGAGATGCTCGACGCGTTGATGCGGCTGAAGGGGTAGCCATGCGCGTGACGGACAAGATGATCTTCGACGCGCAGGCCCGGTCCACGGCCCAGGCGCGAACGGCCCACAACGAGGCGCTCGGCCGCGCCGCCACCGGTGTCAGGGTCTCCCACCCCGGGGACGATCCGGCGGCTGCAGGACAGGCGCTCTCGCACCAGGGCCGCGCGGCTGCGCTCGCCGCCGTGCAGACCGCCGCCACCCGCGCCGCGGCCGAAGCAGACGCCGCGGACGTGGCGCTGGGTGGCCTGAGCGAGCTGGTCACCCGGGCCCGCGAGCTGGCGGTGCAGCTCTCCAACGACACGTACTCGGCAGAGAACCGGCAGGGCGCGGTGGCGGAGGTAGACGGGCTGTTCCGCTCCGCGCTCTCCCTGCTCAACACCCGGCACGCAGACCGGTACCTGTTCGGCGGCACTGCGGATGATGCCCCGCCGTTCGACCCCACCGGCACCTATGTCGGCGCCACGACCGAGCGGACCGTCTCGCTGGGCGCAGGTCAGGTGGAGCCGGCCTCTGTCCGCGGTGACGTGGTGGCCCAGGGGCAGGGCGGCGGCGTGGACCTCCTGGGCACGCTGCAGGCGCTCTCCCAGGCGCTCTCGACCAACGACGTGGCGGGGCTGCGCGCGGCGCTCGAACCCCTGGACGGCGCGACGCGGCAGATAGCCTCTGGCCGGGCGCGGCTGGGCGCAGGACACCAGGCCTTCACCGCCGCCGCGCTGCAGGCCGCGCAGGAGCGGGACGTGGCGCAGGCGCAGCTCTCGGAGCTGGTGGAGATGGACCCGTTCCGCGCGGCCACGGACCTGGCCCTGGCCGAGCGCGCGCTGCAGGCGGCCGTGGCCGCGGCGGCGAAGTCCTTCGCGCACTCCCTGCTCGACAGGCTGTAGCCGTGGCCGAACCGCTGGCCGCGCTGTTTCGCTGGCGCCTTTGGCACCTGCGCGCGCGCGCGGGCGAACGAGCGCGCAGCGCGCTGCTGCTCGCGCCGTGGCTTCTGCACACGCAGGTGCGGTGGGCAGGGACCTCCGAGCCCGCGCCGGGGGTGATGGGGATGCCCCGCCCCCGGGGGGTCGCCGCGGCCGCGCGGCGGCTCGGGCTGCCTCCTCCTGCCGGGCGCTGCGTGGGCACCCCGCAGATAGAGCGGGTCTTCGCCCTGCAGGAAGAAGGGTGCCTGCGGTTACAGGTGCAGGCCGCCGGGGACCTCTCGGAGCACGCGCGCGCGCGGCTGGCGCGGCATCTGGAGCGCCTGGACGGGCTGTGGGTGAAGGCGGGCCTCCCGGCGACCTTCGTCCTCCTCCCCTGCGGTGCACCACTGCCCTGTGCGGTGGGACTGCACGGCGCCCTGCTCGCCGGCCCCCCACCCCGGCCAGACGGGTTCGAGGCGGCGCCTTCTGCGGGAGCGCCTCTGTCCAGCGCGGGAAACCCGCTCGGGCGGGCGCTCCTGCTGCTGGCGGGCGGAAACCTCCACCACCTGTGGGCGCAGGCCGCAGCCGGCGTGCCGGCGAGCGCGCTGGCCCGCCCCGAGGTGGCGGCGGCGCACTGGCTGTCCCCGTCCACGGACGAAGGGCTGCTCGCCCGCGCGTGCGTCTCGGACACGTTGACCCCATCCGCGCGCGTCGCGCTCGGCCGGCAGCTTCAGGTGAACGCGGCCTGCGCGGTGCGAAGGCTGCGCGGCGCGGCGCGGGAGGAGGCGGACCGGGTGCTCGCGCAGGACGTCCTGCAGGGCGGCTTCCCGAAGGCGCTCTGGCCCAGTCACCCGCCGCCCCAGGAGCTGGGCCGGGTGCGAGAGCGCGCGGCGAAGGACGGGCTGTGGGAGGTGAGCTGGCCGGACGGCACCGTGCTTGCGCGCGGGAAGCGACGGGTGCACGCGCGTGGCCGGGCCCTCTCGGTCCTGGTGGCGCTCGGCGCGCCCTTGCCCCACGTGAGCCACCTCGCGCGGGAATTGGAGGACACGCGCCTGTGGGTGCGGCTGCTCGCTGGCGGCCTCCGCGCGGTCCTCATCCGCCGGGTGCGCGGCGGCCGCCCCACGACCCGGGTGGTGGCGAAGAGCGAGGTGGTCCCGGCGCTCGCGAGGGCCCTGGGCCGTGGCGCGCGCGTCGAGATCTCTGCGGCGGGGACGGGGCAGGCGGCGGAGGTCCGCAGGCTGCAGCGGGTCGCGCAGCAGCTCGGAGGCCCTTGCCGGGCAGAGGGGGTGGCGGTGCCAGACGGCGAGCGGACCCTGCTCTTCAGCCGGGCGGGCGTCCGCAGCTACGCGAGCGCGCGCTATGGGGTGCGGCCGCGGCCGCCCTGGGCGCTGGTGGCGAGTGAAGCGGGAGGACCTGCGCCCGCCCGCGGACGCTCGGTCGTCTCCTGCACCGTCACCTCCGTGGACCCCCGGGGGGTGCAGGTGCGCCTTCAAGACGCCTCCGGATGGTGGTTCGAACAGCGGGTCCCCCCGGAGGCCGTGGACGACTGGCTCTCGGACTGCCGCGAAGTCGCCGCTGCAGCGCCAACGCCGGCGGTGATCGCGGTGGCGGACGGACGGGGAGCGACCCGGGCCCAGGCGGCCCCGCCCGGCCAGGAGCTGGCGGTGGCGGCGCACGTCTCTGGCAGCCGGGTGCGGGTGAGCCTCGCGCGCGCAGACGCACCAGCGCAGCGGCTGGGGCTGCCGGAAGCAGCCGAGCAGCTGCTCTCCGCGGTTCCGGTGGGTACGCCGTTGCGGGTGCGGGTCCGGAAGGTCGAGCTTTGCACCGGCGCAGGCGGCCGCGACACCGCGCTCGAGCGGCTCTACGCGCGGAGCGTGGCGTGGCGGCGGCTGCGCACCCACCTCCTCCGGAGGGCCGGCACTTAAGTCCTTCGGCCTGCGTGCCGAAAACACCAACGGAGGCGGACATGAGGTCCGCCCGGAACAACCGAGGCACCCACCCATGTCGATGTCCATTCGCACCAACGTCGCTTCGCTGAACGCGCAGCGGAACCTGTCCAACACCAGCAGCGCGTTGGAGAGCTCGCTGTCCAAGCTCTCCAGCGGCTACCGCATCACCAAGGCCGGCGACGACGCCGCGGGCCTCGGCATCTCCAGCAACCTGGAGGCGCAGATCCGCAGCTACAACCAGGCGTCCCGCAACGCGCAGGACGGCATGTCCCTCATCCAGACTGCCGAAGGCGCGCTCAATGAGACCACCAACATCCTCACCCGCCTCCGCGAGCTGGCCATGCAGTCCGCCTCCGACGGCGTGGGCAACACCGAGCGCGGCTACATCCAGACGGAGGCCTCGCAGCTCATCACCGAAATTGACCGCATCGCCAACAGCGCCGAGTTCAACGGGACGGCGCTGCTCTCCGCGGCCGGCTCGTTCACCTTCCAGGTGGGCATCCGCAACACCCCCGCCAACGACCAGATCACCGTGACCACCACCACCGCGGCGACGGCCACGGGCCTGGGCGTGAACGCCCTGACCCTGGCGGCGGCGACCGATGCACGCGACGCGCTGGCCACCATCGACGCCGCCATCGAGTCGGTCTCCGCTGCGCGCTCCACCTTCGGCGCCGCCGGCAACCGCCTGCAGTCGGTGGTCTCCACCATCCAGACCGCCTCCGAGAACCTCTCCGCCGCCAACAGCCGTATCCGCGACGTGAACGTGGCCGAGGAGACCGCGAAGATGGCCCGCACCCAGGTGCTGATGCAGGCCGGCGTCTCGGTGCTCGCGCAGGCCAACCAGGCCCCGCAGATCGCCCTCAAGCTGCTCGGGTAGTCACCGCCTCGAAGCCGGCGGCCGCATGACCGCGCGCCGCCGGCACCCCCACCTCCCCCTCACTTCTCCTCACCTCACCTTCCTCGCTTCCCTTCCCCGCCGCGCGCGACCCGAACCGCCCCATGGAATCCAGCTTCCGCGCCGGCGGTCTCGCCTCTGGCCTCGACACCAACAACATCGTGGACACGCTGACGCAGCTCGAGTCGCGGTCCTTGAATCAGCTGCGCAGCCGGCAGACCGCCCTGCGCAGCCAGGTCTCCAGCCTCGCGGACCTGAGCGCCCGGCTCGCCGCCCTCCAGAAGGCGGCGAAGGGGCTGGGGACCGACGGCGTGTTGGGACTGAAGGTCACCACCGCCGCGGAGAGCGGGCTGAATGCAGTGGCGGGCCCCGGCGCCCAGGCGGGCCGGTATGCCGTGAAGGTGGACACACTGGCGACGGCGGCGCGCGCCCGCTCGGCGGCGTTCGCGCAGCCTACCGCCCCGGTCACCGGCGGCACGCTTCACCTCGACGTGATGGGCGCCCGCTACGACGTGGAGATTGACGACGGTGCGGCCCTGGCGGACGTGGCGCTGGCCATCAACCGCTCTGGCGCCCCCGTGAGCGCCACCGTCCTCAACGACGGGACGAACAGCTTCCTCTCACTCACCAACCGCGACTCCGGCCATCCCATCGGCGCGTCTCCTTCGACGGGGCTCGCCGTGTCCCAGACGGTGACCGGCACCGCTGGCAGCCCGCTCGCCCTCTCGGTGGTGAGCCCGGCCCAGAACGCCAGGGTGACGGTGGACGGCCTCACCTTCGAGCGGCGCACCAACACCGTCACCGACGTGGTGCCCCACCTCACGCTCTCGCTCTCCAGGGAGGGGGCCGCCCTGGACCTGGTGGTGGAGACGGACACCACCGCCACCGCGAGCAACCTCCAGAAGTTCGTGGACGCCTACAACGACATCGTCTCCCGCCTGCAGCGCCAGCTCGCGGTGGACGGCGACACCACGCGCGCCACCAGCCTCGGCGGTGACCGCGCGGTGCAGTCCCTTCAGCAGCGGCTCGGCGCGCTCGTCTCGCTCGAGGTCCCGGGCCTGGGCGCGGTGCGGACGCTGGCGGATCTCGGCATCAAGACCGAGCGCAACGGGACTCTGACCCTGGATCAGGCGGCGCTCGGCCGCGCGGTGGCAAAGGACCCCGGCGCCGTGAACGCGCTCTTCTCCACCGCGAGCAGCGGCGTGGCCGCCCGGCTGGATGCCTTGACCAAGGCCTTCACCGATCCGGTGGACGGCGTCTTCACTGCCCGCGGCAAGGGGCTCGACCAGAGCGTCGCGAGGCTCGACCAGGAGGCCACCCGGATGCAGGTGCGCATCGACGGGTTCCGCAAGAACCTCATCGCCCAGTTCGCGGCCATGGAGACGGTGATGAGCAACCTGCGCTCCATCGGCAACTTCCTGACGCAGCAAGAGCTGTACGCCACGAGAAAGACCGAATGATGAATGCCACCCGGCTCTACACCCAGGTCCAGTCCCAGACCGCGTCGCCCGAACGTCGCATGGTGCTCCTCGTCCAGGCCGCCGTGCGCCACATGCGCGTGGGCATCAGCGCGCTCGAAGCCGGCAACCCGGACGCCGCGCGCCAGCCTCTCGACCGCGCCTCGGAGATCGTCCTGACCCTGCAGGGCACGCTGGACGTTGGGCGCGCGCCGCAGCTCGCGGAGCTCCTCGTGCCCCTGTACGAGTACGTGGCGCTGAACCTCCTCCGGGCCACGACCTCGCGGAGCGCGGCGCCGGCGAAGGACGCGCTGCAGGCCTTCGAGCCCATCGCCGAGGCGTTCGAGCGCGCGGTGGCGAGCCTCTGATGAGCGGCCCGTCTCTCGCAGCCGAGCTGGAGCTCCTGCTCTCCCACCTCGCGGGCGCGGACGCGCTGGCGGCCGCCACTGTGGCTGCGCGGCTGCAGGCGCGGATGGACAGCGGAGCGCCGCTCCCACTGGGCGCCGGGCTCGACGAATTGCTCGCCGCCCACGCCGCCTGCACCCAGACCGCGGCCGGTCTGCGTGAGGGGCTGCAGGAGGCGCTGACGGCGCAAGAGCAGGGCGCGAAGGCGGCGCGGGCGTACCAGCGGGCGTCGAGGTCCCCTTGAGCCACGTGACCCTCGCGCTGATCGTCCGGGACGAGGCGCAGAACCTTCCGGGGCTCCTCGAGGCCGCGGCGGGGATGTACGACGCGATCGTGGCCGTGGACACAGGCTCCACCGACCGGACCGTCCCCCTCCTCGAGGCGGCGGGCGCGCGGGTGCTCCACCACCCGTGGGCGGATGACTTCGCCGCGGCGCGCAACGTCGGCCTCGAGGCCGTCCAGGGCGACTGGGTGGTCGTCCTCGACGCGGACGAGCGGCCCTCCAGAGAGCTGGTGGCGGCCGTCCGCGCCACCGCCCACAGAGACGACGTGGGCGCGGCCACCTTCACCCTGGTGAACCCGCTGCCGCACGGGCACGTCCGCGAGACGCCGCTGCTGCGGATGTTCCGCAACGCCCCGGAGGCCCGCTTCCGGATGCCCATCCACGAGGAGATCCACACCGGCGTCGGGCAGTACCTCCAACGCACCGGCAAGCGGATCGTGCCGCTCCCGGGGACGGCGCTCCACCTCGGCTACGCCCGCGGGGTGATGCAGGCGCGAGGCAAGCGCGCGCGGGACGAGCAGCTCCTGCGCCAGCAGGTCGCGACGGCGCCTTCGGACCTGTACTCCTGGTTCAAGCTCCTGGAGCTCGGCGAGTTCTGGAGCGACGCGGCGCTCGTCCGCGAGGCTGCGGGGGGCGCCGCGGCCGCGCTCGCGAGGGTTCCGGCCCAGGCGCTTCCGCGGCTGCACTTCCTGCCGGAGCTCGTCGTCTCCCTCTCGCGCGCGCTGCACCCCACCGCTCCGGCGGGCCGCGCCTTCCTGGACCGCTACGCCCCGCTCCTCAAAGACAGCCCGGTGCTGCTCCACGAGCGCGCCTGCCGCGCCGAGCTCGCAGGCGATCTCGCGGCGGCGGTGGTGGACTTCTCCCGCTGCCTGGATCTCAAGGGCAGCCACGGACAGCGGCAGCTCACCACCGTGAGGCCCTTGATGGGATTGGCGCGGGTGGCACTCGCGTGCGGTGATGGGCCCGGCGCTCGGCGGCTCATCACCATGGCGCTGCGTCACAACCCCCGGGATCCGGAGGCGCTGCTCGCCCATGCGGCGGACGCAGCGGCGCGCGGAGAGGCGCTCGAAGACTGGGTGCGCCGGCGCCAGGCGGAGGACGGCGCCTTCCCGGAGCAGTGGGCGGCGGCCGGAGAGGTGGCGCTCCTCTCCGGGCAGCCGGCCTGCGCGGCCGCGTGGCTGCGGTGCGCCTTCGACGCCGGCGGCGGGGACTGGACGCGGCTCGCCCAGGCGCTGCTGTGCGCGGGCGACCACGCCGGCTGCTTCGCGCTGGTGGATGCGCACCCGGACGAACCCGCGCTGGTCGACGCGGCCAGGCTCGCCTGCGCCGTCGCCACCGGCGGTCCACTTCCCGCGCCTTTGCAGGATGCACTCACCCGAAGGGCGCTGGAGGGGTGGGCCAGCGCGCTCGCGCTGTGCGGGAAGCCAGGGCTTCGGTCCGCGCTGGAGGCCCAGCGGCCGGGGGCGGTGCGTCCATGAACCTCGTGGTGACCGTGAACCTGCCTTCGCCCGAGATCATGGCGGCGCTCATCAGCGGCGTGACCCGCACCATGATGGGCATGACCTTCGACCTCGTCAGGGACGCGCCCCGCGAGCTGTTCCGGGCCGCGGTGCTGCCCATCCCCGGCGCGCGGCCCTTGTCGCTCGTCATCGCCTCCGACCGGCGCAGCTGCCAGATCCTGGGCGCGGCCATGTTCGGCTGCGACAGCCAGGCCGTGGACGACTCGATGATGGAGGACACCCTGACCGAGCTGGCGAACATCACCGCCGGCCACCTCAAGCGCGCCATGTCCCTGGACCAGGCGCTCGGCCTGCCGCGCATCCTCCGGGGGTCCCAGCCCGCGGCCCAACCCTTCGCCAGCCAGAACGCGCTGCTCCGCGCCGGAGACGTGGAGCTGCACGTGCGGCTGGATCAACACCCGACCAACGGAGCCTGAACCATGCCCCGCATCCTGACCGTGGACGACAGCCGCCCCATCCGCAACATGGTGATGAAGCAACTCACCGAGATGGGCTTCGACGTGGACGAAGCCGAAGACGGCGAGCAGGGGCTCGCGCGCCTCGAGGAGATGTCCTACGACCTCATCGTCCTCGACGTGACCATGCCGGTGCTGGACGGCCCCGGCATGCTGGCGCGGATGCGCGAGACCGGGAACAAGACGCCCGTCCTGATGCTGACCTCGGAGTCCAAGCGCTCGATCGTCGCGGACGTGATGCGCCTGGGCATCGAGG
>CAZQVZ010000044.1:0-22297 GCA_964596895.1 uncultured Myxococcaceae bacterium
CCGGACGCCGGACGCCGTACCCCGGACGCCGGACGTCGCACGTCGGTCGCCGGACGTCGGACGTCGGACGCCGGACGCCGGACGCCGGACGCCGGACGCCGGACGCCGGGCGCCGGGCGCCGGGCGCCGGGCGCCGGGCGCCGGCTCAGCCGATTCCCATGGCCCGGTATGCCAGGCGGAACATCTGCAGCGGGACCTCGGTTTCCCAGCGTCCGGTGGCCACCGCCAGCGCAAACGCGCCGAACATCACCGCCAGCGCCACCGCCGGCACCGTCCAGGCGCTCCAGCGCTTCGGGCCCATTCGGGTCACGCCCAGCGCGTCCTTCACCGGGCAGGCGGCCACACAGGACATGCAGCCGGTGCACTCCGGGGTGATGACGCGCACCCGCTTCGCCACCGGGATGTCCACCGGGCAGGCGCGGGTGCAGGCGCCGCAGTCGTTGCAGGCGTCGACGTTCCGGCGCACGTACACGGGCGAGAGGAAGCTGGCCACGCCGAGCAGCGCGCCGTACGGGCAGAGGTACCTGCACCAGAAGTGCTTCACCACCATGGACAGGCCCAAAAGCGCGGCGACGACGATCAACGTCACCGTGGACGGCGCCTTGAAGAACGCGAGCATCTTCGCATCCGAGGCGATGTTGTACGGCGCGTTCATGAAGGCCTCGACGCCTTCGAGCGGCATCATGGCGATGCTCCAGGCGAAGAACCCGAGCAGCAGGTACTTGAGGCCGGTGAGCGGCCAGTCGAGCCACTTCGGCACCTGCGGCCAGCGCCGGCGCCAGACGAACTTGTTGGCCACCCACTCCACCATCCGGGACACCGCGCCCACGGGGCACACCCACGAGCAGAACGCCTTGCGCGCCAGGAACGCGGTGACCAGCGCGCCCAGCAGGATGGTCAGCCCTGCGGGGTGGATGTGGTCCCACTCCCCGGTCATCAGGAGGCGCTTGAGCCCCAGCAGCGCCGAGATGGGGAGGAATGCCTCCACGGACGGCGGCCGGACGGCGGTCAGGGGCGCGCCGGTCACCACCTGTGAGACCCAGGTGGCGAACTCGTAGCCGACGAGCGCGAGGAAGGTGAGGTAGCCCGCCTGCACAGCCCAGCGGCGCGCCGGCACCATTTTCCAGGGGTTCTGCCACTTCTGCGCAGGCTTTGCGCCGGGGGAGCCGGGTTCACTCATGACGGAGCATTGCAGTGCATTCGGCAGGCCACTCAGCCGCCCCTGGTGTCCGCTGAGCAGGTGAAGGAGCCGAATCCCCGGGCCGGTGCTACGCTCCGGCCTCTGACTGGAGGCGGTTCCTGATGCGCCCACTCTTTGTGCTCTTCCTCGCCGGCGCCCTGGTGGCCGGCTGCAACTGCGGCGAGGCCATTGGCCCGGACGATCCCAACGGCAACGGGACGAACGACGGCGGAGATCCGAACGGCAACGGGGACGGCGGCAACGACGGCGGCGACGTGGGCGAAAAGCCGCCCTTCCCGCCCGAGCAGGCCTGCCACGAGGTGACCCAGCAGGCGTCGCTCACCAAGAAGCCGGTGGACATCATCATCGTCATCGACAACTCCGGCAGCATGACCGCGGAGATCGAAGGCGTGCAGACCAACGTCAACGTGAACTTCGCCCAGATCATCGAGCAGAGCGGCGTGGACTACCGGGTCATCCTGATCGCCAGGCACGGCTCTGCTTCGAGCTCCCAGTCGGTCTGCATCCAGGCGCCGCTGTCCGGCACCACCTGCAGCCCCATCCCGCCGGCGCCGGTGAACGGCGCGCGCTTCTTCCAATACGACATCGAGATCTCCAGCACCAACGCGCTGAGCCGCATCCTCAGCACCTACAACCAGACCGACGTGCACAGCTTCGCGCCGGGCGGCTGGCGCAGCTGGCTGCGGGCGGGCTCGGCGAAGACCTTCATCATCGTCACCGACGACGAGAGCAGCATCACCCCCAACGCCTTCGAGCAGCAGCTGTTCGCGCTCGAGCCGGAGGGGACGTTCGGCACCGCCGAAGACCGGCAGTACGTGATGCACAGCATCATCGGCATCCTCGCCAGGAACCCGGTGACCGCCGCGTATGGCCCGGAGGAGCCCATCGTGAACCAGAAGTGCAGCTCGGCCGCGCAGCCCGGGGACAGGTACGAAGAGCTCTCGCGCCGCACCGGCGGCCTGCGCTTCCCCGTCTGCGAGACCGGCAGCTACGACGCCGTGTTCCAGGCGGCGGCGCAAGACGTCATCGCCAGCGCGGAGGTGGCCTGCGAGTTCACCCCGCCCGCGCCGCCGCAGGGCCGCACCTACGACCAGGCCTACGTGGAGTACGCGCCCGGAGACGGCAGCGCGGTGCAGTACTTCCTCCAGGTGCCCGACGCGCAGGCCTGCAACGACAAGGGCTTCACGCGCAACGAGACCACGAACCGCATCACCCTGTGCCCGGACACCTGCGCCAAGGTGAAGGCGGACGAGACCGCGGCCATCGCCGTGCGCTTCGCCTGCAACGCGCAGATCGGCTGAGGGGACCCGGAGCGCACCGTCAGGCAGCCCCCGGACCGCGCGCCTGGTTCCCCGCTCAGGGGAGCCCGGCGAAGGCGGCCGCCCAGTCCACGATGTCCACGCGGCGGTCCGCCACGCGCACGTCCAGCTGGGCGCGGGTCCCCTTGGCGTCCCCACCTATCTGGAACGGCAGGGGCCTGGAGAAGGTGAGCCTGGCCGCCTGCACCAGGAAGTCGTGCATGCCCGGCATGGGGTGCACCCCCGCCCACAGCCGCCCCGCGTTGGCGAGCGCCTCGAGCACCGGCCGGTCGTAGACGCGCAGGTGCAGAAGGCCCGGCCTGGCGGTGGCGAAGGGGAAGGCCCGGAAGCCGAAGCCATACTCCGGGCAGGTGGCCGCGGCGCCCACGCTCAAGGGGCCGTCGTAGAGGACGGCGTCCTCGCAGGGCACGGCGCGTCCCTCTTCGTCCACCCGGAACACCTCTCCCACCGTGCGCCGGAAGGTGGCGTGCGGCGCGCCGGCCTGGGTGAGGAGCCCCGGCACGGTGTGGCGGAGCATCGCGTACAGGTAGCCGCCGAGCCCCTTGTGCACGCGGGTGGAGAGCCGCGACCCGAAGAGCTGCCCCGAGCGCCGGTCGAGGTTGCGCTGGTAGTCGTTGAGGATGAGCGCGTCCCAGCCCACTCCGGCGAAGGGGCAGAGGGTCTCCTCCACCTCCACCAGATCGAAGGTGCGCAAGGGAAGCGGCCAGGGCGCCTTCGGCAGGCACTCCACGATGCGGGCGTAGCCAGGGGCGCCCACCGTGCGCGCCCAGGCGTTGCCGGTGCCGAGCCGCAGCACGCCCATGGCGGGGAACGGAGCGTCCGGGGGGAGCCTTCTGCGCAGCATGTTGAGCAAGCGCAGCGCCGCGCCGTCACCGCCGCCGGAGAAGATGATCTGCGGCCGCTCTTCGGCCAACAGCTCCGCGTGGCGTTCCGCCTGGTCGAAGTCTTCGGAGACGAAGACGCGGGCTTCGGGCAGGGCGCGCCGGAACGCCCGCACCACCGACGGGTTCACCCGCTTGGCGCGGCCATTGAAGAGCGCGGCGACACCTTCGCCCCTGCCCACGGTGGTCCTCGGTCCATCGGCGGCCATGCGCAAGAGAGCATCCTTCACGTGGACGCGGACACGAACGCCAATCTCGCTAGAGTGTGCGCCATGGTCCTTCCGGCCCTCCTCGCTCTCTGCGCGCTGGCAGCCACCCCATCCGCCTTCGGCGCGCCAGAGGACGGCGCCTTGCGCGGCGCGCGGTTGTTGGACGCGCAGCCCGTGCTCGCCCAGGCCCCCCCCAGCCCGCTCCCCGAAGACGCGCCGCCGCCTCCGCCCACCGCGCCGCCCCTGGTGGATGCGGTGCCGGAGGACGGCTCGCCCCCGCCCGCTGCCGCGAAGCCTGCGCCCGCCTCCCCGAGTACCGACAGGCGTGACGCCCCGCGCGCCGCCCCTCCCGGCGATCTGGTGCCGGTTGACCGCTACGCGAACTCCGTCAACGCCGCGGAGGTGGCCGCCGCAGCCGGCGTCACCCTGGTGGTGGACGGGCTGATCGGGGCGGGGACCCTCATCTCCCTGGTGATGCTCTTCACGCAGGACCCGGGGCTGGTGCTGGTGGGCGCGGTGGGCATCTTCGTGTTCCCCATCCTCGGCATCGCCGCGGCGCCGCTCGCCGCGGCGGGCGTGGCGCAGGCGGTGGCGCCCAGGGGGTACAGGGCCGGCTCATATGGCCGCGCGGTCCTGTACACGGTGGCCGTCCACGTGGCGTCGCTGGTGGCCACGGTGGTGCTCTACTCCGCGACGGCCGCCAACAGCGGCCTGGGCAACCGGACCGGCGCCCCCGCGGGCACCTTCACCCTGGGCACCCTCGCGGTCCTGCGCTGGGCGGGGATGGGCGCGGCGGCGTCCTTTGGCCTGCACCAGGGCCCCGCGAGCCCGCCCTCAGCCGTCTCCGTCTCGCCGGCCGGAGCGGGTGGCACCGGGTTTCCCCGCGTGGTGAGCCTGCCTGTGGTCTCGCTGCGCTTCTGACCCGTCACTGGTCCGGTGGGCGGAAGCCCGCGCGCCAGGCGACGAGCGCGAGCTCCGTCCGGTTCTCCACCTGGAAGTGCTGGAGCAGCCGGGTGATGTGGGCCTTCACCGCCCGCTCACCGATGTTGAGCACCGCGGCGATCTTGAGGTTGTCCGCTCCCACCGCGAGCCAGTCCATCACGTCCCTCTGGCGGGGCGTCAGGCTGCGCTGCTTTTCGGGGAAGGGGATCACGATGGGGCTGGGCAATTGCTGCAGCGCCCGGCGCAAGGTCAGCGCCAGCTCCTCCGGGCGTTCGTCCCCGGTGGCCAGGTGGACGGCCTGGCCCGGGAGGAGGGCTGCGAGGTGCAGGGGCGAGCCGATGACGAACCGCGGCAGGTCCGGCGCTGCGGCCATGACCTCGTCGAGGATCCGCGACGGCGGCACCTGGGTCATCTCCAGGTCCACGACGATGGCCGCCGCGCCCTGGACCAGCCGTTCATGCCGGACCAGCGTCGGTTCACCGAAGGCCCGAACGTCGAATCCACCTCGCATCAGGACGTCCACCAGCCCCGCACGACGCACAGCGTTCTCCGAGATCAGCCCCACCTCGGTCTGCATCGACACCCCACTTGCCGCACCAGGTGGCACGGCGGCCGCATCTTTCCCCACATCCGCCCACTGAATGCAAGTGGACCCCCGGGCGGGGTGTTCAGGGACGGCCCAACTGCTTCCGGTGTCGCTCCAGCGCCGTCTCCACGAGCCTGGGCACCACGGTCAGATCCCGGAGCGGCTTTTCGAGGTACGCGAGGACCTGCTGCTGGCGGGCCATGGCGATGCTCTGCGGCGTCCGGTAGGCGGTGAGCATCATGGTCCCCACGTAGGGGTGCTTGCGCCAGATGACCTCGATCAATTCGTGGCCGTCCATGTCCGGCAGGAGCTTGTCGGTGATGACCAGGTCCACCCGCTCCCGCTCGAGGACCGCCAGCGCGCCTTCGGCGTCCGTGGCCGAAAAGACCTCGTAGCCGTGGTGCACCAGCACATGCCCGAGCAATTCGCGGACGCCAGAGTCGTCATCCACCACGAGGATCCGGATCCCGCTCATCCCTCGACCCGGCGATCCTGCAGCAAAGCACTCCAAGCCATTCGCGGCCTGCACGGCATGTCATCACCCCCGGTTAAGGCTGCCTGCCACGCAATCTAGGGAAACTTGGACGAAGGAGGCCAGTGGCGGGATAATCATGCCACGCCCTTCGCTCCGGCTGCACCTGGCGGAGGTCTGGAAAGCAACGGTCAGGTGACACGGACCACACCGCGGCGGAGCAGGTCGGTGACCGCGGCCTCGACCTCTTCCGGCGGCATCCCCAGGAGGGCAGGCAGCTCGCCCGGTGGGAGGCGCTGCTCGCACAGGGCCCGCGCCACCCTCAGATCCCGCTCCGCGCACACGCGGCGGTAGAGGTCGTACAGCGGAGGGTCCACGTCTACCCTGGCGCCCGCGGCGAGGCGGGCCGAGAGCATCCGGGCCTCGAGCGCGTTGAGGACCTCGGCGGCGGTGTCCAGGAGCTGGGGCATGGAGACGTTGAACTGGCCGCGCTCCTCGATGACACCGGGCGTGAACCTCGCGCGGGCGTTGCGGCTCAAGAGCAGCGCCCCCAGGGCCGCCGCCCCCGCCCCGCTCTTGCCGGGGCTCTGGACGTGCGCGCTCACCGGATCTCCGTCCCGCAGGGTGAACCGGTACTTCGCCCAGTCGTCCTCGGCCTGCAGCGCGCCCGAGGCCCTCAGCGTGGACAGGGTGGCGAGCACCCACCTGGGCCCCAGGACCCGCAGATCCAGCTCGCGGTGGATGCCGAGCTGCAGGTCGGAGAGGGCCGCCCGCCTGGGCTCGAGCGCGGCGAGGCAGCGGCCGATGAGGGCGTCCGCGCGGCCGGTCTTGGGCAGGTAGTCCCAGGCGCCGGAGCGGGCGGCCTTGAGGGTCTCCCGGTAGTCGTCGTGGGCGCTGAGGAAGATGACCGGCACCTCCCGGGTGCGCAGGTCCGCGCGCAGCTCGCGCAGAAACCCCCAGCCGTCCAGGCGCGGCATGTTCAGGTCCGCGACGATGAGATCGAAGCCTTCGCCGCGCGCGCGCTGCAGGCCGTCCACGCCGTCTTCGGCCAGCGCCACGTCGAAGCCGGCGCGCCGAAGCTGGGTGGAGAAGAGCACGCGCAGGTCCGCGTCGTCGTCCACGAGCAGCAGCCGGGGCCGGGCCGGCGCGGCGAGCTCCACCAGGTCGGGCTCGGCGGCGGCGGGCGGGCTCGGCCACTCGATCTGCGCAGGGTCGAAGCTCCAGCCGCCCTCTTCGAGGGTGATCATCTCCTCCAGCGCCCTCGGGCCGTCGAGCGGGCCGAAGGAGGCCCCGTGCAACGCGCCGTTCAAGAAGAGCGCGCGCCCTTCGAACGGCGTGCCCGCGTTGAGCTGGAGAAGACCCGTGCGGGCCTGCCTGCGGAAGACGCCCAGGAGCACCTGGGCCTGCGCAGCGGGGCTGGGGGAGCCGCGCAGGGTGCGGCTTCGCAGCTCGCCCAAAAGCGCGACGATGCGGGCGAAGAGCGCTTCGTCCACCGGCTTGTGCAGCACGTCCACCGCGCCGGCGCGCACCGAACGGACGAGGGTGCCGGGCGAGTCATCCGCGGTGACGAAGGCCACCGGCACATCGAGGGTCTGGGGAAAGGCGCGCAGCGCGCGGACGATCTCCGGGCCGCTGAGCACCGGCAGGTGGCGGTCCACCAGCATCAGGTCCGGCGGCCGCTCGAGGGCGCGCGGCACCGCCCAGGTGGCCTCCTTCACGCCGAGGACGTCCACGCCGCGCTGGGCGAGCCCGTCCTCCAGCATGCGCAGAACGAGCGGATCATCGTCGACAGCGAGTACGAAAGGTCTGGCCAACGTGTCATCCCCCTGAGGACGGAGAGAGCCATATCAGTCTTCGACGCGTCCGTACGCAGCGCTGCTCATGCCGTAGCGGAACGCGAGGCTGATGCGGGGGCCGGCCTGCGCCACCCTGGGCACCGCGTGCTCCCAGGTCCTCTGGGTGAGGCCGCCGGTGACCAGGAGGTCTCCTCGCCCGAGCAGGAACTTCCGTGAGGTCCCGCCGCCTTTGGGGCGCAAGAGGAAGCGGCGGGGTTCGCCCAGGGAGACGAGCGCCACGGTCGGTTCGGCGACGGCGCGGGAGATCCGGTCTGCGTGCCAGGCCACGCTGTCCGCCCCGTTCCGGTAGAGGTTGAAGCCCACCGAATCGAAGACCACGCCGTACCGCCCGGAGAGGACCTGCCGCATCTGCTCGATGAGCGCCGGCTCGAGCGGCTTGCCGGAGGCGAGGTTCCACGGCGAGGTGAGCCGCGGCTCCAGCACGCGCCTTTCGTACATGTGGCGGGAGCGCTGGTTCCACTTCCGCGCGTCGAGCACCGCCTCGAACAAGGCGTCCGAGCCGCGGACCCACCCGGGCAGGTGGTCCACCCACGAGCGCTCGTCCAGCCACAGCCGCTCGAGGCCTCCGAAGGTGGAGTCGATGGCGCCTGGCCCGCTCTGTTCGGCAGGGGCGCGCGCAGGGTCGAAGAGTGAGAGCTGCACGGAGGTGAAACACGCGGCGAGCAGACGGCCCTCATGTGGCACCTTGCGGACGGCCTCCCTGCATCCAGGCTTGCGAGCACGCGCCCTCTGACGCACGGTCAGGGGCTCCATGCAGCCAACCTTCGTCACCGCAGAACAAGCAGTGGGCGTCGTCTCCTCGGGCGACAGGGTCTACATCCACAGCGTGGCCGCCGCGCCGCAGCTTCTGATCGGGGCCCTGGTGGCCCGGGCGAAGGAGCTGCGCGACGTGGAGCTCTGCCACCTGCACACCGAAGGGCCCGCGCCCTATGTGGAGGAGCAGTACGCGGGCATCTTCCGGAACAACAGCTTCTTCGTGGGCAAGAACGTGCGGGCCGCGGTGCAGGCCGGACGCGCGGACTACCTGCCGGTCTTCCTGAGCGAGGTGCCCCTGCTCTTCCGGCGCGGGGTGCTGCCGCTGGACGTGGCGCTGATCACCGTGTCGCCCCCGGACAAGCACGGGTACTGCTCCCTGGGGACGTCGGTGGACGCGAGCCTCGCGGCGGTGCAGACCGCCAGGCGGGTGGTGGCGCAGGTGAACCGCTACATGCCGCGCACGCACGGCGACGGCCGCGTCCACATGACCGAGCTGCACGCCATGGTGGAGGGAGACGTTCCGCTCCCGGAGCACCAGCCCGCGGTGCTGGGGGATGTGGAGCGGGCCATTGGCCGGCACGTGGCCGCGCTGGTGGAGGACGGGGCCACCTTGCAGATGGGCATCGGTGGGATCCCCGACGCGGTGTTGGCGGCGCTCAAGGACCACAAGGACCTGGGCATCCACACCGAGATGTTCGCAGACGGGGTGCTGGAGCTGGTCGAGAAGGGCGTGCTCAACGGGAAGCGGAAGAAGATCCTGCCGGGGAAGATCGTCGCCGGGTTCGTCAACGGGACGCGGCGGCTGTTCGACTTCGTGGACGACAACCCGGCGGTGGCGATGAAGGACATCGCCTGGGTCAACGACACGGCGATCATCCGCCAGAACCCGAAGGTCACCGCCATCAACAGCGCCATCGAGGTGGACCTCACCGGACAGGTGGCAGCCGACTCCATTGGGACGAAGCACTTCTCCGGCGTGGGCGGCCAGATGGACTTCATCCGCGGGGCGTCCCTCTCTGAAGGGGGCAAGCCCATCATCGCCCTGCCGTCCACGACGAAGCGGGGCGAGTCGCGCATCTCGGTGTGCCTGAAGCAGGGGGCGGGCGTGGTGACCACCCGCGCGCACGTGCACTACATCGCCACCGAGTACGGGGTGGCGAAGCTCTACGGCAAGAACCTGCGGCAGAGGGCCCAGGCGCTCGTGGAGATCGCCCACCCGGACCACCGCGAGACGCTCGCCCGGGCAGCGCGCGAGCGCTTCGGCGCCTGACGGGGCGCGTGGGTGCCCGGGGCCCGGTGGCCCGCGTCCCCGGAGTGCACTAAGACCTGCACCCATGCAGCAAGAGCCGGACCCTTCAGAGCTCGCCGCCGAGCGCGACGCTGCCGCCGCGGCGGAAGCCGAAGGTCCCACCCTCCCCGCATCCTGGTGGATACGGCTCGGGGAGACGGTGAAGGCGTTCCCCTTCGGCTACCGGGAGCTGGTGCAGCCGTTCCAACCGGACGGGCTGGACCGGCTGCAGACGCAGGACGGGGAGCACGTGGCGCTGGCGCGGTATGCGGCTCGTGGGCCGCGGCGCTTCGCGGAGCCGGTGATCCTCTGCCATGGCACCGGCGCCAACCGGTACACCTTCGATCTCACCGAACGCTATTCGCTGGCGCGCGCTTTGGCGGCGCGGGGCTTCGAGACGTGGATCCTGGAGCTGCGCGGCCGCGGTGAGGCGGGGCCGGCGAAGAAGGTGTCGTTCGATCTGCAGGCAGAGCACGACGTGCGCACCGCCCTGCGCTGCGTGACCGCCACCGGCGCGCCGGGGGTGCTCTGGGTGGGGCACGCCAAGGGTGGCCTGTTGCCGCTGGCGCACCTGGGGCTGCACCCGGACGCGCCCATCCGCGCGGTGGTCACGCTCGGCAGCCCCACCACGTTCCACCTGCAGCGGGGGCTGAAGGCCTTCGCGCGGCTCTTGCGCCCGCTGCTGGAGTCTCCGCGCGTCCCCATCCAGAACCTCGCCCGGCTCTCCTTGTGGGTGCCGCCGCCGGACTGGTTCATGCACTACCTCGCGCACTCGGAGAACATCGAGCCGGAGGTGAAGAAGCTGGCCCTGGTGAACGTGTCCTCCGACGTGCCCATGGGGATTGCGCGCCAGTACCTGCGCTGGGTGACCACGGGGCGCTGGGAGTCGGAGGACGGGCGGATCGACTACGCGCAGAACCTCCGGAGCGTGCGCGCGCCGTCGTTGATGATCGCCGGAGCGCAGGATCTGCTGGCGCCGCCGGCGGCCGTGGCGCACGCGCAGACGCTGCTGGGCGGCGCGGCGCAGGTGCTGGTGGCAGGGCGCGCGCACGGGTTCCGGGATGATTACGGGCACGGGGATCTGGTGCTCGGGCGGAACGCGCCGGAGGAGCTGTACCCGCGGATCGCGCAGTTCCTGGAGGCGAACGCCACGGCGGTGTGAGGGGCTATTCTCCCAGGGGGAGCGGACCGCTCAGCCGTGGTAGACGCGCGAGGCGACGATCTTCCCGGAGGAAGGGTCCACCTCGAAGACCTCCGCCACCGGTGAGGGGGCGCCGTCCGGCGCGTGGCGCAGATATTCGAGGAACACCTGCCGGTCATCCGCGGTGAGGGCGAGAAGCTCGTAGCGCAGGTTGGGCAGGCGCGCGTTGGCGTCTCGCCACCACTGGGCCAGGGCGGCCTTCCCCACCAGCTTGCCGAAGGTGTCCGGATGCAGCGCGCGGATCTTCGGTGAGGTGTGGGTGGCGTCCTCTGCGTAGAGCGCCACCAGCGCGTCCACGTCATGCGCGTTGAAGGCGTCCAGCCACGCGCGGGCCACGGCTTCGTTCCGCTGCTGCAGCGCGTTCATGCCCGTGCCTCCGTGCGGTGCGCGGCTCGCGGTCAGCGCTTCCCCGAGCTTCGCAGGTACCGGTAGAAGTCGGTGTCTGTCCCGAGGATGAACGAGGTGTTCCGGTCCACGCCCTGGGAGTAGGCCTCGAGCGTGCGCAGGTACTGGTAGAACTCCGCGTCCCGGCCGAAGGCGTCCGCGTAGATGCGCGAGGCCTGCGCGTCTGCCTTGCCCTGGATGTCCTGGGCCTGGCGGTAGGCCTCGGAGCGGATGGTCTTCAGCTCCCGCTCCATCTGCCCGCGGATCTCGGCGGAGCGGCCCATGCCTTCGGAGCGCGAGCGCTCGGCGATGCGGCGGCGCTCGGAGATCATCCGGTCGAACACCTTGATCTGGACCTCGTCCACGTAGTTGATGCGGCGGATCTGCACGTCCACCAGCTCGATGCCGAAGTCGGTGACCACGCCGGCGGCGCGCTCCAGGATCTGCCGGGTGAGCTTGTCGCGCCCCACCGCCACCTTCTCGAGCGCCTCCTGCCGGTCGGAGGCCTCCGCATACTCCTCGTCCTCGAAGTTGCGGTTGGACTCCCGGACCGCCTCGATGAGCGGGTAGGAGGCGACGACGTTGCGGGTCTCGCCGTCGATGATGTCGGAGAGCCGGGAGTGGGCGTTGCGCTCGTCCCGCATGCGCTGGAAGAACTGCAGCGGGTCGGTGATGCGCCAGCGGGCGTAGGTGTCCACCCAGATGTACTTCTTGTCCCGGGTGGGGATCTGGTTGGCGTCCCCGCGCCAGGGGTGCCAGCGCTTGTCGAAGCGGTTCACCCGGTCGATGAACGGCGCCTTGAAGTGCAACCCGGGCGACGTGACCGCCCCACCCTTCGGCTCACCGAAGCGGGTGATGACCGCCTGTTCGGTCTCGTCCAGCGTGTAGGCCGAAGCGAACAGGGTGACGACCACCGCCGCCACCGCCACGAGGCCCAGTCCCAGTCGCATGTTCATCGCCCACCTCCCCTGCCCACCGTGGGGGGGGGGGCGTGGTCCGCCTGCGAGGCCGCGGCGGCGGCGGTGCTCACCTCACCGCCGAGATCCACCAGCGGGGTGATGCTGCGCGCGGTCTCGTCCAGGACCAGCTTCTTGCCGGAGCGCGAGAACACGTCGGACACCGCCTCCAGGTACATGCGGCGCCGGGTCACGTCCGGGGCGCGGCGGTACTCGTCGTAGACGGCCACGAAGCGCTGGGCCTCACCTTCGGCGCGGTTCACCCGCTCGATGGCGTAGCCCTCCGCGGCGCGCAGGGCCTGGTCGGCCTCGCCGCGGGCGCGGGGGACGGCGCGGTTCATCTCCGCGAAGGCCTCGTTGATCATCCGCTCCTTCTCCTGCACGGCCTGGTTCACCTCATTGAAGGAGGCCTTCACCTGCTCCGGCGGGTTCACGTCCTGCAGGACCACCTGCTGGATGTCCACGCCGGTCTCGTAGCGGATGGCGAGCTCCTGGGTGAGCTCCTTGGCCTTGGCGGCCACCGCGGTGCGGCCGGTGGTGAGGACCTCGTTCACCGAGTGGTCACCGACGACGATGCGCATGGCGCTCTCGGCGATGTCTCGCAGGGTCTCGTCCACGTCACGGACCCGGAAGAGGTACTTCACGGGGTCTGCGACCTTGTACTGGACGATCCACTCCACCACCGCCACGTTGAGGTCACCGGTGAGCATCAGGGACTCGCGCCCGGTCTCGGCGGAGTCCTTGGCGTAGACGGTGCGGGGGCCGGCGTTTTCGGTCCGGAAGCCGAACTCCATCTTGAGCTGGCGCTGGACGGGGACCTTGATCAGCCGGTCGATTCCCCAGGGCAGCCGGAAGTGCGGGCCCGGTCCCACCGTCTCCTGGTAGCGCCCGAGCCGCAGCAGGACGCCGACCTCGTCTGGCTCCACCTGCGCGTAGGTGGTGACCGCCGCCGAGCCGGCGACGAGCACCGCGAGCGCGATGGCGACCTTCCGGCCGAGTCCCCGGCCCATGCGGTCCTTGAGCTGGCGCATCACCTCGTCGATGTCCGGTCCCTGCCCGCCGCCGCCGGTGTTGTGGATTTTCGGTTCCCAGGCCATGGCAGGACCTTTAGCCGCCACGACGGGCACGACCTAATGAAACCGGGAGAATTCGACCCGGGCGCGGCGAGCCCGGCTACTGCACGGGCGGCCGCCAGAAACCGACGAAGGCGGGCTCGGGCACCTGCGCGAGCTCCCCTTGCGAGCCCAGCGCGCCGGTGGCGGCGTCCACCGCGAAGGCACAGAGCGTGTCCGACTGCATGTTGGCGACCAGCAGCCGGCCACCGTCTTCGGAGAGCGCGAAGCTGCGCGGATGCGCTCCCCCGGTGGGCGTGTGGGCGACGGCGCGCAGCGCGCCGGTGGACGCTTCGACTTCGAAGGTGGCCACCGTGTCCGGTCCGCGGCAGGACGCGAAGAGGAAGCGGCCGTTGGGGTGCACGCGCACGGCAGCGCCGGTGCTCTCGCCGCTGAATCCGGGCGGCAGGGCGCAGAGGGCAGGACCCGCGGGAGCCAGGCCGCCAGACGCCGCGTCCAGGCGGTGCGGGGCCACGGTGTTGGCCAACTCGTGGAGGACGAACGCGAAGGGCGCGTGCGGATGGAAGGCGAGGTGCCGCGGTCCGCTCCCCTTCGGCGCGGGGACCCAGGGGCTGTGCGCGTTGCGTTCGAGCCGGGCGTGGGCCACGTCGAGCGTGTACTGCGCGAGGTGGTCCGAACCCAGGCACGGTACGAAGACGTGGCGGTTGGACGGGTCGACGCTCATCTGGTGCGCCTTGTCGCCCGCTGCGTCCTCGAAGGTCGGCGCGCCCAGCGAACCGTCTTCGTGAATGGGCGCAGCCATCACGGTCCCCGACCCATGGTTGGCGCAGAGCAGGACCCGCCCGGTCCGATCCACACAGAGGTGGGCCGGTCCCTCACCGCCGGACGAGATCTCGTTCTGCGGGGTGAGCG
Organism: uncultured Myxococcaceae bacterium; assembly: GCA_964596895.1. Classification (GTDB taxonomy): domain Bacteria; phylum Myxococcota; class Myxococcia; order Myxococcales; family Myxococcaceae; genus JAFAFL01. The sequence goes on from CAZQVZ010000044.1 coordinate 14,037, forward strand.
CGCCGGACTTCGGATTGACCAGGAAGGAGCGGACCCTCCCCTGCGTCCGCTCGTCCACCGCGAACAGGTAGGGCCTCCTGGGGTGGAAGGCGAGGTAGCTCGGGTTCTCGCCGGCGGGGAACGCTCCCACCTCCGAGAGCCCCCCGCCTGCACCCGCGCTGGAGCGCTGCGCGCGAAAGACGTGGATGAACCCCTTGCCGCTGCCAACGAAGACGAAGGTCCGCTCTTCCATCACGGAGGGGACCATGCGCGCGGGAGCCCCGGGAGAGAACCGGCGAACGCTCCTGCGCGTCCCCGATTCGACGTTCCGGTGAGGCTGCCGGTAAGGTCTTCGGTCTGCCCTACACACCGGACACAGCGGAGCCGCGAATGAACCGAATCACCCATTGGCTGGACGGGAAGCGCTGGAGCGGTACCACCGAGCGCAGTGCGCCGGTGTTCAACCCCGCCACGGGCGAGCAGGCCGCGGAGGTGGACCTGGCCACGGTGGCGCAGGTGGACAGCGCGGTGGCCGGCGCCCAGAAGGCGCTCCCCGCCTGGCGGGACATGCCGGTGACGCGCCGTCAGCAGATCCTCTTCGGGTTTCGGGAGCGCATCGACCGGCACCGCGCGGAGCTGGCGCGGCTGCTCACCTCCGAGCACGGCAAGACGCTGGATGACGCGGCCGGTGAGGTGCAGCGCGGGCTGGAGGTGGTGGAGTTCGCCTGCGGCATCCCGGAGCTCATGAAGGGCAGCTATTCGGAGCAGGTGTCCTCGGCGGTGGACACCTATTCCATCCGGCAGCCTCTGGGCGTGGTGGCGGGCATCACCCCGTTCAACTTCCCGGCCATGGTGCCGATGTGGATGTTCCCGATCGCGATCGCGTGCGGGAACACCTTCGTCCTCAAGCCGACCGAGCGCGACCCGTCCTGCTCCCTGCTGCTGGCGGAGCTCTTCGCCGACGCGGGGCTGCCGCCGGGAGTCCTCCAGGTCATCCACGGAGACAAGGTCGCGGTGGACCGGCTGCTCGAGCATCCGGGCGTGGGCGCGGTGAGCTTCGTGGGCTCCACGCCGGTCGCGAAGTACATCTACGAGACGGGGACGCGGCACGGCAAGCGGGTGCAGGCGCTCGGCGGCGCGAAGAACCACATGATCGTCCTGCCGGACGCGGACCTGGAGCTCGCGGCGGACGCGGCGATCAACGCCGGCTATGGCTCGGCCGGCGAGCGCTGCATGGCCATCTCCGTGCTGGTGGCGGTGGGGGACGTGGCGGACCGGCTGCTGCCGAAGATCCAGGAGCGGATCGCGGCGCTGAAGGTGGGGCCCGGGACCACCACCGGGATGCAGATGGGCCCGCTCATCACCCGCGAGCACAAGGCGAAGGTCGCGGGCCTGGTGGCCCAGGGTGTGGAGGAAGGCGCGGCCCTGCTGGTGGACGGGCGGACCCTGAAGGTGGCGGGCCACGAAGGCGGGTTCTTCCTCGGGCCCTGCCTGTTCGATCAGGTGACGCCGAAGATGCGCATCTACAAGGAGGAGATCTTCGGTCCGGTGCTGTCGGTGGTGCGCGCAGAGCACTACGAAGACGCCATCCGCCTCATCAACGACAACCCGTACGGCAACGGGACCGCGGTCTTCACCAACGACGGCGGCGCGGCGCGCAAGTTCCAGAATGAGATCCAGGTGGGGATGGTGGGCATCAACGTCCCCATCCCGGTGCCTTTGAGCTTCTATTCCTTCGGCGGTTGGAAGGACTCCAGCTTCGGGGCGCACGGCATCTACGGGCCGGAGGGGATCCACTTCTACACGCGGCAGAAGGTGGTCATCAGCCGCTGGCCGGATCCCATCCACCGCGGCGTGGACCTGGGCTTCCCGCAGCACAAGTAGTGCCGCTCACCTTCCCTTCGCACGCGGCGGCGGTGCTGCCGCTGCATGCGGTCTTCAAGCGGTTGCCGCTGTCGGCGCTCATCGTCGGGAGCGCGGCGCCGGACTTCGCGTATTCGGTGGGCTGGGACAAGGACCTGGCCCACACCTGGCTGGGGCCCCTGCTCTTCTGCGCGCCGGCGGGGCTCGGGGTCTACGCAGCGCTGGTCGGGATCATCCTGCCCGCGCTTCACCAGACGCTCCCCCGCTTCGCCGGGGTGGAGTGGGGCCGCTTCGCCGCGACGGGCGGCTTGCCGCGTGGTCTCCGAGCCTGGGCCGCGGTGCTGCTCGCCGTCGTCGTGGGGGCGTACACGCACGTGCTCTGGGATGGCTTCACCCACGCCCTCCGCTGGCCGGCGAGCGCGCTGTACGGCGAAGCGTGGGCTTCGCCCTTCGGCCTCCACGTCCAGGTGGCGAACCTGCTGCAACACCTCTCCACCCTTCTGGGCGCGGGGGTGGTGGGGGCGTACGCGGCGCGGCGCTATCCGGCGCTCCCGTCCACGGGCGCAGGGAGCGGGCGGTGGGCGGCGCTGCTTGCCCTGGCGCTGGGTGCCGGAACCCTGCTGGCGCTCGCGCTGGACTGGGAGACCGTGAGCGGCGGCCGCACCTGGCAGCGGCAGCTGTGGCTGGCGTTCTTCGTGGGCATTCGCGGCGCCGCGCTCGCGCTGCTCGGCTGGTCGCTGGCGGCTCTGTGGACCCGGCGCCGGCGCGCTGCGCCTGCGTGAAATCCGGGAGGGCCTTTGCGCCCAGCAGCCGGCCGGCCGGAGTGCCCCTGGCGCCGCGTGTCCTTCCGCTGACGCTCCCGGGGGGATCCGCTACGCTCCGCGGCCCGCATGGCTCCCCCCCGCTTCACCCGCCGGTCCGCGCCCTTGCTCGCCTTCCTGTGCGCGGCGATGGCACACGCGCAGACCGCCGTGCCCGGCGGCGAAGCGGCCGGGGCGCCGCCCGATGTGGACCTCCCTCTTCCCGCCGGCGCCGACCTTCCCGGGGCCATGGCGCTGCCGCAGGCGGTGCAGCTCGGGGTGGCGCAGAACCTGGACCTGCTCTCCGAGCGGCTGCGCCTGCAGCGGCAGGAGAAGCTCCAGCGCGGCGCGTGGGTTTCGTACACGCCCACGGTGGTGCTGGACGCGGAGCTGGTCCGGCTGCGGACGCCGGTGAACCCGGGCGGCGGGCGCACCGTGCACCTCCACTCCGCGGGCATCGTCTGGCGCACGCCGGTGGGGACCACCGTCTCCGCCGAAGGGGTGATGACCCAGGGGCTGCCTTCAGACACCGCGGTCCGGCAGGGCGGCGTGGTGCTGGGGGTGTCGCAGCCGCTCTTGAGGGACGGCTGGCTCACCGGCGCGGCCTTGCCCCTGCGCGAAGCGGACGTCCTCACCTCCCTGCAGCAGGAGCTCTTCCGGCAGTCGCTCAACGCGCTGATCGTGGAGATAGAGACCGCGTACTGGGATCTCGCGCTGGCGGAGGCGGACGTGGTCATCAAGACCCGCTCCCGCGCGCGGGCCCGGGAGCAATACGAGGACACGAAGGAGAACATCCGCCGCGGCATCCTCGCGGAGGCGGACATCCACGTGGTCGAAGAGAACGTCGTCTTCTTCGACCTCGAGCTGGCCTCCGCCAACGAGAACCTCCGCCGCGCCCGCCGCCGGATGACGGAGCTCCTGCAGCTCCCGGCCGACGCACAGGTGGTGCCCACGCAGCCGTTGGAGGGGCCGGAGCTGACGGTGCCGGAGCTGGCGCAGGTGCAGTCGGTGGGGATGGCGTTGAACCCGCGCATCGGCGCGCAGCGGCACCAGCGCGAGCTGGCGGACCTGCGCGCGCGGTGGGCACAGAACCAGGCGCTGCCGAACCTGGATCTGAACGCGTCCCTGTCGCTGCTCGGGCAGGATCCGCGCTACACCACCGCCTGGCAGGCCACGCTGCAGGACCCCACGCCCGAAGCGCGGGTGGGGCTCTCCTTCGCGCTGCCGCTGGATCGCACCGGCGTGGGCGCGCTCACGGAAGGCGCGCGGCTGGAGCTGCAACGCGCGCAGACGGGACTGGCGAGCACCGAGCGGCAGGTGGCCTTCGAGATCCTCAACGGCGTCTCCGAGCTGGAGACGAACCTGGAGCTTCTGACCCTGACCGGGAAGCAGGTGGAGCTCGCGGAGCTGAAGCTGCAGGCGGAGACGGACAAGTACCAGAGCGGGCTCTCCACCCTGGTGGACGTGGTCCGCTTCCAGCGCGACCTGGACAACGCGCTCATCCGGCTGCAGCGGGTGGCGCGGCAGGTGCGCGTGGTGCGGGTGCGGCTGCTCGCGGCCCAGGGTGACCTCCACCAGCGGATGGGCGTGGGGGTCCAATGAGCTACATCCAGCTCTCCGGCATCACCAAGGTCTACCGCCAGGAGGAGGCGCCGGTGCCGGTGCTCCACGGCATCGACCTCGAGATTGGCCGCGGCGAGCGCGTGTCCATCATGGGCCGCTCCGGCTCCGGCAAGTCCACGCTGCTCAACGTGCTGGGCTGCCTCGACGCGCCGTCCACCGGGAGCTACCTGCTCGACGGGCAGGAGGTGTCCGGGCTCGGGGACCAGGCGCTCTCGCGCGTGCGCAACCGCACCTTCGGGTTCGTGTTCCAGGCGTGCCACCTGCTCAAGGGCCTGGACGTGGTGGAGAACGTGATGCTCCCCATGGAGTACACCGACGTGCCCGAGGCGGAGGGCCGCGCCCGGGCGCTGGAGCTGCTCGAGCTGGTGGGGCTCTCACACCGCATTGGCCACCGGCCCAGCGAGCTCTCCGGCGGCGAGCGGCAAAGGGTGGCCATTGCCCGCGCGCTGGTGAACCGGCCTTCGGTGCTCTTCGCAGACGAGCCCACCGGCGCGCTGGACACCCGGGCGCAGCGCAGCATCGTGGGGCTGTTCACCGACATCCACCAGCGGCTGGGGACCACGCTGGTGATCGTCACCCATGACCCCGCGGTGGCCGAAGAGCTGGGAGACCGGGTGATCCGAATCGCCGACGGGCGGGTGGAGGACGGCGCCTTCCGCGGCTAGCGGAGGCGAAGGCCCTACAACCATGCGCGCGCCCCTGGCTCTCAGAGTGCTGGCCCTCTTCGCCACGGCGGCGCTGGTCGCGGGCGCGGCGGGCTCAGGCCCGGCGGGCTCTGGCTCCGGCCCCGGCTCGGACGGGCGGGCGAAGAAGGAGCGGGCGAAGAAGAAGAAGAGCGGCCAGGACGCGGCGGCGCAGGACCAGTTCAGCGGGTTGTTCGAGCCGCTCACCGCCACCGACATGCGTGCGCCCGAAGGCGGGTTCCGGATCTCCGGCTGGACGAGCTGGGGCGGGCCTCTGAAGCTGATGGAGCTCGCCCCCGATGGGCAGGAGGTCAAGCAGGGGGACGTCGTCGCGCGGTTCGAGTTCAACGCCAGGGACGCGCTCACCTGGATCCGCGAGCGGCAGCAGCGGGCCCTGGCGGACCGCTCCCAGGCGCGGATCCTGAGCGAGCAGACGCTGGACGGCCTGCGGGTGGAGATGCGCCGGCTGCAGCTTCAGGCGGAGCTGGCGGCCCTGGACCTGCAGAAGGAGCGCGCCATCTCCAGGCGGCAGGCGGAGCTGTACCGGATCGCCGAAAAGATCGCCCGGTTCGAGGCGGATTCGGTGACCCGCAGGCTGACCTCGGCGGAGCGCGCGCAGGCGGCGGAGCTGGCCTTCCACGACCAGTCGGTGGCGAGGACGGAGCAGGACCTGCAGCGCTACGAGATGTACGAGCGCCGCTACGTGCTCCGCGCGCCGCACGACGGGGTGGTCCGCCACGCCTACAACCCGCGCGAGCGCCGCAAGGTCCAGAAGGGCGACAACATCATGTCGGGCCAGAAGCTGGTTTCGGTGGCGAAGGACCCGAAGCTGGCGGTGCGCTTCTTCGTGCCCGAGCACCGGATCTTCGAGCTGCAGGCCGGCATGCAGGTCACCGTCGCCAGCGCGCACTCCGGCGAGGAGCTGGCGGCGACGGTGAAGCGCGTGGACTTCTTTCCGCAGGAGCTGGGCTTCCTGCGCGAACTGCCGAACCTCCCCAACGCGCGCGAAAAGGCGTTCTCGGTGCTGGCGGAGCTGGACGAAGTGGCGCCCCCTACCCTCTCCGCCGGGACCGAGGTCCGGGTGAAGGTGAGGAAGCGGTGATCCGCAAGGCGCACCTGCGGCGGAGCCTGGTGCAGTTCCGCACCCACCCCTTGCGGACCGCGCTGGCGCTGTTGGGCATGGTGCTCGGCGTGGGCTCGGTGGTGGGGATGGTCTCCATTGGCGAAGGCGCCCAGAAGGAGATCGTCGCCAGCCTGGAGGCGCTGGGCGGAGACGTGGTGCACGTGCGCGCCAACGACGTGGCCGAAGAGGAGATCGGCAAGATCGTCAACGACTCCCCGGGGCTCACGCGCAACGACCTGTGGGCGCTGCGCCGGGCGCTGCCGGAGGTGAAGGAGAGCGCGTACGCGCGGTGGAGCAGCCTGGGCGTGAACGACCTGCCCCTGCCCTCCTACAACCTGGAGCTGGCCGCGGTGGCGCCGTCCATCTTCTCCCTGCACAAGCTGCAGCTTCGCGAGGGCCGCGCGCTGCTGGAGGCGGACGGACGCTTCGCCCGGCGGGTGGCGGTGGTGGGCCCGGAGATAGCCGACGGCGCCTTCCCCAACGGCGCGGTGGGGCAGCGGGTGCGCATTGGCTACGGGTACTACGAGATCGTCGGGGTGCTGGCCCCGAAGCGCTCCGCCGGGGATCTGCCGGTGGACCCCGAACGGTACAACCGCGCGGTGCTGGTCCCCTTCGACACCGCGACCGAAGAGCTGAAGCCCGCGGGCGCCTACTCCGAGGTGGGGCTGCTCTCCTTGCGGGTGGGCAGCCTGGAGCAGACGCTCTCTGCGAAGCGGGCCATGGTGCCGCTCTTGCGCTCTTTGCACGGCGGGCTGGACGACTTCGAGATCATCGCCCCCGAAGAGGTGCTGGAGAAGCGCCGCGCCACCCAGGCCATCTTGAACGTGGTGCTCATCTCCATCGCCGCGATCTCGCTCCTGGTGGGCGGCATCGGGGTGATGAACATCATGCTCGCCAACATCATGGAGCGGATCCCGGAGATCGGCCTGCGGCGCGCGGTGGGCGCGAGCGGCAAGGACATCCGGGATCAGTTCCTGGTGGAGGCGGTCATCGTCTGCGTGCTCGGCGGGCTCATCGGCGTGGTGCTGGGGTTCTCGCTGTCGGTGCTCGTCGGGTGGATCTTCGAATTGCCGGTGGCGTTCGCGTGGACCGCCGTGGTCGCCGCGTTCACCCTCTCCGTCGGCGTGGGCCTGCTCTTCGGCATCTGGCCCGCCGTCCGCGCCTCCAACATCCACCCGGTGGAAGCGCTGTCCCACGAGTGACTCCCATGGCCCCTCTCTCGCTTCGCCTCACCGCTTCACTCGCCGCCTTCGCCGCGCTCGGCCTCTTCGGGATGGCCACGTCCGGCTGCACCACCGAAGCGGCGGATGACGTCATCACCGTGCCGGTGGAGAAGGGCGACTTGCTCTTCGCGTCCAGCTACTACGGGGAGATCGAACCGCGGAAGAGCCACCCCATCCTCGCGCCGCAGCTGCGGAACATCTGGCAGGTCACCGTGGAGTCGGTGGAGCCGGACGGGACGCTGGTGAAGCAGGGCGATGTGGTCCTGCGCTTCGACCGGGCGGTGCTCGAGGAGGACCTGCGCGAGCGCGAGGCGGAGCTGCTGGTGGCGCAGGCGGCCTACGACAAGACCCGCGAGCAATTGGTGGACGAAGGGCTCGGGCGGCTGCTGTCGGTGCGCCGCGCCGAGATGGACGTGGAGCTGTCGAAGCTCAACGTGGTGGAGGGCGTGAACCTCATCTCGCGGGTGGAGCTGGAGAAGGCGCGGGTGGATCTCTCCAAGGCGGAGCTGCAGCTGGACCTGCGCCGCAAGGAGGCCGCGAGCTTCGAACGGAAGAAGAAGGCCACCCTGGAGGTGGAGCGGCTCAAGGTGGAGGCGGCGCAGCAGAAGGTGTCAGACCTGCGCGAACAGCTGGGGGTGATGGAGGTCCGCGCGCCCGCAGACGGCGTGCTCTACGCGCCCTACACGCGGCTGAACTGGATGATGGGCAAGGTGGCGCCGGGCGTGGTGGTGCGGCCGGGGGACAAGATCCTCGAGATCCCCGAGCTCGACCTCTTCAACGTCAGCCTCTACGTCCGCCAGCGCGACGCGTCGCTGCTCAAGGTGGGTGATGCGGCCACGGTGGTCCCCACCATGTTCCCGGACGCCCGCATCGGGGCGACGGTGGTGAGCAAGGAGGAGTTCTCCACCACCCGCAATGCCCGCACCGGCACCTCCACCGAAGAGGGCAACCTCAAGGAGGTGAAGGT
>CAZQVZ010000045.1:0-21647 GCA_964596895.1 uncultured Myxococcaceae bacterium
GTGGCGTGGCGTGGCGTGGCTTGGCGTGGCGTGGCGTGGCGGGGCGTGGCGGAGTGGCGGGGACGGTGGTGGGCGAGGTGACGGTGCAGGTCTCAGGGTGACGGTGGGGTGATGGGCGGACGGCGACACGACAAGACGCTCCTGCTGGGGCTGTTGCTCCTGGCGAACGGGGCGGGCGCAGGGACGGTGCTCGAGCCGCGCCTGCAGGTGGGCCTGGAGGGGCGCTACGACGACGACGCGCTGCTCCGCCACGACCAGGCGGACGCGCCCGTCCGGGGCGAAGTGCTCAGCAAGGTGACCGCGCAGGGCGGCGTGCATCTTCAGAACCGGGTGACCGAAGGCGAGGTCTGGTACGCGCCGGACCTGCAGCTTCGCTACTTCTCGGGGAGCGTCCGGGTGGACCACCGGGCGGGCCTGGACGTGCGCCACCGGTTGAGCCCGCGCTCCAGCGTGGCGGCCGAGCTGCGCGGGTGGCGGGTGTCTGACCCCACGTCCCTGCCGCGCACCGGCATGGGCCGCTCGCTGTCGCCGGTGCTGTATGGGACGGGCCTGCTCTCCGGTCAGACCCTGCTGACGCGCCGGCTGGAGGGGGAGCTGCGCTACCGCCTGGAGGGGACGCAGTACCTGGACTTCGACACCCCGCCGGGGGCCGTGCACGCGCCGTCGTTGGAGCTGCGCTACGCGCTGGGGCCCAGGGCGCAGGTGGGCGCGGAGTACCGCTTCCAGTACTTCATCTATGGGCCGGAGCGCGCCACGGCCCATTCGCCGGCGGCGGCCTTCTATTACGAGCTCGCGCGGCGGACGCGCCTGACCCTGCGCGCAGGCCCGGTGCTCTACGAAGGGGAGGGCGCGGGGGTCGCCCCCCGGGTGCATGCGCAGCTCTCGCGCAGCTTTGAATACGGGGACCTCGGCCTGCAGGCGGGCCAGGACCTGCTCGGCGCCACCGGGGCTTCGTCCGCGGCGGTGTGGGCCCAATACGCCGGCGTGCACGGTGGTGCGCCCCTGTCCCGGAGGCTGCGGTTCTTCGTGGGCGCGTACGGCTTCCGCAATGGGCCGGCGCCCGGCGGGCCTTCGCAGTGGCTGTCGACCTCCACCGAGGCGGGGATGGCCGGGTACGCAATTGGCGGTGGTCTGGAGTGGAGCTTGACCCGGCACCTTCTGGTGCAGGGGCAGGTGGATCGAATTGCCCAGGTGGGCACCTACGGGCCGGTGGCGGACCTGTCACGCAACGTGGCGGCCGTCCGGCTCATGTGGAGGTCCTGGTGAGGGACTCGGGAAGGGATGGGAGGGAGCAACACATGGAGCGAGGGATGACGGCAGATCAGGTGGTGAAGGCGCTTTGGAGGCGCAGGCTCCTGGTGCTCGCCATCGCCGGAGGGGTGTTTGCGTTGGGCGCGGCGGTGATCGCCACCATGCCCAGCGTGTACCAGGCCACGGCGGTGGTGCGGCTGGAGCCTCACCACCCCATCGCGGACATGGTGCAGCCCACCATCAGCGAGACGGTGGACAGGCGGATCGTCACCATCCGGCAGGAGCTTCTCTCCCGCCCGGTGCTGCAGAAGACGATCGAGCAGCTGGACCTCTACGCAAAGACGCGTGAGGAGGCGGGCATCGACGCCGCGGTGGAGCAGATGCGCCGCGACCTCGAGGTGAGGGTGGAGGGCGAGAACGCCTTCGAGCTCACCTACTCCGCGCAGGACCCGAAGGTGGCGGCGGACGTGGCCAACCTGCTGCCGCAGATCTTCGCGGAGCAGGCGGTGCGCGCCCGGCAGGGCCAGGCGGCGCGGACCACGAAGCTCTTCGAGGAGGAGATGAAGTCCCTGCGGGACCAGGTGAACGGCTGGGAGCAGAAGATCTCCCAGTTCAAGGTGGACCACATGGGCGAGTTGCCCGAGCAGCTCTCCACCAACATGGCCGCGCTGGAGCGGGTGATGGGCTACATCCAGGCCCGCACCGACGAGCTGCGCGGCGCGCAGATCCGCCGGGGTGACATGCTCCGCGCGCACCTGCCCGGTGACTCGGACGCCGGCCGCCTCAAGGCGCAGGAGGCCGAAGCGCAGCGTCTGCTCATCGCCGCCCGGGCGCAGTGGACCGAAGACCACCCCGAGGTGCAGCGGCTGACGAAGGAGCTCGGCCAGGTGCGCAGCCGGGTGCGGATGGCCGAAGGGCGGATGGTGGAGGAGCGCACCGAGCGGATCCGCATGAACAAGGTCATCGCGGAGCTGACCCGTCAGATTGGCGAATTGGAGAAGCAGGCCGAGGTCTTCCAGGCCCGCATCGACAACACCCCGCGCTGGGCGCACGAGCTGGCGGTGATGACCCGCGACTACGAGGCGGTGCGCGCCAAGTACGACAGCGTGATGAGCCGCAAGGTTGAAGCGGAGCTCGCGCAGCAGCTCGAGGAGCGGGGGGCGAAGGATCTCTTCCAGGTGATCTCCCCCGCCAACATCCCGTCCCGGGCGGCGTCGCCGGACCGGATGGGCGGGCTCATCCTGACCTTCCTCATCGCCCTGGCGGTGGGCGTGCTGGCGGCGGTGCTCGCAGAGAGCCGCGACGAGAGCCTGAGGGACGTGGAGCAAGTGAAGGAGCGGCTGCCGGTGCCGGTGCTGGCGGTGGTGCCGGAGCTGTCTGCCAAGGGCGAGAAGCGGGTCCTGGTTCCACAGCTCCAGAACCGGCACGTGTCGCCGGACAACCTGAACTAGCGGCGAAGGCGAGACCACACAGTGAGCGAGGATTCCATGGACCAGACGATGACGCGGGCAGGCAACTTCCTGCCCCGGGTGGACGAGCAGAACGAGACCCGCAACGAGGTGGACCGCAGGGTGGTGAGCATCACCCAGCCTGCTTCGGCCGCCGCGGAGCAGTACCGCACGCTGTACTACCGGCTGGAGCGGCTTCGGCAGGTGAAGCAGATGAAGGTCTGCGCGCTCACCTCCGCCATGCCCGGCGAAGGCAAGACGGTGACCTCGGTGAACCTGGCGCTCACCGCGGCGCGGGCCCAGCCGGACCGCAGGGTGCTGCTCATCGACGCGGACTTGCGCCGCAGCCAGGTGGCCCAGGTGCTGGGCTTCAAGGCGAAGCCCGGCCTCTCCGAGCTGCTCAACGGTGACTGCCAGCTCCACGAGGCGGTGCGCAGGTTCCGCTCCACCCGGCTGGCGGTGATCCCCGCCGGGGTGACGCCGGACGAGCCCACGCAGCTGCTCGCGAGCCGGCGGATGCGGGAGTTGCTGGAGGCGGTGCGCAACAACTTCGACGAGGTCTACCTGGACCTGCCGCCGACCCTGCCGTTCGCGGACGCGGCCATCCTCGCCGGGCAGACGGACGGGGTGGTGATGGTGATCCGCGCCAAGGTGACCTCCTCCTCCCAGGTGCAGCACGCGCTCGAGCACCTCACCGGCGTGCCGGTGGTGGGCTGCGTCCTCAACGGCGCCGCGGACGACGCTGCGACCTACCTCAAGGCCTACGGAAAATAATGCTCCGCGTCTTCCACCATTGGTTCTCCGCCCGGAAGCTGGCGTTCTTCCTGACCGAGGCGGTGGCCATCACCATGGGTGCGCTCGGGGGCGCGGTGGTGGGGATGCTGGCGGCAGAGCCGCCGGACGTCCCAGCCTCCCTGGCGGAGGTGCTGCCCCTGTTCGTCCTTCTGGGGGTGGCCTTCGCTGGGACCTTCCAGTTCGCCCTCTACGCGCTCGACCTGTACGACGTGCGGGTGGCGGGCGAGGACCGGCCGCGCGGTGGGCGGCTCCTGAAGGCGGCGGGGCTGGGCACGGTCCTGATGGCTGCGGCGGCGCTCACCATGCCGTCCACGCTCCCGGCGGGTTCGCTCTACGGGGCGGCGGTGGGCGCGGTGGCGGGCGCCATCTTCGCGAGGCTGCTGGTCACCGGGATGCTCTCGGAGCCGCGGCGGCTGCTCATCTTGGGAAACGGGCAGCGGGCGCGCGCGGTGGCCAACGCGGTGCAGGACCAGGGGGACGAGGCCTTCCGCGTGGTGGCCATGCTGGACCCGAGGGACCTGGCCCAGGAGGGCTGCCGGCCGCTGGAGCAGGTGGCGCGCGAATACGGCGCGTGGCAGGTGGTGGTGGCCTGTGACGAGATGCGCGGGGTGCTGGGCGCTGAGGCGCTGCTGCGCTGCCGGTTGCGCGGCATCCGCATCTACGAGGCGGCGGGCTTCTGCGAGCGCGTGCTGCGCCGCATCCCGGTGCTCTTCCTGCGCGCCTCGGACCTGGCGTACGCGGACGAGCTGACCCTCTCCGCGGGCCGCAGGTTCTTCAAGCGCGCCTTCGACCTGGCGGTGGCGTCCATCCTCCTTTTGTGCGCCGCCCCGGCGATGGCGGTGATCGCCCTGCTGGTGAAGCTCGACTCGAAGGGGCCCATCTTCTACCGGCAGGAGCGGGTGGGGCTGGACGGCAAGAGCTACTTCCTCTGGAAGTTCCGCTCCATGCGCACCGACGCAGAGAAGAACGGCGCGGTGTGGGCAAAGGCCAACGATGACCGGGTGACGCGGATGGGGCGCTTCATCCGCAAGACGCGCATCGACGAGATTCCGCAGGTGTTCAACGTGCTCGCCGGCGACATGAGCTTCGTGGGGCCGAGGCCCGAGCGGCCGGTGTTCGTGGACCAGCTCAAGGGGGCCATCCCGTTCTACGGCCTGCGCGAGGCGGTCAAGCCGGGCATCACCGGCTGGGCGCAGATCCGCTACCCGTACGGGGCTTCGGTGGAGGACGCGCGCAACAAGCTGGAGTTCGACCTGTACTACGTGAAGAACGGCTCCCTGTTTCTCGATGTGGCGATCATTTTCCACACCGTGAGGCACGTGCTCCTGGGACGCGGCGCGCGGTAGGCGCTGGGGTGTCCCGGGGCTCGGGGTGCGGAGGGCCGCAGCGGGAGGTGCCTGCTGCGGCATGGGAGTTGCTGTTTTTGGGGCGGGTGAGGGGGGACATGTTCAGGAGTGAGGGGGAGAGCCCCGCGGAGCTGCACATGCTGCAGCAGCGGGCACCGGTGGAGGGGGAGCCCAACCGGCACATCCAGCTGCTTCGCACGAGGCCCACGCGGCTGGTGTGCATCGGCGGGGGGACGGGGCTGCCGGTCGTCCTGAGGGGGCTGGCGCGCAAGGCCGTTCCCACTCGGAAGAACCCCGGGGTGGGCCTCACCGCGGTGGTGGCCATGAGCGATGACGGCGGCTCGTCCGGCAGGCTGCGGCGGCTGCGCGGGGTCCTGCCGCCGGGAGATGTCCGCAACTGCCTGGTGGCGCTGGCCGGTGAGAACGCGGGGCTGCGGAAGCTCTTCCAATACCGGTTCGACGGCGCGCGAGGCCTCGGCGGACACGCGGTGGGGAACCTCCTTCTGACCGCGCTCGCGGAGCTGCGCGGCGGGTTCATGGAGGCGGTGGAGGTGTCGGCGCGGCTGCTCGATGCGCGCGGGACGGTCCTGCCCTCCACGCTCTCGCAGGTGGAGCTGGTGGCGGAGCTGGAGGACGGCACCCAGGTGGCGGGGGAGCGCAACATCGCCCGCGCGGGTCAAAGGGTGAGGCGGGTGCGGCTGAACCCACAGCTGCCGAAGCCGTGCGAGGGCGTGCTCGACGCGATCCGGGAGGCGGACCTCATCACCATTGGCCCGGGCTCCCTCTTCTCCAGCGTGCTGCCCAACCTCCTGGTGGACGGGGTGGCCGAGTCCCTCCGGGAGACGCGGGCCCTGAAGGTCCTGGTGGCGAACCTGATGACCCAGCCGGGGGAGACGGACGGGATGGACGCGGTGGCGCACGTGCGCGCGGTGGTGGCGCACGTGGGGCCGGTGGTGGACGTGGTGCTGGTCAACGGGCGGATGCCCACCCCCGAGGTGCTGGAGCGCTACGCGAAGAAGGGCCAGCACCCGGTGGCGGTGGACCGGCGCGCCTTGATCGAAGCCGGGGTGATCCCGGTGGAGGCGGACCTCCTCAAGGAGGCGGCGCGCGTGCGCCATGACAGCCGGAAGCTGTCGCGGTGCCTTTTGCAGCTCGCCAGGAACGGACTGTAGGAGACGACATGGACGGGCATGTGGTGGCGGAGACGGCGGCGGAGACGGCGGTACAGCAGGCGCCCGCCCGGCGCGCGCGCAACGAGGCGGTGGGCAACGGCGCCTTGAAGGTGACCTGCATCACCGAGCGGGCGCGCTTCGTGGCCCTGCAGGAGGAGTGGGACGCGCTGGTGGAGCGGACGGAGGACCAGGTCTTCTACCGCCACGCGTTCTTCCGGGTGTGGCTGGACAACTTCGCGCCCCGTGCGGACCTGAGGGTCTTCACGGTGCGGGATGGCACAGGGCGCCTGGTGGCAACGCTGCCTCTGGTGCGCGCGCGGATGCGGCTGCACGGGGTGCCGGTCCGGGTCCTCACCGCTGCCGCCAACGAGCACTCCTGCCGGTTCGACCTGCTGGCGGAGGATCCGGGCGCCGCCGCGCGCGCGCTGTTGCCCGCGCTCCTGGGGCAGGGCGACTGGGACCTCATCCGGCTGACGGATGTGCCGGAGGCAGGCCGCGCCTACGCCCTGCTGAAGGAGGCCGCGGAGGCGAAGCTGCCCACCGGGACCTGGGCGTCCCTGGCGTCGCCGTACGTGCCCTTGCCGTCGTCGAAGGAGGCGCTGCAGAAGGGCATGGACTCGAAGTTCCGCGCCAACCTGCGGCGGCGCCGAAAGCGCCTGGCGGAGAAGGGGGCCGTGACCCTGGAGCGGGTGACGTCCGGGCCGGGGCTCCCGGCGCAGGTGGAGGAGGGGATGGCGCTGGAGGCGTCCGGCTGGAAGGGCCGCGGCGGCACCGCCATGGCGCAGGACCCGTCCACCCGCGGCTTCTATCTGGAGCTGGCGCGGACCATGGCCGCGGAGGGCCGGCTGGCCCTGTGGTTCATGCGGCTGGACGGGCGCGCGGTGGGCTTCCACTACGCGCTCGAGCACGGCGGGAAGTACCTCCTGCTCAAGCCCGGCTACGACGAGGCCATCCGTGAGTGCAGCCCCGGACAGCTCCTGGTGGAGGACGTGCTCGGGGACTGCGTGGAGCGGGGGCTGGGCGAGTTCGACTTTCTGGGAATCGACATGCCGTGGAAGCGGGATTGGACGGACCGGGTGCGCGATCACCTTTGGCTGTTCATCTTCCGGGGCAACGCGTTCGGCCGGGGGCTGCACGCGCTCAAGTTCCGGTTCGGCCCGCGGGTCAGGGAGATGGTGAAGACATGGAAGCGCTGAAGCCCGAGCTGTTCGTTCCCGACTACCCCACGCTCTACCCGAGCATGCTGTTCGGGCGCGGGGGCACGCCGGCGTTCGCCCCGTTCGACTGCGACAACACCCACTGGTTCTACTTCGCGCGCAACGCGGTCTGGACCACGGTGAAGATGCTCGGGCTGGATGGCGGCGAGGTGCTGGTGCCCTCGTACCACCACGGCGTGGAGGTTGAAGCGCTGGTGGACGCGGGCGCGAAGCCCGTCTTCTACCGGGTGGACGCGAAGTGGCAGGTGGACCTGGAGGACGTGGCCAGGAAGATCGGCCCCAACACCCGCGCGCTCTACCTCATCCACTTCGCCGGCTTCCCGGGGCCGGTGCTGGAGATGAAGAAGCTCGCCGAAGCGCACGGGCTCCCGCTCATTGAAGACTGCGCGCTCTCGCTGCTGTCCCAGGACGGCTCGTTGCGGCTGGGGACGGTGGGCGACATCGGCATCTTCTGCCTCTACAAGGCCCTGCCCGTGCCCAACGGCGGCGCGCTGGTGGTCAACGGGCCAAGGCGTTACACCCTGCCGTCCCTGCCGCCGCCGCCCACGGCGTCGGTCATCAGCCACACCGCGTCCGCGCTCCTGAAGAACCTCGAGATGCGCGGCGGCAGGTTCGGCCGGGCGGCGCGGGCGGCGGTGCGCAAGCTCGGGCACGGGGCGGTGAAGGCAGGCTCCATCGACCGGGTTGCCACCGGCACCATGCACTTCAACCGCGCCCACGTGGACCTGGGGATGAGCCCGCTCACGCTCAAGGTCTGCAGGGCGCAGGACATGGAGAAGGTGGTGGAGTTGCGCCGGCGGAACTACTTCTTCCTGCTCGGCCGGCTGCGGGATGTCTCGGCGCCGCTCTTCAATGAACTGCCGCCGGGCGTGTGCCCGCTGTTCTACCCGCTGGTGGTGGAGGACAAGGCGGAGGTGCTGGCGAAGCTGTGGGCCGCCGGTGTGGGCGCGGTGGACTTCTGGCGGGACTACCACCCGGACTGCAACCCGGCGGACTTCCCGGAGACGATGCAGATCAGGAACCAGGTGGTGGAGATCCCCTGCCACCAGGATCTCGACGCCGAAACCATGGACCGGGTGGCGAAGATCACCCGGCAGATCCTCACCGACCTGCGCCGCCGTGATCAGGCGCGGGCCCAGGGATAGAGCGCCATGCGCAGAGAGCTCGAACTGACCGCGCCGGTGGTGGAGGTGGTCCGTGACCGGACCGCCCTGTGCGCCCTGCGCGAAGAGTGGACGGCGCTGCTCGAAGAGAGCCGCGCCGGGATCTTCAACGGGTGGGAGTGGCTTCGTCCCTGGACGGACCGGCTCGGCGCCCACCGCGAGCCCTGGGTGCTGCTGGCGCGGGAGCAGTCAGGTCCGCAGGCAGGGAAGCTGATTGGGCTCTGGCCGCTGTCTTTGGAGACGCGGCGGGTGGGGCCGAAGACGGTGCGGCGGCTGGGGTTCCTCGGCGACGAGCGCGTGGGCTCCGACTACCTGGACGTCGTGGCACAGGCAGGCCGCGAAGAGGAGGTGACGCGCGCGTTCGCCGCCACCTTGAGGACCCGCGCGGGCGAGTGGGACCTGCTGGAGCTGTGGGACCTGGAGGAAGCGAGCCCCACGCCGGGGCTCTTGCGCGAGGTGCTGGGCGCGGACGTCGAGCACCGGGTGATGGACAGGGGGCTGTGCCCCCACGAGCTCTTCGAGGCGGGCGAGACCTTCGACGTGTTCCTGCGCCGGACCAGGCGGCGGGACAACTACCTGCGCCGCAGGAAGTGGCTGGAGAAGCAGCCGGGCTACCGCATCGAAGTCACCACCGAACCTTCGCAGCTGGCGCGGCCTCTGGCGGAGTTCTTCCGGCTGCACGCCATGCGCTGGGCGGAGGACGGCGGATCCTCCGGCATCAGCAGCGCGGCCACCGAGGCCTTCCACCGCGACGCGACCTGGCACCTCGCCGAGTCCGGCAAGCTGCGCCTGTACACGATGTGGGTGGGCGAAGCGGCGGTGGCCAGCGTCTACGGCATCGTCCATGGGGACCGGTTCCTCTACTACCAGTCCGGCCTGGACCCGGCGTGGCGGCCGAAGAGCGTGGGCATGGTGCTGGTGGGCGCCACCTTCGAGGACGCGCTGCGGCTCGGCCTGCGGGAGTACGACTTCCTCCGCGGCACCGAAACCTACAAGTCCGACTGGGTGTCGAAGCTGCGCAAGACGGTGGGCGTGCGCGCGTTCTCGAAGACGGGCGCAGGCGCGCTCTACGTGCGGCTGGAGGACGGCAAGAAGGCGGCGCGCGGCGTGGTGAAGCGGGCCGTGCCCACCGAGTGGGTGGAGAAGGCCCGGCGGCTTCGCCGGCACTGGGCGGCGAGGTAGCCCACGACATGGCGGCGCCGTCCGGGCTCCGCGCCATCCGCGCGGACGTGAAGACCTGGTTTCGGGAGGCCGGCGCGGTGACGCCGGGTCAGAAGCTGCGGGTGCTCGCGCAGTCACCCGCGCTCTGGGCCCTGGCGTTCTACCGGTTCGGCCGGTGGATCCGCTCCCCCGGCGTGCACCGGCCTCGCATCGTCGCGCTGCCACTGTGGGCGGTGTACCGACTGATGTGGCCGCTGGTGCTCTGGAGCACCCGCGTCTTCCTCACCGTGCAGGCGGAGATAGAGGAGGACGTGTGGATCCATTCGCACGACAGCGTGTGGATTGGGCCGTGCTCGCGCATCGGCAGGGGCTCGCGCCTGTACGGGAGCAACACGCTCGGGCTGGGCGGCCGCCCGCCACACCGGGGCGTGCCCATCCTCGGCCGCAACGTGGTGCTGGGGCCGGGCGTGGTGCTGGTGGGGCCCATCGTGGTGCCAGACGGCGCGGTGCTGGGCGCGTGTGCGTCCGCGGCGCGAGACGTCCCGGGGCCCGGCGCCTTCGTGGGCGCGCCACCTGCGCCGTGGCCTGCGCCGCCCCAGTCGTTGATCCCGCAGCTTGGCCAGCACCCGCAGAGGACCCACCAAGGATGAACCAGCTCGACCCTCGCCGCTCACGGCCCCTGTTCGCTGGAGCCCGAACTGGAGACCCTCCGGCGTCGCCACTGACCCTTCGGGAGCTCCTCCGCGAGGACGTGGGCCGCTACATCGACCTGGACACCCGGCCCTCGCGGCTCGCCATCTTGCGCGCGCTCTTGCAGAACGAAGGCGTGTGGCCGCTCTTCGCCTACCGGCTGGGGCGGTGCCTGATGGTCCAGCGCGGGCGCGGGCTCTCCCGGCTCTGGGTGTGGGCGCTGTGGTGCGTGCAGTTCGTGCTCGAGACCGCGAGCCGGCTGCTCTGGGACATCCGGCTGGATCTCGCAGCGGACATCGGCCCGGGGTTCTACGTGGGTCACTTCAAGTCCATCTACGTGGGCCAGGGCGTGCGCATCGGCTCGCACTGCAACATCGGCCAGATGTGCTTCGTGGCCGCCACCCCGGAAGGCGCGCCCGTGATTGGAGACAGGGTGTACCTGGGCGTGGGCGCCAAGGTCCTGGGGCCCTTGCGCGTGGGCGACGACGCGGCGCTCGGCGCCAACGCGGTGGTGCTGGAGGATGTGCCCGCTTCCGCGGTGGTGGTGGGGAACCCCGCGCGCGTGGTCAGCATGAAGGGCAGCCTCGACTTCATCTCCATCAAGAAGCGCGACAGGGAGCTGGGCCCCAGCCGGCTGACCGCGGTGTCGCCCCATGGCGCCCGGCCCGCACAGGAACCCGAAGCGCCCAGCCGGTCCTGGGCGGCGGGTCCCGCCTGCCAGGGTGAGTCAGCCAGCCCCGAAAGGGAATCCAGCGTCGAGGGCGACGAAGGCAGAAGACGCTGAATCAGCTGGAGGGAGCGCCTTCGGTCAGGGAGACCAGGGGCCCTGGAGAAGGCGAAGAGAGCGCTCCACTCCGAGGAGCGGAGCGAGGCTCTACGCAGCGTCCCGAGGCCATCATGGATAGTCGGGGACGTACGCATCGGGGACGTACGCCGTGGCGACCGCACCCTCTTCGAGCTGAACCGAATCGATCCAGAGGGTCGTGCCCGCTCGGAGGCTCGTGAAGGTGATGTAGGTATGGTTGGGCACCGCCCCGTTCTGCCGAACGCCGGTGAACGAGTGCCGCTGCCAGGTGGTCCCGACGACGAAGTCGGCGGCGCCAATCCCATCAACCTCCGCACGGACGTTCACGTCTGGCTGGTCGGCACGCAAGTAGACCGAGAAGGTGTAGGTCTGCCCGTCCGTCACCGGAATACCGTCGTACCAGCTCCGGCGCGGATGAGAGTCCACCCAGCCGACGAGCCCCAGCGAATTGGAGCCGCAATGAACGCGCAAGCTCACGTCTCCGCTGTGCGCCTGGGAGTCGTCCACCGCGAACGGTGCGGCGGCATCACCCAGGAAGATGCCCTTGATGTGGGGATCGAAGTTCCGCGGTTGCCAGCGATCCGGCCACCCGGGCAAGCGCGACACCTCGAAGCTCGAGTTCGGCACGAGGTTCTTCGCCGCCACCAGCGGAGGAACGGGGCCGTAGTCGTACAGGTACACGTCGTCGACCCGGGCCGTGCCGACATTCAGCGCATCCAGGATCTGAAGCTCCACCCGGTGCGCGTCATCGTAGGTACGGAAGTCCTGGCGGCCCGGCTCCCAGTCGAAGCTCTTCGCTCCGGTGCTGATGATGGGGATGTGGAAGTCGTCGTCGAGACTTCGAAGCCTGACGGAGAATCCGCCCCACGTCGTCCCCGAGGGCGGGACGACGACGTCGTGCCGGCGCATCGCGCCGTAAGAGTACCGGTGGTTCGGTTCGAGCATGAAGTCCGGAGATTTCACCGTGATCGCCGGCCCGTCCGCGCTCTCTCGAGTGATCATCAGCGACCGTCCGCCACTCCAGACCTCAGACGTGTCGTATCGCACCGGATCTTCGGCGCGGAGGAGCCAGTAGTCGTCCCCTTCGAAGCCCGGGTTGGCGAACAGGTTGGTGACGTGATGGGCGCCTGGCGCGTGCGCCTCCTCGACCTCGATGATGCGGAGCACCTGGTTGCTCTCGAGGGCGAGACCGCTGATTCGATAGGCGCGCGTCGCGAGCGGCTCCAGATGCTCGCTGAACCCCCCGCTGTCGAGCGCCAACGAGGCGTGTCCGCGGCCGTTCAGGCTCTCGATGCTGGCGTCCGAAGGCAGCCAGGGCATGCGGACCGCGAGATCGACCGCGTAGTCCTCGAGGTTGACGAACAAGAGGATGGGCGTGCCATCGGGCAGGGTGCGCAAGCTGAGGAGCACGGCCGGAAGGACGCCGGGAGGGGTGACCTCCGTCGCCGTGACTTGAGCAGGCGCGCGCCGGAGCAGCGCCGGCGCGAGCGTCGCCACTTCGCCGGCCAACTCCGTGACGTTCGCGACTGTGTCGCCGTGGAGGCTCGGCCAATTGAAGTAGTACATGCCGCTCACGCCCAGGGTCATCATCAGATAGGTGTTCGCGCGCTGCTCCGCCGGGGTCAGGGGCACGTAGGACGCCGCGAGCTGCATCTCGTTGAAGGGCATGATCCAGGCGGGCTTGCGCTGCCCGTGGGCGAACTGGACGGTCTGGCGAACCAGGTTCGCGATGTGGCGTCCGCGACGATCCACCGGCCTCCAATAGATGTAGTCGGAGATCAGATCCTCACTCGCCGTCTGCTCGGCGGTGATGCCGCTGCCGTGAGCGTAGTTGTTGAATGCGGGGTGGTAGGGGTCGTGCGTCTGGAAGGCCTCCACCGCGCGGCGGGCCCACGCCTCGCGGCCACCGAGCTCCGGCTCGTCCAGCCCCATCAACGCCAGGAGCGCCGGGTGGCTTCGGATGACCGCGAGGGCCTCCGGGACGTCGTTCGTGGCCCAACTCTCGAACCTCGCGTCATATCCCTCGTCGACGGGCCCGTAGGACCACGGCGCGCGGGTCGCGTCCAGCCGGTCGATCACCTTGAGCCCGAGGCCGTGGGCGGTCTCGAGCAGCCAGTCGTTCTCTGCAGCCTCGGTCACCGAAACGCTCCCATCTGCGGAGGCGTACCGCGTGTTCCAGCGCACGACCGTGTTGAACCCCTGTGCCGCGTAGGCGTCGAGCGCTCGGGAGTTGTAGAGCGCCGCGCCGTAGGGGAAGAACGGCTCGCCGTTCACCACGACGCTGCGGTGGTAATGGTCGACCTTGACCTCGTTGCCCTGGCCGAGCGGCGGCCGCCGGGTGAGCTGCGCGGTCGAGGTCCAGGGTTCGCCACCCGCGGTGACCGACACCAGGGTCACGTGCTCACCCACGGGAATGGTGGCGAGCGGCACCATCACGCGGTTCTCCCCCGCGCACAGCGGCACGCCCGCCTGGCTGTAGTGCGACCCGATGGCGATGTCTGCCACCCCTGGCGCGGCGCTCATGATGAAGAGGGGCGCATGCGTCTCGCGGGTGACGTAGGAGTACTGCCAGAACACCTCGTCGATGAGGTACTCGGAAGCGACCTCGGTGGGGCAGGGTGCATGCCCGGCGTCCTCGGGCCCACCGCCGGCGTCCAACCTCGGCGGCGGGCTGCTGCCGTCTCCGCCGTCGCCGCCCCCGCCGCCGCCGACTTTGCCGACGCACGCTGGCGCGGCGACGAGGAGTACGAACAAGGGGACCGCATACCCGCCGCAGACGAACGTTCGCGCGCGCATGGGCTCACACTAGCAGCCCCACCGGGCGGCTGACCAACGGCTGCCCCAACGGCCCTTCGCCGGTTCGAGCGTCACCGGGAACCTGATTGTCCGGGTGGGCGGTCGTACTCGCCAGCGTCCTCACCTGGTCGCCGCCTCTCCTCCAGTCGCCGGCCGACGACGGCGTGGTGCACTTCGCCGACGATGGGCGCGCGGTTCCGTTGGGCAAGCCCGAAAGTCGCGGGCGCACTGTTCGGGCACGGCGGGGCTCCGGGAGGCCTGACCCTTCACACCAACCGCAGGAGCTCCGCCGGCTCGGAGATGATCACCTGGGCGCCGGCGGCCTCCAGCTCATCCCGGCCGCGGAAGCCCCAGGTCACGCCCACGCCATACATCCCCGCGGTGCGCGCGGTGTTCATGTCCACAGCGGTGTCGCCCACGAAGAGGCAGCGCGAAGCCGGAACGCCGAGCTCCTGCGCGATGCCCAGCGCCGCAGAAGGGTCCGGCTTGCGCGGGATGCCGGCGCGTTCGCCCAGGACCGGATGCAGCCGCCCTTCGCCGAAGCAGACCTCCACGATGCGCCGGGTGAGCAGGTCCATCTTGTTGCTCAAGACCGCCAGCCGCAGCCCCTTCTCACACAGCGCGTCCAGCACCTCCGGGATCTGCGGGAACGCGCGGCTCTTCTGCACCACGTGCTCCGCGTAGTAGCCCCGAAAGCGCGCCACCAGCTCCGCGATCTCCGCCTGATGCGAAGGTGGCAGGGCCAGCCCGGCGAGGTGCTCCACCCCTTCGCCGACCCACGCCCGGTAGGCCTCCGCCGGGTGGGTGGGCAACTGCAGCGACGCGAGCCCGGCGTTCACCGCCTCGGCGATGTCGCCCAGCGTGTCTGCCAGCGTCCCGTCCAGATCGAAGATGGCCGCGTCGAAGCGGCGCTCGCTGCCGGTCATCCGGAGCCTACTGCCCGACCTGCTGCCGCAGCATGCTGATGGCGGACTGCAGCTGGGGCGGCTGCTCGTCGGCGGGGGCCTCGGCGACGAAGCGCTCGAAGCTCTCCAGCGCCATCCGAGACTCACCGACCTGCATGGCCAGCGCGCCGCGGAAGAGCAGCGCTTCGTGCGCCTCGGGGTAGGTGTCCGCGAGCTGCCCGAGCTTCTCCAGCGCCGGCCGGAACTCCCCGCGGGACGCGTCCAGCACCGCGAGGTGGATCCGCGTCTCCAGGTGGAAGGGATCCACGGTCAGCGACTGGCGGGTGAGCCGCTCGGCTTCCTCGAAGCGCTGCAGCCGGATGAGCTCGTGCACGGCGAAGGACGCGGCCTCCACGTCCCGCGGGTCCGCCCTGGCGCGCGCCAGCGCCTCTTCGAAGCCGGGCGTCGTCTGGGAAGGCGCCTGCGCGCCAGGGGGCATGCCGCCAGGCGGGGTGCGCCCGGTCATCACGCCGCCCTCTTCACGCTCGCCCTGCCAGTTCTGCAGCGCCCAGCCCACCGCCACGAAGAACAGCACCGTGCCCGCGCCCCACAGCGCGCCCTGTAGCTGCGCCGGGATGAGAGGCCTCTTCTCCGGCGCCCCCGCCCGAGCCGCGACCGCCGCTCCGGAAGAGGCCTGGGCGCCGCCGACTGCGGCCTTCGCCGCCGCTGCGCTCCGCCCCCTCTGGTGTTCATCCCGGGCGCGCATGGCGGCCGCGGCCTCGCGCTCCAGCCGCGTCTTCTCCGCGTCGAAGCCTGCGCCCAACTGGTGCCGTTCGGCCTCGAGCGCGCGGAGCTGGTCGAGCAGCGTCCCCAGCCGGGTCTCGAGGTCCGCGAGCGTCTGGTCCACGGCGCCGGGCGGCGCCTTCTTCTTCGAGACCAGGAGCACCACCACCGTCAGCGCCACGCCCAGCCCCAGCACCACGAGGCCCGGTGTCCAGTTGGTGGCGGCCCGCGCGAGCAGCAACGGCACCTGCACCTGCTCCTGAATCATGGCTCCAGCTCCTGGCGCACGCGGCGCAGGTAGTCGTCTTCCCCGGCGCCGCTCCCGGCATCCCCAGCGCCCGCGCCGGCCGCTGCGTCTGTGGCCCGCGCCCCGTCCGCCGTCTCGCCGCCGCTCCCGGCTGCCGGTGCGTTCGGCGCCTTGTGCTTCACCGAAAACCAGAGGACGAAGGCCAGGCCGCCTGCGAGCAGGAGCACCGGCCCCGCCCACAACAGCGCGGTGGCGGGTTCGGTCTTCGGCTTGAGCAGCGCCCACTCGCCGAAGCGCTCCACGAAGAACTGCTTGATCTCCTCGTCGGTCTTGCCCTCCTGCACGAGCGTCCGGACCATGTCGAGCTGCGAGCGGGCCATGGACGCCGGCGAGTCGGCGATGGAGAGCCCCTGGCAGGTGGCGCAGCGGATCTGATCACCGACGGCGAGCACCCGCGCCTCCAGCTCCGGAGACAATGGCTCGGTGCCCGCGGACTGCGGCGCGTACTGCGCGAAGGCGCTGCCCACCGCGACGAGCAGCCCCGCCACGGACAGGAGGGCGACGAAGGACGACTTCACTGCTGGCCCACCATCCCGGTGGCGGTGGGCGGCATCGACAGCAGCTCCTTGATCCGCTCCGCCAGCTCCCCGCGCGGGATGGGCCCCTGGTACTTGTCGAGGATGACCCCGTCCCGGGTGATGAAGTACGTCTCCGGTACCCCCGCCGCGCCGTACTTCACGGCGGTCAGCGAGTTCGGATCCACCAGGTGCGAGTACGCGGGGTTGTAGCGGGCGAGGAACGCCTTCGCGTTCTCCGGCGTGTCCTCGAAGATCATCCCGAGGAACTTCACCCGGTCCCCGTAGGTCCGCGCCGCCCACTCCAGGTTGGGGTGCTCAATCTTGCAGGGCCCGCACCAGGTGGCCCAGAAGTTGATGATCACCGGCTTGCCCTTGAGGTCCGCCAGGCTCACCGGCTGGTCCGTGGTCAGGTCGCGCAGCGTGAACTCCGGCGCCGGCTTGCCCTTCATGCCGAAGGGGACCTCGCGGACGTTGCGGCCGAAGGCCATGGCAAAGACGCCGAACAGCACGCCGCAGATCGCCAGGAAGGCGATGATCAGGATCCACCGCTTCATGCCGCACCCCGCTCTGCATCCGCGGGAGTCCCGCCCGCGACGGTGGTGGTCTGCGAAGGCGCGGTGGCGGAACCGACCGCCAACCGTGACTTCCTCGTCGGCCACACTGCAATCAAGGTCCCCAACACCAGGATGGGGATGCTCCACCAGATCCACCCCACCAGCGGGAAGATCCACGCCTTGAGGCTGGCGGAGCCCGCCTTCTCGTCGAAGGCCATCAGGGAGACGTACAGGTCCTCATGCGCCACCGAGCGCACCGCCGGGGTGCCGATGGGATCGGTGCTGCGCTCGTAGAAGTTCATCCGCGGGAAGAGCTCGCCTTTGGAGGAGCCGTCCGCGCCGGTGACCGAGAGCTTCGCGCCAATCCACTCACGGTGCGGCTCACGCCCGCGGGCGAGGCTCTCGAAGGCCACGTTGTAGCCGCCCACCGTCAGCGACTGGCCGCTGCGCAGCGTGCCGGAGACGTGGGTGACGAAGGCGCTGGAGGCGGCCACCGCGACGATGATCACCACCATCCCCAGGTGGACCACGTAACCGCCGAAGCGCCGCCGGGCGCGGGAGGCGGACTGCCAGACCGCGGTGACCACGCCCTCCTTCTTCTCCGTCATCCGCACGTATGCGGGCAGGAACATCTCCCGGAGGGTGACGGTGGTGACGAAGCCCGCGAGCCCGAAGGTCAGCAGCGGCCAGAACCCGTCGAACCCGGCCACCAGCGCCAGCCCCACGCACAGCGCGCCAATGCCGGCGGGGATCCCGAAGTGCAGCCAGAGGCTCTTGAAGTCCCCCTTGCCCCACGGCAGGGCCGGGCCCACGCCCATCAGGAAGAGGACCAGGAGCCCCAGGGGCACCGCGAAGAAGTTGAAGTACGGCTCACCCACCGAGAGCTTCTTGTCGAAGAGCCCTTCGGCCAGGAGCGGGTACACGGTCCCCAGCAGCACCACGAAGGTGAAGCCGGCGAAGACCACGTTGTTCACGAGGATGGCCACCTCGCGGGAGACCACCGACTTGATGTGGCCCTCCGCCGCGAGCAGGTGCCCTCTGAACCCCAGGGCCCCAATGCAGACCACCGCCAGCACCGCGAGGAAGGCGAGGAAGGTGGGCCCGATGTCCGACTGGGTGAAGGAGTGCACCGAATTGAAGACGCCCGAGCGCGTCATGAAGGTGCCGAGGATGGTGAGCCAGAAGCTGACCAGCGCCAGCCCGATGGTCCACAGCTTCAGCATCCGCCGGCGCTCCTGCACCATGGTGGAGTGCACGAACGCGGTGGCGGTGAGCCACGGGAGGAAGGACGCGTTCTCCACCGGGTCCCAGGCCCAGTAGCCGCCCCAGCCCAGCACCGCGTACGCCCACCACGAGCCGAGGATGATCCCCACGGTGAGGAACAGCCACGGCACCATGGTCCAGCGGCGCAAGGGCGCCATCCACGAGTCGCCCATCTCCCCGCCGATGAGCCCCGCCAGCGCGATGCCGAAGGGCACCGTCATCCCCACGTAGCCCAGGTACAGCGCGGGCGGGTGGATGACCATCAGGATGTGGTTCTGCAAGAGCGGGTTGGGCCCCGGCCCATCCAGGGGGATGGGCAAGGGGGTGGGCAAGAACGGGTTGGCCGGCCCGGCGATGAGGAAGGCAAAGAAGACCGCCACCGCCAGCATCACCCCGGACGCCAGGGAGACGAACCTCGGTGGATCCTTCCGGTGAACGAACGCGAACGCCCAGACGTACGCGCCGAGGATGAGGCCCCAGAAGAGGATGGAGCCCTCCAGCGCCGACCACAGGGAGACCACCGTGTAGACGTTGGGCGTGGCGTGGCTGCCCACCTGCGCGACGTAGCTGACCGAGAAGTCCCGCGCCAACAGCGCGTAGACCATCACCGCGTTGGCGCCGACCATGGAGGCGAAGAACCCGCCGGTGGCGCGCCGCACCCACGGATAGAGCGCGTCCCGCCGCGACAGCCCGGCGTACAGCCCTACCAGCGCGCCGACGGTGGCGAACGCCAGCCCGACGAGGACCAGCCCAGAGCCCAGCGTGGAGTTCAACGCGCCTCCGACGTGTCGGCCTTCGCCTGCGGCTCAGCCAGGGTGCTCTTCCAGTCCTCGTACTCTTCGTCGCTCTTCGGCGCGCGGTACTCGTTGGAGTGGTTCACCATCAGCCGGTTGGAGGTGAAGGTGCCGCTCGCATCGAACGTGCCCTCCACCACCACGCCGATGTTGTCCCGGAACATCTGCGGGGGCAGCTCCGCGGAGACCACCGGCACCGACACCGCGGCCTCGGTGTTGTCGTCCGCGACGGCGAAGCGCAGGGTGGTCTTCGCGTCATCCCAGTCGATGGTGCCGGCCTTCACCACGCCGCCCATGCGGATGGTGGGGCCGTACGCCTTCTCGCCATTGGAGAGCACCTCGGACGGCGCCCAGTAGTAGACGAGGTTCTCGCCGATCTTGTCCGAAGCGAAGACGATGAGCGCGAGCGCGGCGCCGGCCACGCCCAGGGCACCCAGAGCGACGACTCGGTTGCGTGCTGCTGCGTTCATGGAAGCTCCTTGGTCTTGGCGCCAGGGCGGCGCACCCACAGTGAGAGGGCGTAGCACGCGAGCCCGGCCCAGGTAATGCCATACGAGGCCCACACATACCCCCACCCGCCGACGATCCTTCCAGCGCCCACGCGCGAATAGGCGTCCGCTTCATTGGCCGCCAGCAGGGCTGCCGAGAGGGTTTCCAGCAGAGTGGTCGTCATCAGTGCACCAGCTCCCTCGGGCTTCCCTGCGGCGGCGCGTCCGGCAGCGCGGAGGGCAGGGCGATCTCCTCTTCCCGCGCCGCCAGGGCGATGCGGTAGCGGTACCAGATGAACGCCACCGCCAGGAACAGGAAGGCGAAGGCGTTGAAGCGCAGGACGAAGGTCATGTCCGGGTCCACGGTCTGCGGCGTGGACTGCTGCTGGTGCAGGCTGCGCCACCAGCGCACCGAGAACCAGAGGATGGGCAGATCCACGAAGGCGATGATGCCCACCACGCTGGAGAGGGAGGCGCGCCGCTCGGGGTCCTCGAGGAACTTCCGCAGCACGAGGTAGCCCGTGTAGACGACCAGCATGATCGCCGCGGTGGTCAGCCGCGGATCCCAGTCCCACCACACGCCCCAGGTGGGCCGGCCCCAGATGGCGCCCAGCAAGACGCCGATGGCGCCAAGGACCACCCCCACCTCCGCAGACGCCTCCGCCAGCGCGTCCGTCCGCCAGCTCCCCTTGAAGAGGTAGGCCACGCAGGCGCCGAAGTTGAGGGTCAGCGCCACCAGCGCCAGCCACACCGCGGGCACGTGCGCGTACATGATCCGCTGCACGTCGCCCATCTCGCGGTCCGGCGGCGCCCAGGACAGCGCCAGGTACCCGCCCACCGCGAGCATCCCCGCGCCGAGCACCAGGAGCCCCAGGCGAACCGCGCCGCCAAAGCGCGAGCGGTCCACCCGCCCCAGGCCGAGGACGATTCCCGTGCACACCGCCACGATGAGCAGCGTCCCGACGCCGTATTTCAGGACATTCTCCATGTCACTCCTCGATGACGCGACCAAACAGCGCCATGCCCAACCCCCAGTAGATCACGTCGAACCCGGTGAGCAGCAGGAGCCAGGACTCCAACTGCTCCATGGGGTCTCCCTGCAGCACGAGGCCTGTGGCCTTCGTCGCGGCGAGGAGCGCCGGGATGATCAACGGAAACAGCAGCAGCGGCAAAAGGACATCGCGCGCGCGGGCGTTGTTGGCCACTGCTGAATAGACGGTCCCCGGCGCGCTGATCGCCAGGCAGCCGAGCAGGAGCACCAGCAGGAACTTCCCCGTCTGCTCCAGAGGCGGGTCCAGGGACACGCCGTACAGCGCCACCATCACCGGGAGGATGAGGCACCCCATCCCGAACAGCAGCAGCGCGTTGCCCAGCGCCTTCCCGAGGAAGAGAGACCTCGGATCCGAAGGCGCGAGCCGCAGCCCGTCCAGCGCGTTGTTCTCCGTCTCCACCCGGAAGGACTCTCCGAGCGCGAGCACGCTGGAGAAGAGCAGCGCCAGCCAGAAGTAGCCGCCGGCGTTGCGCGCCAGGAGCCTGGTGTCCGGCCCCAGGGCGAACGAGAAGAGCAGCAGGGTGGCCAGGGCGAAGAAGAGCAGGGCGTTCAGCCGCGCCCGGGTGCGCCACTCCAGAAGCAGGTCCTTGCCCAGCAGGATGACCGTCCCGCGCAGGATCCCCGGCGGGCGGCGGGACGAGGTGTCCGGGGTCATGGCGCCACCGCCCGGCCTTCGGTCAGGTGCAGGCGCTCTTCGCACAAGGCCAGGCCCTGTTCGACGAGGTGGGTGGCGAGGACCAGCGTGGTCCCCTTCGCCTTCATCTCCGAGATGATCCCCTCCATCTGCGCGATGCCGGCCGGGTCCAATTCACCGAAGGGCTCGTCGAGCAGGGCAATCTCCGGGGCCTTCAAGAGCAGCCGCGCCACCGCCAACCGCTTGCGCATCCCGGCGGAGAACTGGCGCACCGGGCTCTGCGAGCGCCTGTCCAGGCCCACCCGGGCGAGCAGCTCACCGGCGATCTCTTTGGGCCGCGCCTCGCCCAGAAGGCGCCCGAGCAGGACCACGTTCTGCTCGGCGGTGAGATCTTCATAGTGGAAGCTCGCGTGGGACAGCAGCGCCACCCGCCGGCGGACCTCGTCCTTGTCCTCCACCACGTCCAGCCCCAGCACCGACAGCTTGCCGGCGGTGGGCCGCAGCGCGGTGGCGATGAGGCGCATCAA
>CAZQVZ010000046.1:0-3254 GCA_964596895.1 uncultured Myxococcaceae bacterium
AGCTCCTGGGTGTACTTGTACATCCCGGCCTGCAGCGCGAGCAGCTGGTTGTTGTCCAGCTTCTTGGACCCCGTCAGCCCCTGGTTGATGAGCTTGTCGAGGACGCCCTGGCCCTTCTCCATGTCACCCAGCATCTTCGAGAGGCCTTCAGTGACCCGGCTGGTGGACGGCTTCTCGTCCACCTTCGGGGCGGCGCTGGTGCTCACCGCGTCCTTGCGCAGCTTGTCCACCTGCGACGCGTGGCCCACCTTCTGGGCCTGCGCGGGGCTCGTTGCCTGGGTGGCGGCCTGCGCGGCGCCCGTGGCCTGCGTAGCGGTGGTGGCCTGGGCCTGCGGCGCGCCTTCGGAGCGCCGGGCCATGGCCTGATCAAACTTTGACGACCCCTGCTTGAGCTGCTGCTGGGCCGCCGGATCCTGCTGGAGCTTCTGCTGGGCGATCTGCGCTGCTGAGGTCACGCCCGCGGTGGGTCCGGCCATGTGTCGTCCTCCTGGTTTCGTCGGGGGGAGGGAGCTCCTCCTCCTCGTTCAACATTTCCTTCAACCGCTCGACTGCCCGCGCGTGAAGCCGGCTCGCCCAACTCTTGGACTGGCCTATCTCCGCGCCCGCCTCTTCCAGGGTCTTGCCCTGGTAGTAGTACCCCTCCAGCAGCTTCCGCTCCTTGTCAGGGAGCTTGCCGATGGCCGCCCTCACCCGCCGCCGCAACTGCTCGAGCTCCAGCCGCTGGTCCGCCGGCAGGGACTCATCCGAGATCTGAAGTCCGTCCGCCCCCTCCAGCGCCGTGGCGAACACCATGGCCAGGCCCTGGACGGCTCGGGAGATCTCCCCTACATCATCGGCAATGCCCCCCCGGAGGTTGCCTCCCCCCATGTCTTGATCATGGAGGGTGCCCATGTAGGTGTTCACCCGCTCACCTGCGTAGGCGCTCCGGGCGTCCGAACCGCGCAGGACGCCCATCTTCCGCAACCCGTCGAAGATGGCGCCCTTGATCCGGTAGTGGGCAAAGGTGAGGAAGTTGGCGCCTACCTTGGGGTCGAACCGCTCCGCCGCCTCGAACAGCCCCACCTGGCCGTAGGCGACGAGCTCGTCCAGCTCCAGCTGGGAGTTGAACTGCTTGCGGACGGTGGCCGCCAGAGACCGGACGTACGGTCCGTACTTCTCCAGGAGCACCTTCGGGTCGTCCTGCAGTGCCAAGTGCCGGTTCCCGCTAGCCTTTCTGCCACAGGCGTTCGAGTGCCTGGGCCAGTCTGGGATCGTCCTGAAGCTGCTCGGTGATCTTCTGGGTGAGCGCCTTGGACTGCATCCGCAACTTCTCCTTGAGGATGTCCGCCACAAGCTTCCGGGTGGCCTCCTCCTGGGAAGCGATTTCACCCGACTTGAGCTGCCTTGCCAACTCGAGCGCCCCGGCGGTGACCGGATCCACCCCGCCCACGTTGCCCGACCCGGCTGCACCCGAAGGCCCGACCAGCCCGGAGGTGGCGTCCGCCTTGTCCGCGCCGGAGACCTTCCCGCCAAAGCCTGCGCCGGAGGCCTTGCCGGCCGAACCCTTTCCGGACGCGCCCTTGGGACCGCCCGCGCGGCCTCGTCCACCGCCTCCGCGAATGCCACCCACCGACATGGTGCGCCTCCTCTACCTTTTGGCCGTTGCAGCGGGCGGCAGCGCCCCCGCCTCTTTCGCTTCGAGCAGCGCCTTCGCCAGGCGGGCGCCGTCACCGTCCGGCTCCACGTCCATGGCGGCCTTGATCTCCTTCAAGGCCTCGTCGGTCTTGCCCAGGAAGAGCAGCGCCTCCGCGGCGTGCGCGCGGGGCAAGGAAGACCTTGGCGCCAGCTTCTGCGCCGAGCGGTACGCCTGCAGCGCCTTGTCATGCCGGCCCTGCGCGAGCTCCAGCGTGCCCAGCGCGAGCTGGGGGACCTCGCTCCTGGGCATCAGCGCGGCGGCGCCCTGGAAGATCTGCTTCGCCTTGTCCCACTGGCCCATGTCCATCCAGACATAGCCCGCCTCCAACATGACCTGCGCCTGGTGCCTGGACAGTGGAACGAGGCTGCTCGCGATCTCCGACATTCAGATCCTCCAGAAGCGCGAAAGGGCGACCCGAGATGGGCCGCCCTTCGCGAGAACCATCCTGCCGCAGTCTAACCTAGCGGACGTTCTGGATGGTGTTCTTCACCGTGTCGTGCCGGACCTTCAGCACGTTGGACACGGTGGTGAAGACCTGGTTTTCGCGCTGCATGGACATCTGGGCCTGCATCAGCTCCAGGTTCGTCCGGCGCATGGACTCGAGGTCCGAGTTGAAGCTGCCCATGGCGCCGCCTGCCGCCGAGTTGGGCACCACGCTGGGCGCGCCGCCCGCGGTGGAGGCCACGCCCGGGATGGAGGGGGCCCCGCCGCCCACGCCACCGCCGGTGGGCATGGTGGTGGACAGGCCACCCGGGTTCATGGTGCCCGTCGGGGTGGGCATGGTGGTGTAGCCGGAGTACTGGGTGGCCACCCCGCCGCCTGCGCCGGCCGCGGACATGGTCCCCATGGAGGAGACCGCCGCCGAGACGATGGCGCCGCCGGGAACGAAGGGCGCAGCCACCGCCGCACCCGTGGCCACGGCGTTGGCCGCGGTGTCCATGCCGGACTTCACGCGGTTGCCGAAGTCGGTCTTCGGCGTCTGCCGGTCAATGGAGAGGTTGGTCGACATCCGGACCGGGGCGCCGTTCGGATCGATGCGGTTGATACCTGCCATGGGAATTCCTCCAGGGTGCCTAGGTGGCGTCTTTGCTGAATTATCGCCGGGCGAGAGGTGAGGTTGCCTCAGCGGCCTGATTTGCCGCCGGACTTCCGATCTTCTTCAATCTTTTCACGGACCTGCAGCAGGTGCGCGAGCAGCTCTTCGGTCCGGTCGATGGCCACCTGAACCTTCTTCGCCTGATCGGCGCGGGGGCCCTTGAGCCCCTGCAGCCCCTCCTTCAAGGAGGCGAAGAACTGGCCCACGTCCTCGGGTGAGGCCTGCTCCACGAACGACTCGATCACCGGATACAGCGTCTGTCCGGGGCCCTGCGCCTGTGCCTGTGCCTTCGCGGTCATGGCGGGAAGCTAGAGGAAAGCCCGAACCCGTTCAAGGTGACGGCCCGTGGGGCGGCCGGGCGGGCAGTCTACGTGCGCCGGTCGCACCCAATGGCCCTAGCTTCAGATTCAAACGCAGGGGTGGATGACTCCAGGGGAGAGGCAAACGATGAACGCACGTCATGGGAGAGGGAGAGGGAGAGGG
>CAZQVZ010000046.1:3354-21530 GCA_964596895.1 uncultured Myxococcaceae bacterium
AGGGAGAGGGCTCCTGGTGGCCGCGCTCCTCACCGCGCCCGCGTGGGCTGGGGCGAGCGGCACGGCGGATCAGGGACGGGGGCCTGGCGAAGGTTCGCCGCCCGGGGTGGAGCAGACCTCGCCCTTGCCGCCTTCGGAGCGGAACGAACCTGTGGCCCCGCCCCCTGTCGACGCACACGGAGAGGACGAAGCGGCGACGCAGCCGGGGACCGGCGGCGCGGGGGTGGAGGACCCGGTGGAGGATCGCGAGATCCGCCGGGATCCGAACGGCGAAGGTCAGGGAGGCTCGGGCACCTTGCCGGGGTTCGAGCCGGGCGCGGAGGACCCGAACGCGCCTTCGCCCGAGCTCGTCCCACCCACCGAGGATCCGAGCATCATGGGGCAGGAGGGCGAGCGCGACGTTCAAGGCGGCGTGTTCGACACCGGCGACATCTCCGGCCGCCAGCCCGCCACCATTCCAGAGGGCGCAGAGCCCGGCCCCGGCTCCCCCATGCCGAGGAGCGAGGAGATCAGGCCTTCGACGCCCGCCGCGCGCGAATGAAGTCGTAGTCCCCGGTCACGGGAGGGTGCCCCGGCCGCTCGTTCAAGGGTCGGGGCGCCGGTTTTGGAGCGAAACCCAAAGCCCCGCGAAGAAGCGAGGGACGGGCGCCACCCTGGGCACCAGGGCTTGCGGTGGGGGTCAGGGGCTCTCGGAAGGTTCTGCGCTCACCACCGCGCCGCGAAGGTGGCCGCGGCGCCGCCCGGCACCGGCACCACGCCGACGGTGGCGGTGCGGCCCTTGCCGCCTTCGCGGAACGCGCCCCAGTCATGCACGGCGGGGACGAGGATGCCGACTGCGGTTCCGATGAGCGCGCCGGTGGCCACGTCGGTCAGGTAGTGCTTGTCGCCGGCGATGCGCAGATAGGCCGTCACCGTGGCGATGGGCAGCCCCACCGCCCACGCCCAGACCGCGTAGGTGCGCCCGCGCATCCGCGCCACGGTGCCGGCGGCGGCGGCCAGGGCGAAGGTGGCGGAGGCGTGGCCGGAGAAGAAGGACATGAAGCTGTCGCCCCCTTCGTTGTGGGCGAGCTTCTCCTCCGCAGAGAGCACGTGCGAGAAGGGCCGCTCGCGGCCGACGAGGAACTTCACCGTCTGCGTCATCGCCGAGGAGATGCCCACGGCCTCGATGATCAGCATCACGTCCCACAACGCCTCCTCCATCCGCCCGTCCAGTTTGGCGAGGGTGAGTGTGGTGGCCAGCGCGGCGAGGGGGGCGATGCCGAAGAGCATCACGTCACTGGTCAGGCGCGCGAGCCCCGTGTCCTGCCACACCAGGGCGTTGCGCACGCTCCAGTCCAGCCCGTTCACGCCGCACAGCCGGCAGGTGGTGGGCCCCAAAGACGGCTTGAGGGCCTCGGTGCCGAACCAATAGCCCCAGGTGAGGGCGGTGATGGGCCCGTCCACCGCCACCCGGTAGCCGAGCCGCTTCGCCAGGGTGACGTCCTCCGCTGCCTCGCTCACGGCCTCGATGGGCGCAGGCGCGTCCGGCGTGGGGGCGGGGGCTCGCTCCGGTTCGGCCGCCTCGGGCTGGGCGCCTGCCTGGACGGGCGCGAGCGCGAGGAGCGGGAGGAGGAGGAACACCTTCTGGAGCCGTCTGCTCATGTGCACGAATTGTAGAGCGGGTTTCGGCAGATTCTGATGGAAAGGGCGCCGGGGCAGCGTAAGTCCCGCCCGCATTCTTCTGGCCAAGGAGCCTCTGACGTGAACGCAGCCGCCGCCGTCCTCACCGCCCTCCTCCTCTCCCAGACCCTTCCCGAGCCGCAGCCCCCGCCGCCTGCCGCGTCGCCGTCCGAGGTCCAGACCGAGTCCGCCGCCGACGCCGCCCGCCGCGCCGCAGACGCCGCCCAGCGCGCCGCCGAGTCCGCCGAGCGCAGCACCCGCGCCCTGGAGGCCTTCGTGAAGACGCAGAGCGCCGCGGCGAGCGCGCCTGCCGCCGGAGAGAAGGCGCAGGAGGCCACCGGCGCCGCGCCGGACGCAGACGCAGCGAAGGGCGCGGCGTGGAATGGCTCGGCCGGCATCAGCCTCATCTCCATCACCGGCAACGCGCAGACGCTGACCCTGAGCAGCACCGGCACCATCACCCGGACCACCGACGCCTGGGTGACCTCGCTGCGGCTCGGGGGCGCCTACGGGCAGACGCGGGCGGTGGCGGAGGGTGACTACACGGTGTCCGCGCTCAACGCGCTCGCGCAGCTTCGCGCGGACCGGAGGTTCACCCAGTTCATCGCCGCGTACGCGCAGGTCGGAGCGGACACCGACCACGTCAAGAGCATCGAATACCGCACGCTCGCTGAAGCAGGCGCCGCCATCACCTGGGTGGAGCGCAAGGAGGGAGACCTGGTGAAGCTGCTGGTGCGCAGCGACCTCGCCTTCCGGCACGCCTACGAGTCGCGGTTCCAGTACTACCCGGAGCCCCTGCCGCTGGACGACATCACCCTCATCGCGCCCAAGGTGGGGCTCGGGTTCCGCTACGCCTTGAACGAGCACCTGGCCTTCGTGGAGGAGGCGGAGTTGCTCTTCAACATCGCCGGTGACGCCCGCGTGCTGGTCTCCTCGCTGACGCGGCTGAACGCGCGGCTGACGGACCAGGTGGCGCTCTCCGTGGGCTTCCAGCTCAAGCATGACAGCACGCCCGCCGAGGGCCGCGTGCCCACCGACACCACCCTGTCGGTCGGCCTCGAGACCGCGTTCTAGGACCCTGCCCCCATGACCCCCGCACATCCGTGGCACTTCTTCCGCGCCGGCGGCGTGGACCAGGTCCGGCTGGACACCGGCGCGGATCTGCTGGCGCTCGACGGGCTGGATCCGAAGAACTGGCTGGCGCTCGCGTGCCCCACCCAGGGGCTCGAGTTCGACGCCCGCGCGCTCCGCCTGTTCGACATGGACGGCGACGGCCGCGTGAAGATGGGGGACCTGATGGTGCTGGTGCGCTTTCTGCGCCCGCTGCTCAAGGACCCCGCAGTGCTCGTCCCCGGCAAGGACGCGGTGCCGCTGTCCGCGCTGAACGACGCCACCCCCGAAGGCAGGGGCATGCTGGAGGCGGCGCGCGCGGCGCTGCAGTCTCTGGGCAAGGGGGCCGCCACCGAGCTCTCCACCGAGGACGCGGCCGCGGCGCTCACCGCGTTCCAGAAGGGCCGCTTCAATGGCGACGGCATCATCCCGCCCGAGGCCGCCGAGGACGACGGCGAGGACCTGAAGGCTGCGCTCACCGACATCGTCACCGCGATGGGCGGAGAGGTGGGCGCGGACGGAAGGCCGGGCGTGGGCACCGCCACCCTGGACGCGTTCTTCGCCGAAGCCGAGGCGTTCCTCGCGTGGCAGGCCGAAGGCGAGGCCCCGGCCGTGCGGCCGTTGGCAGACGCCACCGCAGAGGCCTTCGCGCTCCATGGCGCGCTGGTCGCCAAGGTGGATGACTTCTTCACCCGCTGCCGCACCGCAGCCTTCGATCCGCGGGCGGCCACCGCGTTCTCGCTGGAGGAGAGGCACTTCGCCGCGCTGGCGGAGGGGCAGCTCTCCCCGGACGCGAAGGAGCTGGCGAGCTTCCCGCTCGCGAAGGTGGGCCCGGACGCGGTGTTGCCGCTGAAGGCCGGGGTGAACCCGGCCTTCGCGGACGCCGTGGCGCGCTTCGCGGAGGTGGTGGCGGGGCCCATCGCCGGCGCCAGGGACGCTTTGGACCATGCGCAGTGGCTGAAGATCAAGGCGGAGCTCGCGCCGCACGCTGCCTGGGTGGGCAAGGCGCGCGGGACGAAGGTGCAGGCGCTGGGGCGGGCGCGGGTGCAGGCGCTCCTGGACGCGGGCGTGCGGGCACGGGTGGAGGCGCTGATCGCCCAGGACCGGGCCTTCGAGCCGGCGGCGAAGGAGATGACCCAGCTGGAGCGGCTCGCCATCTCGGTCCGCTACCTTCACGACTTCTGCAACAACTTCGTCAACTTCAGGGACTTCTACCGGCAGCAGCGGAAGGCCATGTTCCAGATGGGCACCCTGTACCTGGACCGGCGCTCCTGCGAGCTGTGCCTGGAGGTGACCAACGTCGCGGCCCATGTGGGGATGGCGTCCATGGCGCGCGCCTACCTCGTCTACTGCGACCTCACCCGGAAGGTCTCCGGCGCGAAGAAGACCATCGTCGCGGCGATGACCGCGGGTGACTCGGACAACCTGATGGTGGGGCGCAACGGGCTCTTCGTGGACCGCCGCGGCGACGAATGGGACGCCACGGTGGTGCGCATCGTGGACAACCCCATCAGCGTCCGGCAGGCGTTCTGGGCGCCGTACAAGAAGGTCATCCGCTTCGTGGAGGAGCAGGTGGCCAGGCGCGCGGCGGAGAAGGAGACCGCCGCGAACGACACGCTCACCACCACCGCCACCGGGGTGCTGGCCGCAGCCGACACGCCACCGCCGCCCCCCTCCGTCGCCGAGAAGACGCCGCGCAAGTTCGACGTGGGCGTGGTGGCAGCCCTGGGCGTCGCAGTGGGCGGGCTGACCGCGGCGCTCGGCGCGCTGCTCACCGCGTTCTTCGGGCTCGGGCTGTGGATGCCGCTGGGCTTCGTGGGGCTGCTGCTCGCCATCTCCGGGCCGTCCATGCTGGTGGCCTGGCTGAAGCTCCGGCAGCGGAACCTGGGTCCCCTGCTCGACGCCAACGGCTGGGCGGTGAACGCGCTGGCCCGGGTGAACGTGCCCCTGGGGGGCGCGTTGACCCAGCAGGCGAGGCTTCCAGAGGGAGCCCAGCGGGATCTGACGGACCCGTTCGAGGAGCGGAAGAAGCCGTGGGTGCCCTGGCTCCTGGGCGCGCTGCTCGCCATCGCGCTGGTGCTGTGGGCGCTGGGCCGGCTCGACCCCTGGATGCCCGAACCGCTGCAGGCGGGCCAGGTCTTCGGGTGGGCGGAGCAGCCTCCTCCGGCGCCGCCGCCGCCGCCGGTGCCTGCGCCGTAGGACGGGGCCCCGGCGGTGGGCTTAGTCGCCCATGATCTCCTTGCCCAGCCAGTCGCTGAGCTTCGTCATCGGGGCGCGGAAGACGCGGAAGGTCACATCGAGCGCGAGCGGCAGGTTGCCCTCGTCGCCCTGCAGGTAGCTCTGGAGCGCCTGCGCGCTGCGCTTCTCCTCGAAGGCAGAGGTGCCCCGGTCCGCGTCCGCGCGGGCGGCGATGAACGCGTCAATCTCCCGGCCTTCGACCTTGCCGTCGCGGTTGCCAGCGGTCTTGTCGATGGCGCCGGCGATGTCGCGGATGTCGGAGCGGACGGAGGCGCTGTCGATCCTCCAGATGGCGGCGGGCTTGATGGGGGCGGCGGTGGGCATGTGTACGACCTCCTGCCCAGGTTCTCGGCCCGGGCAGCGCCCGGGTTGCCCCTTCAAACTGTCAAAGCACCTGACATTGGGCTGCGGGGGCTGGCCTAGCCACGGTCGGCGCCGGCGCGGCGTTCAGCGGCTTCGCTCTTCGCCGGCTTGGGCTGGCCTGCCCAGGTGCGCAAAGACGCCCGGCCGAGCGCGCGCTCGTGGAAGTCGCCCTTGAGGCGCAGCCCTTCGGGTCCGCCGCGCGCGAAGAGCGTCTCCAAGAGCGGCGCCAACTGCCGGCCGTACAGCCGCATGCAGTCTTCCGGGTGGACGCCCGGCCAGGAGTAGCAGGTCACCGCGGTGCGGCGGTTCCGGCTGTCGATCTCCCTGGGGACGGTCTCGTCCCACTTCGGGTCGTCCGCGCGGAACACGTACTGATCCAGGCTGCCGCGCGGGATGCCCTCGAGGCTGCGCACCGTCTTCGGGTCCGCGTCGAGGATGTAGGGGTCCACCACCAGGTCGCACAGCACCGCGTGCTGCGGCAGCCAGGCGATCCATTCGTTCGGCACCAGCGGCTCCGAGGTGACGCTGCGCTGGGTGGCGTCCACCAGGATGTCCGTCTGCATCAGCCGGTCACGCATGTAGCGCCAGCGGCCGGTGAGGTTGCGGCCGAGCAAGGTGACCTCCACGCCGGGCAGGCCCCGCGCGTCGAGCATGCGCGCCTTCTCGCGGTTGCCGTACTTGCTCGCGGCCTCCACCGCCTGCTTGCCCACGAGCCCCGCGCCCATGACCGTGACGCGAATGGGCGGGCGGGTTTCGTCGAGGAACTGCGGGTACTGCGCCTGCAGCGCCTCGAAGGCGGCCTCCACGCCGTTCCAGGCCACCGCGGGCATGTTCTCCACGAGCCGCTTGCCGTCGTCGTCCTCGATGGAGTCGAGGCTGATGGCCTCCAGCCCCAACTCCAGCAGCCGCTCGATGCGGTTGGGCCGCGTGGGGAAGTGGATCATGGACACCAGGGTGGCGCCGCGCCGGAGCTTCTCCAGCTCGGGCAGCTCCGGGCAGCGGAGCACCAGGACCACGTCCTGCCGGTAGGCCTCTTCGTGGCTCACCACGCGGACCTTCGGGGACACGCGCGTGTAGTCCGCGTCGGAGTAGCCCATGGCGGAGCCGATGCCGGTCTCCACGTAGACGTCCACGCCGAGCGTGGTGAGGTGCTTGACGAGGTCCGGCAGGAAGTCGCGCTTCTCGCCCGCCTCCTTGTGCATGCGAGGCAGGCCAAGGGTCATCAGGGTTGTCTCCATCTCTCTACGTCCGCGCGGGCCACGACCCGCTCGAAGAAGCGGCCCTGCGCCGGGTCCAGCCGGTCCAGGGACGGGGTTTCCAGAAGCACCCGGAGGATGGGCTCCACCTGGGCGCTGTAGACCTCCATGCACGCGCGCGGGTCAACGCCCGGCCACGAGTAGCAGGAGAGCGCCGTTCGCTGATGCGTCCGGTCGACTCTGGGGTCCAGACGCTCATACGCCTTATCGCCCGGTTTGAACACATACTGATCGAGGTTCCCTTCCGGGACGCCTTCGATTCCCTTCACCGCGGGCGGATTCAGGCTGAAGTCGTAGGGGTCTACCGCCAGATCCAGCACCACCGCGTGGTGCGGCAGGGCGGCCAGCCAGGCGTTGGGGAGGATGTACTTCGACGGGTCGGTGCGCGCGGTGGCATCCACCAGGAGATCCGTGCTCTCCAGCCGGTCGAGCATGTAGTTCTCGCGGCTGGTGAGATCGAAGTCGATGGTGGTGACCTCCACGCCGGGCACGCCCTGGGAGACCAGCTGCCTTCGCCACTCCCCGTCGCCGTAGCGGGTGGCCGCGCGCGCCGCGTGACCGCCCACCGCGCCCGAGCCGATGATGGTGACGCGGATGGGCCGTCTGCCCGGGTCGTAGAAGCGGCGGTGCTGCCCCGCCAGCTCCTTCATGGCGGCGCGCACGCCGTTCCAGCCCACCGACTCGAGGTTCTGCACCTGCCGCACGCCGAGGTCATCCACCAGCGAGTCGAGGCTGACGCCCCGGACACCGAGCTCCCGGAGGAGCGCCACCCTGCCCGGCCGCGTGGGGTAGTGGAACATGCAGAGCATGCGCGCGCCGCGCTCGAGCTTCCGCAGCGCCTGGTCGGTCGGGTAGCGCAGCACCGCGACGATGTCCTGGGCGAGGCATTCGTCGTAGTCCGCGAAGCGCACCTTCTTCGAGGCCTTGCGGTAGTCGTCGTCGGTGAACGCCATCCCCGAGCCGTAGCCGTGTTCGAGGACGATCTCGTCGGCGCCGGCGCGGTCGAGGAAGTCCACCAACCTTGGAAGGAAGTCCCGCTTCTCGCCTGCTTCCTTGTGCATCCGGGGCAGGCCGATGGTCCCTGGCATAGGGCCGAACCTTATAATGCGAGCCCCCAACACCAAGGAGGCTCTCCTGGACGCGGTGAAACAGATTGGGCAGATGTTGCGTGCAGAGGACCCGCACAAGCGGATCGCCGCGGCGGTGGTGCTGGGTGAGCTGAAGGTGAAGGACGCGCAGGTGGTGAAGGCGCTGGTGGAGATGGCGCAAGACCCGCTGGACGTGTTCGCCCACGCCGCCCTGGGCGCGCTCGGGGAGATTGGCTCCATGAAGGCGCTGCCGGCGCTGCTCCACGCGCTCG
This sequence comes from uncultured Myxococcaceae bacterium, assembly GCA_964596895.1. Taxonomy (GTDB): domain Bacteria; phylum Myxococcota; class Myxococcia; order Myxococcales; family Myxococcaceae; genus JAFAFL01. The sequence goes on from CAZQVZ010000046.1 coordinate 11,341, forward strand.
GGCGCCCAGGGGAGGCGCGCAAGCTCGCGGCGAAGGCGCTGGCGGCGCTGGGTTCGGAGGCGCTGCCGGAGATCAAGGCGCACCTCGAAGATGCGCCCATGGAGCTCCGCGCCGCGGTGTCCGAAGCCCTGCCGGCCATGGGCGGCGGCAAGGCCTCCTTCGGGCTCACGCTCGAAGGGCTGCGCGGCCAGCCGTGGGACGCGGTGAACAAGGTTGCCCTCTCCGTCCGGCACGAGGTGAAGACCGCCAGTGACGCCGAGCGGAAGGCGATGCGCGCGTCCCTGGAGCGGTTCCTCGGGCAGAAGAAGACGCAGGCGGACGAGCCGACCCTGCGCGGCGGCCTGAAGATGCTGGGCTACCTGGAGCTCCCGGACACGGCGGACGCCCTCTTTGCGTACCTGGCCCCGAAGAATGCGCCCGCGGTCCGCGCCGAGGCCGCCACCGCGGTGCGCTTCGCCCTCTCCCGCGCGGTGAGCCCGAAGGCGCTGCGCCGGCTCGCCGCCTTGCTGGATGACCCCGACGCGCTCATCCGCCGCGCGGCGCGGGATTCGCTGATGACGCTCAAGCTGTCGGCAGCGCACGCGGCGGAGCTGGGCCTCATCGCCTCCCACCCGGACAACGAGATCGCCACCTGGGCCATCGCGGTGCTGGGCTCTTTGGGCGGGAAGGTGGCCGAGAGCACGCTTCTGCCCCTCGCCTGTGGCAAGGAGCGGCACCGCGCGCAGGCGGCGGCGAGGGCGGTGGCCGCGCTCGAAGGCGGCGAGAAGCTCCTGGCGACGGGGCTGTGCCGCGCCGAAGAGGAGGTGGGCGCGCAGGTGCTCTCCGAGGCCCTCCTGCCCGTGGTCCGCAGGCTCTCGAAGAAGGACGTGGCGAAGCTCCTTTCGGCCGGCGCGGACGCGCTCGGGGACAAGGTGGCGGTGGCGCGCCGGAAGCTGGAGCCTGTGCGCGAGGTGGACCCCGAAGGCTGGGCGGGAGCGCTGCGCGAGAAGGCGAAGACGTCCTTGAAGAAGGACCCGGCGCGCGCGGCGGCGCTGCTCCAGATGCTGTGCCGCTCTCCTGTGGCGACGGCGGAGGACCGCTACGCGTTCGCGCGGATGGAGCTCGACCGGTCAGCGAAGGACCCCCACCCGCGGGCGCGCGCACGGGATGGGGCGCTGCTGGAGTTGGAGCGGCTCGCCCAGGAGGGCTTCCCCCTGCAGAGGGCGCTGGAGAAGGACAAGGCGCTGGACGACGAAGCCCTGTACTACCTGGGCTTCCACTTCGGCGAGAGCCTCGACTTCCGGGAGCTGGGCGCGGCGCTGCTGGAGGTGCTGGTCAAGCGCAGCGGGCGGACGAAGCGCGGAAAGGCCGCGAAGAACAAGCTCGCGTTCGTGAAGAAGGCGCTCGAGGACTGAGGCGCCCTCAGGCCGCCGCGGCGGTGCGCGGAGAGGCCGCCACCCACAGAAACCCGCCCATCAGGACCAGCCAGCCGCCGGTGGGCGCGCCGGCCGCGACGAGCCACACCCCGAGCGCGAGGAACCCCAGGGCGAAGAGCCTCCCCACCCACGCCGCGGCGCGGGAGGCGCCGGGCAGATTCCGCGACAGGCCCCACAGCGCGCTGCGGAGGATGCGGCCGCCGTCCAGTGGGAACCCGGGCAGGAGGTTGAACGCGCCGATCATCCCGTTCACCAGCGCGACATAGAAGAAGGTGACCGCGAGCACCTCCACCCGCGCCGCCGCCGCCACCCAGTACAGCCCGCCGAAGAGCCCCATCAGCGCGAAGCTGGCCAGGGGCCCCACCACGGCGATGAGGAACTCGTCGAGCGGCCTTCGCGGCTGCGCGCCGAGCACCGACACGCCTCCAAAGAGGAAGAGCGTGATGCCCTGCACCGGCAGCCCCCGCCGCTTCGCCATCACCGCGTGCGCGAGCTCATGCAGCAGCAGCGAGGTGAAGAAGAGGAAGGCGACCACCCCCGCCACCATCCACCTCTGCGCCATCTCCCAACCGGGCGCGAGCACCGGCAGGCCGGCGAGCGCAATGGAGGTGGTGAGCAGCACCGCGATGATCGCCCAGCTCCAGTGGATCCGGATGTGGATGTCGAAGACGGCGAACAGGCGCACGGAGCCCCGCCACCTCGAAGGCCGCCGCGCGGGAGCTGCCGCCGCCACGCGTGGGACCTCCCCTTTCAACTCCACCTGTGGACCTGCGCTGCCGAGTGCCATGGAGCCGAACGTGCGCATGTGGCGCCCCGCCTGCAGGCCGTGCGTTCTGTCCGTGACAGGCATGCCCGCCGGACGCCTGCTCGCCCGGCCGCCCTCGCCGTTCCCGGGGGCGCGCCGCGTCCACACCCTGAACACGTCATGGATCGTGCACTCTTCTTCACGGCGTTGGTGCTGCTCGGCGCAGCGGGCGCGCGGGCCCAGGCGCAGGAGCCGCCGACGCAGGGGCCCGAACAGGCCCAGGCGCAGGTCCCGTCAGAGGCCCAGCTGCAGGCCCCGGCACAGCCGGCGCCGGGCAGCACGCAGGCCCCTGCAGGGGACGAAGGCCCGGTGGTGGAGCCTTCGCCGGGCGTGACCATTGGGCAGCCGCAGACCATCGGCAATCCGAGGACGGTGGGGCAGCCGCAGACCATTGGCAATCCGCAGCCCATCCCCTCCACGCAGACCTTGTCCGCAGCTTCGGGGGCGGCCCCTCCTCGAGGAGCGTCACCGGAGAGCCCCCCGGAGAGCCCCCCGCCCCAGGTGGAAACGGGCCCTGTGGACGACACCCGGCCGCCTGCGGTCTCCACCCCGGAGATTGCCTCCTCGCCGGAGCCTGCGCCGGACGTCTTCGCGGCGCCCGCGTCACAGCAGGCTGAAGCGCCGAGCCCGGGCCCGGGCCCCGCCGCGCCCACGACGACCCGGGAGCTGACCGCAGACGCGACCCCGGGCGCGGCGCCGCCGGACGCGACGTCGGATGCCGCGGCGTCGGATGCCGCGACCGCGGGCGCGACCCCTGACGCGGCGACGGGTGCCTTGACCGGAGCGCCGCCCACGGACATCCCGGTCACGGAGCCGGACGGGAGCCTCGCGCCCCTGCCCTCCGCCGCGCAGCCGTTGCCCGGCATCGGCGGGCAGGTGGCGTCCGACCCGGCGACGGTGGCGGACCTGCAGCGCCTGCAGGAGCAGGTCGAAGCCCTGCGCGCGCAGATCGCCGCGCAGCAGACGACCGTGAGCGGAGAGGTGGAGACGCTCGCCACGCGTACCGACGACGTGGAGGACTGGGCGGCGACGGCGCAGCAGGAGACGTTGGCCATGGCCGCCGAGGAGCGGCAGGAGGGCCGGTTCGTGCGCGCCTTGCGGCTCGAGGCGGCGCTGCGCACGGTGACGGACGCGCAGGGCGCGGTGGAGGCCGGCGACGACCTGGTGATCTCTGCCCTGGCGGAGGCCTCGAGAGACATCGAGGCGGCGGCCGAAGAGGCCCAAGAGGCCGGGGCGCTGGTGGAGGCGAGGCACCTCGTGGCCGCGCAGGAGCACCTGGCGTCGGTGCAGGCGCTGTTGGACGACCGGGATCATCACCTCGCGCGGCGCGCGCTGTTCGATGCGGGCTGGAACCTGGATCAGGCAGCGCAGCTCGCGCGCAGTCCGGAAGCGGCGGTTCGTTAGAGCCCTGCTAGACTTCCCCGCCGGCCGTCACGCCGCACGGTCTCGAAGGAGGGGAACTGCCTTGCTGTCGCTCATCGCTGCGTCCGCGTTGATGGTGTCCGTCTCGGGGGCCACCCCGCCGGACTACTCCGAGAAGTCCCTGTGCGACCTGTACGCGGGCGCGCGCTGCCACCAGACGAGCTGCCTGCCGGACGCGAAGGAGCGCTGCACCCAGGCCTCTGCGCAGTGCCGCGGCCGCACCCGCTACGAAACCGTGCCGCCATCTCGCGCGGAGCGGGTGGCCACCTGCGCGAAGGCGCTGCTCACCCAGACCTGCGGCGCGCCCACTCCTCCCGAGTGCAATGGCGTGGACAGCCCCTGAGGAGGTAGGTTTTCGCCATGCCCAGCCGCATCTCCCAGCTCGCCCAGCGGCTCGTCTCCGACGGCCGCATCGATCAGGCGGACGCCCAGGCGCTCTCGCAGGAAGTCCTCGCCAACAACATCGTCAGCCGCGAGGACAAGCGCGTCCTGAACGCGCTGCTCACGCAGCACGCGGACAAGTTCGAACCGCAGGCGCGCGCGCACCTCCAGGCAGTGGTGAACGGTCAGCCTGCGCCACAGCCCGCACCGGTCCGCACCGACCTTGCGGATCCCTCCGTCCTCACCAAGCACCAAGGCCAGGTGCAGTGGGGCGAGGTGGACGGCGGCCGCCTCTTCGTGGACGGCGCGAACTTCGACGACGTGGTCCAGGGCTCCATCGCCAACTGCTACATGGTGGGCGCGTTCTCCTCGGTGGCCTGGTCAGACCCGAAGCTCATCGAAGACGCCATCCGCGAGAACCCGGACGGCACCTTCACCGTGCGCTTCTTCGAGCAGCGCGGCTACGGCCAGCCCATGCAGCCGGTGGAGATCACCGTGGACGGTGACCTGCCGCGGTCTTCGACCTCCGGGCCGTCGCGCTACGGCAAGGGCCGGGATGGCCAGGAATTGTGGGTGGGGCTGCTGGAGAAGGCCTACGCGGAGTGGAAGGGCGGGTACGAGGCCATTGGCAACGGCGGGCGCGCGGGCGAGGTCATGAGCGCGCTCACCGGCCAGAAGGACCGGTGGACGCACCTGGGCAGCAGCCCCCCGGATGGCGTCTGGCGGCAGCTTCAGACCGGGCTTGTGAACCGCACGCCCATGGCCGCGGGCACGCACGGCAAGGACTCCGGCGTGAACTACGACGGCACCGGCGTCTACGCGTGGCACGTCTACTCCATCCACGGGCTCAAGGAGGAGAACGGCGAGCGCTACGTCCAGCTGCGCAACCCGTGGGGCAACACCGAGCCCGGGAGCGACGGCAAGAACGACGGCATCTTCCACATGAAGCTCGATGACTTCATGCGGCTGTACAACGGCGTCTACTTCGGCGGCTGAAGGCGCGCGGACGCGGCGGCCGGTCATCTTCGACAGCCTCCGCAAAGGCCCGGTGTAACTTCGCGCGTCCGCGCAGGGGCGCTTCGCAGCCTCGTTGCAGGAATTACTGCCCCAGCGCCCGAGGGGCATTTCGCACCTACCCATCGCCATCAATGTTTTCGCGTACTTAGCGCCCATTGGGGTGTTGGTACGCCCCCTGCTATGGCCCCTCCCCGTCGAGACGCGGCGCTCGGGACAATGAGCGGTGCGGGGCGAGAAGGGGCTGGTACCCGGGAGGTGTGGCGGGGGTTGTTCGGGGGGAGAGGGGCGTCACAGGTGGCCCCGTCGCCTTTCCGGGTCTGGCGCTGGTTTGGGGGGCCTGAGCAGTCGGTCTCGACACGGTAGGGGGAGGTCGCGTCCAGGGGGGAAGTGGGGGGCGTGATGGTGGATGCGACCGTTGGGCGAGGGCGTGCTGGCAGCTTCGTTTGGGAGGGGGACCTGAACGCTGCCACCGCCCGAACCCTTTTTTCCGTTACATACAGGCGATGCCCATGCGGCTGGTCCTTCTACGTCCGCGCAGCGCGGAGAACGTGGGCGCGGTGGCGCGCGCCATGCGGAACTTCGGCGTGAGCGACTGGACGCTGGTCCGCCCGGAGGTCACCGACCTGGCGGGAGCGCAGCGCACGGCGGTGCACGCCGGGGAGCTCCTGGCGCAGGTGAAGCACGCGGAGACCCTGTCGGAGGCAGTGGCCGACTGCATCTGGGTGGTGGGCACCAGCTCCCGTCACGTGCGCGGCAAGAGGCGGCTGGGCCCTTCGGAGCTGGCGGCGGAGGTGGCGCTTCGCGAGAGGGACGGCCCGGTGGCGCTGGTCTTCGGCGACGAGCGCAGCGGCCTGTCCAACGAGGACGTGGACCTGTGCCATGACCTCTCGGCCGTGGCCGCCGAGGACGCGCAGCCGTCCTTGAACCTGGCGCAGGCCGCCCTCCTCTATTGCTACGAAGTGCACGCCGCGCGCAGGGCCCTGGCGCCGCCGCCCCCGCCGTCGTCCGCGCCGCTGGGGACGCAGGCGGAGCTGGAGGGGTTGGAGGACGCGTTGCGGCGCGCGCTGGAGGTCGCAGGTTTCCTCAGGGTGGATGAAGCGCGGGCCCTGCGCGAGCTGTTGACGCCGCTGCGCCGCGGCAGGCCCTTGTCGCGCGAGGTGGCGCTGTGGCGGGCGGCGCTGGAGTCGATGGCGAAGCGCCGGCCCTGAAACTGTGCGGGCCGGTTGGAAGCGCCCTCCGCTTCGGAGGTAGCCTCTGCGTTCATGTGCAGACGGCTCTTGATGTCCATGACCCTGGCGCTCGGCGCGCTGTGGGGATGCACGCAGAGAGGCCCCGCGGTGCTGGCAGAGGTGGACGTGGCCGCCGGCGTGCGCGCGACCTGTTTCACGGTGGAGGCGCTCTCCCCGGGCGGCGAGGTCCTCGCCGAGGTCCGCTTCCCGGCTGCCGACAAGCCCCAATACCGGGTGGCCGTCTACCAGGGTGACCTGCCTGCCGAAGTGGACCTGCGCGCCCGCGCCCTGTGGGGGGAGGGCTGCGAGGCGCCCCTGTTCGAAAACGGCGAGGGGCCCGCGACGCGCGCGGTCTTTTTGGCCGAAACCCTCTCCACGGCGAAGCTCACCGTCGAGGCCCCCGGCCGGGACCGGGACGCTGATGGAGATGGGTTCATCGCCACTGCGCACGGAGGGCCGGACTGCCTCGACGGGGACGTCGCTGCTCACCCGGCCGCAGAGGAGGACTGCCAGAGCCTCCACGACCTGAACTGCGACGGCCACGCCGGGTGCGCGGACGCCGCCTGCGCGGCGAGCGCCTGCGTGGAGCCGCCGGTCTCCATCGCCTTTGCCACCGAGCCGGTGACGGTCGGGGCGGGCGAGTGCTCGCCCCCGCTGATCCTGCAGGCCCGGGATCCACAAGGGGTGCCGGCAGCGGTCGCGCAGGACACCCCGGTGCAACTGGTACCGAGCCCCGCAGAGGGCGTGGCCTTCTTCGTGGACCCGAACTGCGCCGAGCCCTTCCCCCAGCTCCTCCTGCCCGCCCGGTCCAACGCGGTGGGCCTGCACTTCCGCGCCACCCGCGCAGGCGCCCTCACGCTGCAGGCCACGGCCCTGGGCATCGGCACCGCCGAACAGGCGCAGACGGTGTTGGCGGGGCCTCCCTCGAAGCTCGGGTTCGCCACCCCGCCGCGGAGCCTCACCGCGGGCGTGTGTTCGGAGGTGTTGACGGTGGGGCTCGCGGACGCGCATGGCAACCCGGTGTCGCCTGCGGACGCGGTGAACGTCCCGGTCAGCCCCACCGCCGACGTGGAGCTCTCCGCCTTCGCCGACGCGGCCTGCACCCTCCCCCTCGAGTCGCTGGAGCTGACGCAGGCGGTCCCGCAGGGGAGCCTGTTTCTGATGGGCCTGCGGACGGGGATGTTCGCCGTCACCGCCAGCGCTGAGGGTTACGAAACCGGCGTGCAGCCCGTGCTGGTGACCCCCGCGGCCGCCTCTGGGCTGACCTTCACCACCGGGCCGCAGACGCTGGCCGCGGGGACCTGCTCGACGCGGGTGGGGGTCCTCGCCGAGGACGCCTACGGCAACCCGGTGCCGCCGCCCATGCCGTTGACCGCCGTGCTCGGCGCGCTGCCCGCTGTGGGGTTCACCGCGTACGGCGATCCGGCCTGCACGGTCGCCATCACCGCGCTCACCCTGCCTCCCTCGGGCGCGGAGGCCGGGTTCTACTTCCGGGCGGAACGTGCCGGCACATTGGAGCTGTCCGCCGCCGCCGTGTCCCTCTCCCCCGCGGAGCAGGCCGCGCAGATTGCGCCCGGCGCCCCCGCGAAGCTGCGCTTCGTGACGGCTGCGCAGACCCTGCCGGCGCTGCAGTGCTCGGCGGAGACCGCGGTGGAGGTGACGGACGCTTTCGACAACCCCAGTCCCGTGGCCGCGCCGCAAGCCCTGGCGCTCGCGGCCACGCCGGCCATGGGGCTCACCTTCTTCTCCGATTCCGGCTGCGCCACCGCGGCCCAGAGCGTCTCGGTGCCGCAGGGGGCCACGGCGGCCCACCTTCATTTCCGCGCAGACGCGGCGGGGCAGCACACGGTGGACGTCACCTCGACGGGGCTGACCTCCGCATCGCAGCTCCAGACCTTCACGCCGCAGGCCGCCTCGCTCACCTTCACCACCGCGCCGCCGGCTGTCTGGGCGGGCGAGTGCTCCCCCGCCATCAGCGTCGGGATGCGGGACGCCAACGGGGACCCCGTCACCGTGAATGGCGCGACGACGGTCACCCTCGGCGCGTCCGGGGCGGCCGGGTTCACCTTCCATTCGGACTCCAACTGCAACGCGGCCGTGACCTCGGTGACGATCAGCAAGAACACGCCGGCCACCACCTTCCATGTGCGCGGCATCACCGGCGGCCAGACTATCGTGACCGCCTCTGCGGCCACCTTCACCGACGCGGTCCTGGCAGTCACCGTTCATCCGGCGGTGCAGCGGGGCACCTGCACGCTCGGCACCGGCACCGACAGCGTCGCCTGTCCCCTCCCCGTTCCGGTACCGGATTTGACCGGGGCCTTCCTGCTGGTCTCCACGTCCTCGTCCAGCCCGCGCCCGGAGCGGCTGATGGCGCGCTGCTATCTGGAGGACACCGCCACCGTCCGCTGCACCCGTCGCTCCACCTGGTCCGGCGTGAACGTCCGGTGGCAGGTGGCCTACCTCCCCCGGCGGGTCACCGTGCGCCACCTGCTCGCCTCCTGCTCCAGCGGGGATGGGCAGGTGACCCACGTGGGCTTCTCGCCGAACCTGGGGAACGTGAACCGCTCCTTCGTGCTCCTGAGCAGCGACGGCGTGGGGCAGAACCTGGGCCCGGATGATCTCGCCACCGCCCGGCTCACCGCCAACAACAACGTCCGCATCGACCGGGCGGGCGGCAATTGCGACAACAACGCCCGCTACGCGGTGCAGGTGGTGGAGTGGCCGGACGCCAACGCCTCCCGGAACGTGACCTCCGCCTTGACCGGCACGTCGCTCCCGGTGACGGGGCTGGGGAACGTGGACCCTGCGCGCACCTTCCTGCTCTACGGATGGAACACGTCGGTCAACGGCGGCAACAGCATCTGCGGGCGGATGGTCCGCGGGCGCATCACCGCCAACAACGCCCTGGCCTTCACCCGCGGCTGCAGCGTGTCCAGTGGCGTGACGGCGGTGGCCTGGGAGCGGGTGCAGCTCCCCCCCGGGAACCTCGTCCACTCCGTGGACCTCACCGCGGCGCACCTGGTGGACACCGTCTCGGCCAGCCTGCCGGCGGTGGACCGCTCCCGGACGTTGCTCTTCTCCGGGGGGCAGGCCTTCGGCGGACAGGGCGGCGGCGAAGGGCAATCCAGCGTGGACGTCGCCGGCGCGATGCTGGGCCGGCTCTCCTTCGAAGACGCGGACACCGTGAGGGTGCAGCGCGGGTACGCCTCCAACCAGTCCACCTGGACCGTGCAGGCGGTGGAGGTCCTGCCGTAGCCCGTTTCGCGGCGCGGGGGCCTACTTGCGCATCGAGCCGATGGTGAAGCCTCGCAGCGCCTGGTCGGGGGCGGCGCGGCCGCTCGCCGCGGCCTCTGCCTGGCTCTGGGCAGGCGGCAGGGCGCCGCGCGGTGCACCGCCGGACTTCGCCGTCCCTCCCGAGAGCAGCTCCCTCATCCGGAGCCAGCGGGCCTTCTCCCCGCTGAACAGGCGGGCGAACTCCTCCCGGGCGCCGGGGGCGGTCAGGGACGCGCCCGCCTTCTCCACCTTGTCCAGGAATGGGATGAGGTAGCCAAAGTCTCGGTCGAAGCTGCCGTCAGGGGGGTTCGCCATCCGTCCATCCTCCGTGTGCGCCGCGAGAACCTAGCCGCCTGGACGGTCGGTTGCCCAGCAGCGGGACGCGGGTTTTTGTTGGCGTTTTTCTACTGCAGGAAGTAAGGGGCGCGCCCTGCCTGTTCCAAAGGCTCGACACACGCAGACGCAGGTTTGCTGCAGAGGCTCAATACGTCATGGCATCCCAGTTTCCCATCGAGAAGGTCCGCAACATCGGTATCTCTGCCCACATCGACTCGGGCAAGACCACCCTGTCCGAACGCATCCTCTTCTATACGGGGCGGATCCACGCCATCCACGAGGTCCGCGGCAAGGACGGCGTGGGCGCGA
>CAZQVZ010000047.1:0-21484 GCA_964596895.1 uncultured Myxococcaceae bacterium
AAGTCGGCATCCAACGCCTCCTTCACGCGCACCTTCTTCGGTGACCGCGCACGCTCCAGCGTCACGCCTTCCTCGTCCCGCTCCGGCGCCGCGAGATGCGCGAACTCCCGCTCCAGCCCCATGGCCCACAGGGCGGTGAAGTAGGCGCCGATGGCAGTCGTCGGCGAGCCCGCCTCCACGCGCTTCAAGGTGCCGACGGAGAGCCCCGTCTTCGCCGCGAGGTCCACCAGCCGCAGTTCGCGCCGGGTCCGCGCCAACGCAACGTGCTCCCCGAGCGCTGCCAGCGCCTGCGCCACGAAGGCGGGGACGTTCTCGGCCTTGAGGTTCTGGCGGGGCAAGGGCGGCTCCTACGGTCAGGGACAATCTATTGTCCATGAACGGGGGAGACGGGCAATCTATTGCCTCTGAGCGTGACCCTCAGTCCAGCAGGAACCGGTACGTGTACTTGATCTCCGTGGCCACGGCCTCGCCGCCCTGGATGGCGGGTTCGAACCGGGCGCGCTTGAGCGCGTTCACCGCGGCCTCGTCCATGCCGTAGCCGGCGCCGCGCAGCACCTTCACGCCCAGCACCTTCCCGTCCTTGTCGATGCGCAGGGAGAGCAGCACCTCGCCTTCGATGCCGGCGCGCTTGGCCTGCGGCGGATACGCGGCCAGCACCTTGCCCACCTCCCGCGGCTGCCGGTCCGCCTGGTAGCTCGGCACGAAGCGGCCTTCAGGTGGCGCGTAGCGCTTCACCTCCGACGGCGCCACGGCCTTCTCGCCCATCTTCCCGTACGCGGTGTTCCCCACCGGCGCGGAGAAGTCTCCCTTCTCCGTCGTCGACGACATGGAGATACCGGTCACCAGCGGCACCGGCTTCTTCGGCGCCTCGTCCGGCGGCGGCGCGTCATTGGGCGGGGGCGTCTCCTGCACCGGCTCGGGCGGCGGCGCCCTGGCCATCACCCGCGGCTTCGGCTTCGGCGGCGGGGGCTTCACGGGCTCGGGCGGGGGCGGCGGCGGAGGAGGAGGAGGAGGAGGCGGTGGGGGAGGCCGCTCCACCTCGAACATCACCAGCTCCACCGGTTTGGGCTTCTGGGTCTTCTCCCGGAACTGCCGCGCGTATTCGGACGCGCCGTAATAGGCGACCACGTGGCCGCCCGCGGAGATCACCAGCAGGCCGAGGATGATGAACCACGACGCGTCCCGCCGCCGCTTCCAGCCGCCGCCCGGTGTCTGTGCGCCCGTCTCCGCCACGCCCGTCAATGCCTCTCGCTACTGCGCCTCGGAGGCCGGCACGACTTCAGCGGCCGGGCCCTTCTCGATGTTGAGCGCGAACCTGGCGATGCCCTGGCCCTTCACCAGGTCGATGAGGCGCATCACCTTCCCGTAGTCGATGCTCTGGTCCGCGCTGATGATGGCCCGCGTCTCCGGGTCCTTCGCCAGCGCTTCGGAGACCCGCCGCAGCAGGTCCGCCTCGTTGACCTCGGAGTCCTCGAAGAAGAGGCGGCCCTCCTTGTCGAGCACCACGTTCACCAGGCCCTGCACCGTCTCCCCACCGTGCGCGGCGCGCGGCAGGTCCACCTCCACCGTCTCCTTCACGATGAAGTTGGCGGTGACCATGAAGATGATGAGCAGCACCAGGACGATGTCCACGAGCGGGACGACGTTGATGCCGGTGATCTCCTCGTCCGGATCCTGCTGCGCTGCGCCCGCCATCGCCTACGCCTCGCCGCTGCCCGGCCCGCGCGTGGCCCGAAGGTGCCCCACGTACGCGTGCCCGAGCGCGTTGGTCCTGGCGGTGACCGTCTTCAGCCACCGGTTGAACGCGTTGAACGCCAGCACCGCCGGGATCGCCACGGCCAGGCCCACCGCGGTGGCCACCAGCGCCTCCGAGATGCCCGCCATCACCGACTCCTGCACCGACTGCCCCCGCGCGTTCGCGGACGCCAGCTCGTGGAAGGCCTTGATGATGCCGAGCACCGTCCCGAACAACCCGATGAACGGCGCGTTGTTCCCCAGCGTGCCGAGGAACGACAAGAAGCGCTCGTACTGCGGCCGCTCGCGCGCCACCGTGGACGCAATGACCTGCTCCACCGTGTCCGCCCCCTGCGGCGCCGCGGCGAGCGCTTCGCGGATGACCGCCGCCTCCATTCCCTTCTTGCCCGCCACCGCCTGGCGCACCGGCTCCACGTCGCCCTTCGCCAGATGCACCCCCAGCTCTTCGGAGTTCGGCAGCCGGTTGGTGGAGAAATAGAAGAAGCGCTCGAGCATCACCGCCACGCTCGTCACCGACAGCGCCACCAGCAGCCAGAGCACCCATTCAGCGTTGGTGGTGAAGGTCTCGAGGAGCCGGCCGGTGAGCCAGCCCTGGTGCTCGCCGCCGAGCGGCGCCGGCGCGGGGGTCTGCGCAAGGAGGAGGGGGAGATTCATGGGATCGGGAGGGTTCTAACTATTGAGAATCAAAGTCAAATGGATTGGAGGCCTAACGCCGGGCCGCCAGCAGCGCATCCGAGATCGGCCGCGCCCGCTCGCCCGGTAGACGACGAAGCGGGTGCGGGGGCGAACGCAAGGCCTGGGTCGTCAGAGCCGGAAGGGCTCGCCGCAGGGCCCCTTCCGCTTGCGCAGGGACTCGGGGTCGGTCGGGAACTGGGCGAGGAATTGCTCGTATTCCTCCGGGGTCATCGGCGGGCGCGGTTCGCGGCGCATGGCGGCTCGGTCCGCTTCGGACGCAGGGGGACCGAAGGCGAAGTCAGCGTCACTGGGGGACGAGTGCTTTGACGAGCTCATCGAAGCGCGCCTCCAGGCCATGACGTTTGAACTGCGCACGAACGAACGGCAAGTCCATCCCGGGCAGAGCGAGCAGAAGCTGGAGGTCTGCCAGTTCCTTGAACGTGCGCGACGGGTCGTTCTTCATGGCCAGTACCTTCATGGCCGCCAGGTGCTCCGGTCGAGGAACGGGGACCCTGACCCCGGGGAAGAGCTCCACGTCGAGCGCCTCCGAGAACAAGCGCTGGGCAGTCGCGTCGTTCACGTAGATGAAGTCGAGCCGACCCAGCGACCCGAGCCGATGCACGTGGCTCGAGAAGGCCTTTGAAACGTGGAGCTGCTCGTACCCGAGCCCTTCGAGAAAGGCGAGCAGGTCAGGTTGGGCGCGCTGCTCCACCACGAGGTCGAGGTCCGCGGTGGCGCGCGTGATGCCATACGCGTGCAGCGCCAGCGCTCCGACCACAGCGAAGCGGTGGCCAGACGCCGAAAGGTGAGCGGTCACCTGTTCGAGGACCCTCGCGAAGTTCACGCTGCGCCGACTCTACCGCACGGGATGTGCAAAGGGCGGGCGCACTTCCCGCTGGAGGATCAGGGTCGGCAAGCCCCCGGAGGCCAGGTCTTCGACCCCCCAAACGCCGGGCCGCCGGCAGCGCATCCGAGATCGCCCGCGCCCGCTCGTCCGGTAGACGACGAAGCGCGTGCGCAGGGCGCCATGGCGGAGGCCATCCGGGCGGTCAGAATCCGCGGGCCGGTCCCCTGCGTTCGCTGCGCGAGGACAGGAGGTACGCGTATCGGGCGAGGAAGGGGCGCCGTTCTCCTGAGCCCGCGGGGCCGGCATCGGCACCGGCTTCGGCAAGAGCCCGAGGTTCGCGAGCACCTCCTGTGCCGTCTGCCTCGAGGTGACGATGGCCAGCAGCGGCAGTTGTTCGGTTGAACGTCGCGCGCCGATCGAAGGGCGTGCTGCTTCGAATATCGGCAGGGTTCGTTCGTCTTGCGCCCGGCGCCAGCACGGACCGCACTTTGCTCGACCCACGGGACCGAACAACATGAACAGACTTCTGACCCTGCTTACCCTCATCACCGCTCTGCTCGGTACCGCGGCAGTCGCCGAAGAGGCCAATGCGACCACTCCGGCGGCGGTCGCGGAGCCGGAGGACGAGTTCCAGCCGAAGACGCTGATAGGTGACAGCGCGCTCTCATGGGGAGGCTTCGGGTCCCCGGTGATCAAGGTGACGACGCTGGGGGGGAGCTCGGCGGTGCTTTTCGGTGGTCGTGGCGCCGCGGTGCTCAACCACACGCTGGCCATCGGCGGGGGCGGGTTCGGCTTGCCGGGTCGCCGGCAGGAGCGCGCGTTCGGCTACGGCGGGCCGACGTTGAATGTGATCTTCTTCGCCGACAAGCTCGTGCACTTCGACGTCGGCACCATGGTCGCGTGGGGCGGAGCGCGTCTTGGGGATCTCGAGTCGGACGTGTTCGTGCTCGAGCCGGAGGTGAACCTGGAGCTCAACGTCACCCGGAACATGCGCGTTGCGCTCGGCGCCAGCTACCGGCACGTGGCGGACGTCGGGAGCGCAACCGGGCTCGGCAAGGAGTTCTCCGGCCTCACCGGGTCGCTCGGAATCCGGTTCGGGACGTTCTGAGACGCTGCCTGCCTGCTCAGTCTCCGTCGGCGTCGTCACCCGGCGCCACGTAGGTGCCGTCCAGGCGGTGATAGCCGCGGATGTAGACCTCGTCCCCGTTCCCGGGGCGTCCCGGTGGGCGCACGTCAGCCGGTGGTGCCTGCCGGGAGATCCGCGCCAACTCCGCGGCGCTGGCGCGCGCGCTGGCCAGCGCCTTCTGGCTGTAGACGGAGACCCACCAGGCGCCATACGCGTCCGGCGCGTCCGGCGGCGTGACGCTGAAGGTGTAGCCGGTGGCCTCGATGCGGCCGCCGCGCTGGACGACGGCGCGCACAAGGTGGCGGTCCTGCTCCTTCGGCATGAGCGCCTGCATGAAGGCCACCACCTCCGCCTGCGCCTCCTCCGAGAGATCCTGGGTGCCGAGCTCCACGCCCGCCGGCGCGTCCGGATCACCGTAGACGTTGAGCTCGAAGGGGCCGGCGCGGTGTGAGATGTACGGGACGTGCCGCAGCTCCCCCTCGTCGATGACGGTGGCGGGCACCTGCTGCAGTTGCGCCGCCCACGGTCGTTGTGCGGTCAGCTCGAGGATGTTCGCGAACGCGGGCAGCCGCCCATCTGGCGTGCCCGGGCCGGCCAGGCCCGCGCCTCGGCCCCGCTCCACCGAGGCGATCTCCGCCGCCGGAAAGGTGAAGGTGCCGTACTGCTGCCCCAAAACCAGGTGCTCCTCCGTGTGCACGAGCACCTTGCCGTACAGCTGCTGCCCATCCTGCAGCGTCACCACGTCCAGCTCCACGCCCTCGCCAGGCCGGCTCCCCTTCCCGGTCGTCGCGCAGCCGATGACGACGAAGGTGAAGACGAGGCAGAGCGGGGGACGCGCGAGGGACATCAGGCTCTCCGGGCAATGGCGACAGGGACGCGAGGTTACGACACGCGTTCTCAATCCGCGCCCACGTCACGCTCCAGAGTGCCGGAAGGCGCCGTAGGACGCCGGGGGGGGTGAAGCCGGCCTCCTGCGCGATTGGAGGCCTAAGGCCGGGCCGCCCGCAGCGCATCCGAGAGCGACCGCGCACGTTGGCCCGGTAGACGACGAAGCGCGAGCGCGAGGGCCCGCGGCAGGTCCAGCGCCAACTGGTTCGGGTAGTCGGGCGGCACCCGCAGCGTCCAGTTGTCGGGGCTGATGGTCCCCGGGACGTTGTAGGGGTCCGTCTGCCCGAAGAGGTCGGTGAAGAAGACGAAGACGTTCCGCGCGCGCGAGCCCAGGGCCTCCGCGAAGAGCGCGTGCACCAGCGCGCTGTCATCTTCGCGCAGCGTCTGGGCGTCCATGCCGCGCTGCCCGGCGAAGCGGCGCGACAGATGTTCCGCCCACAGCGCCCGGCGGCCGTCGTCCCGCCACTGCTGCACCACCCGCCAGATGGGCAGGGTGTCGTGGTTGCCCAACATCACCCAGTCCGGCGGTTCGGCGTTCTCGGGGCGGTAGACGTCTGCGTCGTCCTCCACCTTCGCCTTTTGCAGCACCCGGAACCGGCCCAGCCCGTGGCGCTCCATCACGCGCTTCACCGGGTAGGGGAGCGTGCTCAGAACCTCGCACACCACCGCGCGCTCGGAGAGCTGCGCCTCCTTCGCCGCGAGCAAGAGCGCGTCCACCTGCGCGGCGTAGGCGTCCACCTGCGCCGTGTCGAGCGCGGCCACGTAGTCGTCCGCGTGGCGCGGGCGGTCCGTGCGCAGCTGCTCCGGCCGGGCGATGGCGAAGGGCGCGAGCGCCTCGTGCCCCGGCGCCGCGGGAGAAGACCGCAGCCGCGCGCCGTTCTGCACCTCGAAGAGGAGGTCTTCGGCGGCCGCGTCCGTGCGGTACACCCAGGGGTCAATCCAGCCGTGGGGGTGGTCCAGCCGCAGCCCGTCGTACGCGGCGGCCACCCGGCGAAGCCGCGCCATCACGAACGCGAGCGCGGGGCCGGGGGCCTGCAACGTCCCCATCAGGGCCGGGTTGGGCACCGGGTAGCCCCAGGGCTGCCCATCCGGGTTCGTGCGAGACGGCGGCGCGCCCATGGCGTAGCCGGACACCATCAGCGGCGCGCGCGCCCACTCGTCCTGCGCGGAGAGGCCTACTTGAAGGTCGCCGTATAGACCCAGGCCAAGCGCTCGCAGCCGCTCTCGGAAGGTTTGGTGTTGGAGCTCCAGCAGGAACTGCACCGCGGCATAGCGCTCCACGTCTTCGGAGAAGAGCGCGCGAAGCTGCCCAAGGCGCGTCTGTGGATCCGGCCGAAGGAAGAGCTCGCGGTCTTCGGCGCTCCTCCAGTCCCGGTACCAGGCGGCGCCGTGGGTCCGGCACAGAGGTTCGTAGAGTGCGTCCGGCAGGAGCCACCAGGCGTTCTCCTCGACGAAGGCGACGGGCGCGCGCAGGTGCAAAGCGTCCGTGACCTGCCGGAAGAGCGCGTGCACATGCGGGTAGTCCATCCGCGCCAGCGCATGTTCGGGGCGCGCCGCGACGAGGCGCTCTGCGAGCTCCGCCGGCAGCACGCCTTCGTCCCGCAGGCGGGAGAGCGGCAGGTTCAAGGGGTTGCGCGAGAAGAGCGTCGCCTCGTACGGAGAGGCGCTGCCGGCATGGGTCATCCCCTGGGGGCCGAGCTGCAGTCCGTCGAACCCGAGCGCGGCGGCGAAGGCGCAGAAGCGCTCGGCGCCCCGGGAGTAGGGCGTGCCGCGGCCGGGATCTTCGTCTTCGTCGCCGGGAAAGGAGGCGTCGTGCACGCCGAGCACCAGCCGCTCGACGCCGAGCAGCGCCAGCGCCTCCCGGATGAGCTCGCGCGCGGGGCGAAGGTCGGCCATGGGCACAGGGGTATGCCACAGAGCGCCCGTTGCGCCTGCCCAGACTGCGGTGCGCAGTTCTTCAGGCCACGGCGCGGGGGCGCTCGTGCCTGGGGGCGGGCGCGGGCGTGGGCGCGCGGTCCTCGTCCTGAAGGCCCGCGGGCAGAAGGAGCGTGAAGCGCGCGCCGCCTCCTGGCCGGTCCTCCGCGGTCAGGGTGCCGTTCATCTGCTCCATGTATTCGCGCGACAAGGGCAGCCCGAGCCCGGTCCCGCGCGCCGCCGGTTTTGTGGTGAAGAACGGCTCGAACAGGCGGGGAAGCGCGCTGGAGGGAATGCCCGGGCCGTTGTCCTCCACGAGGATCTCGACCTGCTCGCCGCGCCGCCGCGCCCGGACCCACACCCGCGCGTTCTGGGTCGTCGCCTCCTCCAGCGCGTCCGCCGCGTTCACCAGCAGGTTCAGCAGCACCTGGACGAAGTGGCGTTCATGCACGATCACGGGCGGGACGTCCCCGGTCAGCGCCACCTCCACTCGCGCCACGTTCTTGAGGCGCACGTTGGCCATCCGCACCGACTCGTCCACCGCCGCGCGCAGGTCGCAGGCGGCGAGGGTGAGCGGGTCCGTCCGTGCGAACGTGCGCAGGTCGGTGATGATTTGCCGGATGCGGTCCAGCCCCTCGCGGCAATCGGTGAAGAGCTCCTGCACTTCTTCAGGGCTGAACTCGCCCGGCTTCTCGAAGGCGTCCTTCAGGCACCCCAGGTTGGTTCGCACGTAGGCCAGGGGGTTGTTGACCTCGTGGGCCACGCCGGCCGCCAGCCGCCCCACGGTCGCGAGCTGGTCGGACTGCATCCGGTGCTGCTCGCTGAGGGCCAGCTGCGAGAGGGCCTGCACCCGCGCCTGCGCCTCTTCGTCCCGCGCGTTGATGAGGCGTCGGATGGTCATCGCGCTCCAGACGGCGATGGTCCCGGTGGCGAGCTGCATGATGCACCACTCAAAGGTCTGCGCGGGCTCGACGCGCGCGTGCACAGAGAGCCCCAGCGTCCAGGCGAGGCACACCACCGAGACCCACAAGATGGCGCGCACATCCACGTGCAGCAGCGCCACCACCGCCAGGGGGATGGCCAGGAGCCAGTGGAAGATGGACGATTCGACCCCGCCCGTCAGCAGCGCCAGAAAGCCCAGCGCCAGCGCGGAGCCCACCCCGGCCACAGAGCCGGCCCAGGCGTGGAAGCGGCCGCCGCCTCTGGGCATGTGCCAGGCGAGGACGGCGATGAGGCCCGCCCAGAGCAGACGCACCGAAAAGGTCAGCCACGAGAGCTGCCCGAGCTGCAGCCAGTCGACCGGGACGCACCCGATGATGACCAGCGCGCACACCTGAAAACCACGGCGCTTGAGCTGCGCGTGGGGTCCTCGCACCTGCACTTCCATGGGCTTCGACGAAGCAAGTCGCACGCCGCGTGCGAGTGGAGGGCAAGTGCTCGGAACTCATCGGCTTCCGGGGGCCGGGTGTGGGTCAGCCCAAACCCTTTGGAGCCGCGGCGACCCGGGTCCCGCGCAGAACCTGCGTGGAGGGGCGTGCGCGAGGTCAAGGCGGAGATCCTCGCCGCGTCTCGTTCGTTGAAGTCGCCCACACCCGCTTCCCAGAGGTCCCGCCATGTCTCCGACCGCCCGCCTGTTCACCCTGGCGCTGCTCTTCACCAGCGCCGCCGCCTTCGCGCAGTACACGCCCGCCGCCGCCCAGAACGCGCCCGAGGAGCGCGTGCAGGTGCAAAAGCGCAAGGCCTCAGGCGAGGTCTACTTCGAGGAGGTCACGCGCGCGCCTGTGAAGGATGACTTCGGCAACGCCGCCGGGAACCAGTTCGACCTCGCGGTGGACGGCGCCTTCGAAGGGCAGACGGTGGCGGTGCTCCACCTCTATACGGGCGAAGGCTTCGACTTCTCGCTGCCGAAGGCCGCGCTCGCGCAGAAGGGCTTCTCCACCTACCGCTGGCTGAACCAGCCGCCGCCGCCCGAGGAGCTGGAGGAGAAGCTGAAGGGGGCCTGCCAGCTGTGGATCATCTCCGGGCCGCAGCAACTGCTGAACGCCAGGCACCTGCAGGTCATCAAGAAGTTCTTCGACTCCGGCCGCGGGGTCTACATCTGGGGCGACAACCAGCCGTACTACGCGGACGCGAACTTCGTGGCGCAGGGACTTCTGGGCGTGACCATGACGGGCAACGTGATGGGGGACACGGTGGTCTCGCTGCAGAAGAGCCCGCGCAAGGCCGGCGTCCGCAAGAACCACCTGCTCACCACCGGGCTCGAGTACCTCTATGAGGGCATCACCATCGCCACCATCGACGCGAACGACACGCTGGAGCCGTTGGTCTACGGGTCCGCGGACAACCTGGTGACCGCCATCTACGACCGGAACGGCAAGCGCGCCATCCTCGACGGGGGCTTCACGCGGCTCTTCATCAAGTGGGACACCGCGGGCACCGGCCGCTACGTCAAGAACGCCGCCGCGTGGTTGGCGAACGCGGAGCGGTTCGGGGACGCGGTGGTCGCGGCGGGGCACCGCAATCGTTCCGGGCGGGGGGAGTAGAGACGGGACATCGGTCAGGTGGTGGAGGGCGCGCCGGAGCCGCTGGCATAGGATGTGAAGCCGGAGAGAAGGAATGGCCGCCGGGGAAGACCGCCGAAAAGATGCGCTCATCGTCTCGCGCATCCGGCGCATCCGGCGGCGCCTGAACACGCAGACAGCGCTGGAGGCGGCCTGGGTGCCACTGTGGTGCGCCGCCACCGCGGTTGCGCTGTATCAGGCGCTGCTCGGCCGCCACACCCTCTGGGTCCTGCCGGCCGCGCTCGGGGTGGCGGGAGCGGTCTGGTGGTGGCGCGTGCGGCATCGGTTCCTCACCGAAGACGCGGCGGCGGTGCTCCTGGACCGCGGCGCCAACGCGGGCGGGCTCTTGCTCACGCGGCTGGAGCGGCCGGTGGGCGCGTGGGAGCTGGCGCTCAATGAACGGGTGCTCAACGCGCGGCCGCCGCCCGTCGACACCCGCAAGGCTGCGGGCCTCACCGGCGCGGCGGTGCTCTTCCTCCTCGTCGCGCTGCTTTTGCCCGCGCCGTCGCGCATCCCTCGCACCACCAACGCCGCCGCCCAGACCCGGGTGGCCCAGGTCGAAGCCCACGCCGAAGCGCTGGCAGAGGTGACGCCGCTCGAAGAGTCCGTGGAGGAGGCGCTGGCGGCGCTGCGCGAAGAGCTGGCCTCGGGTGAGTTCGACGCGGCGGACTGGGAAGCGGCGGACCACCTGGAGTCCGAGCTGGCGCAGAAGGCGCAAGACGCGGCGGAGCAGCTGCAGCGCGCGCAGGACGCGGCGAAGGCGCTGGAGGGCGCGCTCTCGGATGCCAGCGGTGCCGAGGCTGCTGCGCGCGAACGCGAGGCGCTGGAGAACGCGCTGGCAGCGCTCGATGGGGGAGGGGAAGGCGCGCTCGACCGGGCGCTGGAGGCCCTCGACCAGGGTGAAGGCCAGCAGGGTGAAGGCCAGCAGGGTGAAGGCCAGCAGGGCGGAGGCCAGCAGGGCGGAGGCCAGCAGGGCGGAGGCAAGGAGCGCTCACGCATGTCGGAGCTGCAGCGGGCGTTGGCCGGGCGGCGCGAGCAGCTTCAGAAGTCTTTCGGCCAGGACGGCCAACCGGGCAAGGCGGGGCAGGGGCAGAAGCCGCAGCACGCGCAGCGCTCGCATCAAGGCCACGGCCACCGCGCGGACGGCTCGTGCGAGGGCGAGGGCGAAGGGGAGGGGGAAGGTGAAGGCCAGGGCCAGAGCCAGAGCCAGAGCGCGGCGGGAGATCCGAACCAGGGCAAGCCGGGCATCAGCCGCGGGGGTGGACCCGGACAGCTCACCTTCGATGAGCGCGCGGAGGTGAACCCGGACCGGCTCGCGTTCGCGCCCCTGCCGGATGGACAGGGCGGAGACGAGCCGGGAGAGCTGTGGGGCCTGCGCGCCGCGGACCCGAAGCCGTCCACCGAGCAGGGCACACGAGGCGGCGGTGGGGCCGTCGCCGAAGGCCGGCAGGCGCCCGGTCATGACCAGGGGGCACAGCTGCCCCGCAACCGCGCGCTCGTGCGCCGGTACTTCGACTCGAAAGCACAATGAGCACATTGCTGACACCGCACGAAGTGGCCGGGGCCGTGGAGACGCTGGGCATGCTCCGCAAGGGGCTGTCCCAGGTGCTGCTGGACCAGGAGGGCGTCGTCGAGCGCGTGGTGACCGCGGTGGTCGCGCGCGGCCACGTGCTGCTCGAAGGCTTGCCCGGGCTCGGCAAGACGGAGCTGTGCAAGGGGCTCTCGCGCCTTCTGGACCTGCCCTTCCGCCGCATCCAGTTCACGCCGGACCTGTTGCCCGGGGACATCACCGGCACCTACGTGCTCGAAGGTGGAAGCGGCGCGTTCAGCTTCCGGCCCGGGCCCCTGTTCGCCAGCGTGGTGCTCGCGGACGAAATCAACCGCTCCTCCCCGAAGACCCAGTCCGCGCTCCTGGAGGCGATGGCGGAGCGGCGCGTGACCGTGCTCGGCCACACCCATGAGCTGCCGAAGCCGTTCTTCGTGCTCGCCACCCAGAACCCCATCGAGCTCGAGGGCACCTATCCGTTGCCCGAAGCGCAGCTCGACCGCTTCCTGTTCCGGGTGCGGGTCCCGCCGGTGGGCGCAAAGACCCTGGCCGCCATCCTCACCGAGCGCGTCCGCGGCACGCCGCCTTCGCTGCAGCCGGTCTACGAGCTCGCGCAGCTCGAGTCCCTCTTCGACCTGGCGGACCGGGTGCACCTGCCCGCGCCCGTCGCGCACTACATTGGCCGCCTGGTAGAGGCCACAGACCCCCGCCAGCCCCACGCGCCCGAACCGGTGCAGCGCTTCGTCCGTTACGGCGCCTCGCCCCGCGCGGCGCTCGGCATGGCGGCCTCGGCGCGCGCGCTGGCCCTGCTCCGCGGCAAGCCCAACGTGGGCTTCGACGAGGTGCGGGACGTGGCGCCGGCGGTGCTCAACCACCGGCTGGTGCTCGCGTACGAAGCGGCGCTGGAGAAGGTGGAGGCCGAAGCGGTGGTCTCCTCCCTGCTCGAAGCGGTGCCGGAGGTGGTGCGTGCGTAGCGCCCGCTTCGCGCTGGCCGCGGCGCTGCTCGTGACGGGCTCGGCCGCGAGGGCGACCACGCCCACCATCGCCGCAGTGCCTCCGCCCGTGCCGCCGGTCTCCCAGCCCGATCCGCTCCTGCAGGGCCTGGCCGAAGGCGCGGCGAGCCCGGCGCCGCTCTCGTACAACTTCAGCCAGCGCCAGCCGGTGCCGGTGGGCGAAGGGCCCCTGCGCGTCAGCGTGGACAACAACACCGTGTCCCCGCGCGCGGGCTACGCGCTCTTGCGGGTGACGCTGGAGAACCGCGCAGACCGGGCGGATGTGGCCACCCTCCGCTACCAGTGGCGCGGCCAGAGCAGCGCCTTCGTGCAGCGGGTGGTGGAGGTCCCGCCGGGCGCGCACCGGGTGGCCTGGCTGCCCATCCCGCAGGGCGCGGGCTACGGGACCTTCAGCGCCACCGCCCGCGGCCTCAGCGGCCCCACCGAGGCGGGCATCCACTTCACCGAACCACTGCAGCAGGCGGTGCTGTCTTTGGGCAGCGACGACGACTTCCAGTCGCTCGTGGGCAGGGCGCCGGACACCACCGTCTACACGGTGATGGTCCGCACCATTCCGCCGGAGGAGGCCCCGCACGAGTTGGCCGCGTATGTGGGCTTCCACGCGGTGGTGGTCCCCGGTTCCTATGAAGAGCTGGGTGAGCCGCTGCGCCGAGCGCTCGAGGCCTACGCGGCCACCGGCGGGCACCTGGTGCTGGCGACGCCGCCCCGCTCGCCCCAGACGTTCCTCCCGCTCCTGCGCGGCGCCCCTTCGCTGGGAGACGGCGCGTTCGACTATGGCTTTGGCCGGGTGCGGCTGTGTCCGGGTTTTTCGCCGCCAGGGCGCTGCACCACGGGGCTCGTCCACGACCTGCGCCGTCCGCCCCTCCCGGTGGTCGCCCGCGAGAGCAGCGGCCACGGGCGCCACGGGTACAACACCTACGGGTTGCCTGCCGAAGACGTGGATCCGCCGCTGCCGGAGTCAGAGCGCTTCCTCCTCCCGCAGGCCGCCGCCCCGGTGGGGCGCTTCTTGCTCATCATCCTCGCCTTCACGCTGGCGATTGGACCCGGGAGCGTCTGGGTGGCGCGCAAGAAGGGCCCGCCCATGTTGCTCCTGTCCATCCCGCTCACCGCGTTCGTCACCTGCGCGCTCATCGTCCTCTGGTCGGTGCTGGTGGACGGCTTCCGGGTCCACTCCGCGGCGCGTGGCTTCACGCTGCTGGATGCGCAGCACAACCGCGCCATCACCCTGGGCGTGCAGGGCTGGTACGCGAACCTCGCGCCCGGTGACGTGGCGTACGACACCGCCACCGCCCTGGTCGCGCCGCGCTGGCCGTACGACGCCGCGCAGGTC
Organism: uncultured Myxococcaceae bacterium; assembly: GCA_964596895.1. Classification (GTDB taxonomy): domain Bacteria; phylum Myxococcota; class Myxococcia; order Myxococcales; family Myxococcaceae; genus JAFAFL01. Next base: position 13,656 of record CAZQVZ010000047.1, read on the forward strand.
CCCTCCATCGACTGGACCGAAGGCGCCACCATCTCCGGCCAGTTCGTTCCCTCGCGGACCTACCGCGAGTGGGGGCTGGTCTCGGTGGCGCCCACGCGCGCGCGGCTGGTGGCGCGGCTCTCGGAGAGCGGCCAGACGCTGGTGGTGGAGAACGCGCTGGGCGCGGACGTCCGCGAGGTGCACGTGAAGGTCGGGGAGCGGGTGTGGAGGCTGGGCGCGGTGGAGGACGGCGGGCGCACCGAGGTCGGGTGGGCGCAGTCGGAGTTGATGGACGACGCAGACTTCCGGCCGTGGGCCTCCCGCTTCCGCCCGGAGGTGCTGGCGAAGGTGGACCGCGCGCTCGGGGACGGGGAGTTCCTCGCGCTCGTGGACGGCCCGGGCTTTCTGCCCACCGGCGGGGTGAAGCCCGCCTGGTTCGACAGCGGGCACGTGGTGCGCGGCGAGGTGGCGCGATGAGCCTGCTCGAGGTGCGAAACCTCACCCGCGACTACGGCAGCCAGCGCGCGGTGGACAACGTGTCCTTCACGCTGGAGCCGGGCGTCATCCTCGGCTTCATCGGCCCCAACGGTGCGGGGAAGAGCACCACCATGCGCATCCTCGCCACCCTGGACACGCCCACCTGGGGAGACGTGCTCCTGGACGGGGTGTCGGTGGTGCAGGCGCCGGACCGGGCGCGCCCGCTCATCGGCTACATGCCGGACCGCTACGGCACCTACGAAGACATGACGGTGCTGGAGTTCCTCGACTTCTTCGCGCGCGCGTATGGCCTCAAGGGCCAGGCGCGAAGGGAGCGGGTGCAAAGCGTGATGTCCTTCACCCGGCTGGAGGAGCTGCAGGGCAAGCTCACCTCGGCCCTGTCGAAGGGGATGAAGCAGCGGGTGGCGCTGGGACGCACGCTCCTGCACGACCCGAAGCTGCTCATCCTCGACGAGCCAGCGGACGGGCTGGATCCGCGCGCGCGCATCGAGCTCCGGGAGCTGCTCAAGGCGCTCGCGGCGCAGGGCAAGGCGGTCCTCATCTCCAGCCACATCCTCACCGAGCTCTCCGAGATGTGTGACGCGTGCGCCATCATCGAGCAGGGGAAGCTGCTGGCGCAGGGGCCGGTGGAGCAGATCCTGGCGCAGACCCGCGGCGGCGGCGGCGAGGCGGAGCTGGAGGTCCGCTTCAATGAGAGTGGCGGCGACGAAGCGCTCGCCCGCGCGGAGCGGCTCCTGCTCGAACAGCCGCAGGTGTCGGAGGTTGCGGTGGTGGGGCGCAGCCTTCGGGTCAAGGTGGCGCCGCCGGCCGGAACCACCGCTGGGCCCGCGTGGCTGGACGACGTGTCGCAGGCGCTGCTGCTGGCGCTGGTGCGAGACGGCCTGCCGGTCTGCGCGCTCGACGCACGCAAGGCGGACCTCGAGGACGCGTTCATGACCGTCACCCGCGGGAGGGTGGCCTAGATGCTCGCGATGGTGAATTGGGAGCGGCTGGGCGAAGGGGTGAACCCCATCGTGGTGAAGGAGGTGCGCCAGGGGCTGCGCACGCGGGTCTTCTGGATCTGCTTCAGCCTCCTTCTGGTGGCCTGCTTCGTCATCTCGCTGGTGGCCTGGGGCATCTCCATGGACCAGCCGCGCAACGCCGGGGGTGACGGCTTCTTCTTCGCCTACTTCCTGTGCATGGCGCTCGTGCAGTTCTTCATCATCCCGTACACCGCCTACCGCTCGCTCGCGCGCGAACGCGAGGAGGAGACGTGGGTGCTGCTGTCGCTCACCGGCATGGGCGCGCGGCGCATCATCCGCGGGAAGGTGCAGAGCCATCTGGTGCAGGCCGGGCTCTACGGCTCCGCGGTGCTGCCGTTCATCTTCTTCTCGTACTACCTCAACGGCATCGACCTGCCGACCATCCTGCTGGTGGTGGCGCTGGGCGCGGCGTGGACCCTGTTCCTGGTCTGCGTGGGCGTCTGCGCGGCGACCCTCGCGGACACCCGGCTCTTCCGGGGGCTCGTGCACTTCCTGGTGCTGGGGGCGCTGGTGGGCGCGACGGGGATGGGCCTTGGCGTGGCCGGGGAGATCACCTTCGACTCCCCCAGGGTCTTCAACGACGACTCTGTGTACGTCGGCATTGGCCTGGGGCTGTGGCTGATGCTGGGCGTCGCCTTCCTGCTCTACCAGACGGCGGCGGCAAGGCTGGCCCTGCCCACCGAGGACTACGCGCGCGGGCCGCGCCTGGCGGTGCTGCTCCTGCTCGCGGGCGCGGCCGCTGCGTTCCTCGTCCTGTGGGCGGTCGAGAGCCGGGACCGGGACGTGCCGCTGGTGGCGCAGGCGCTCTTCGGCCTCTCGCTCTACGTCATTGGCCTGTTCCTCCTCACCGGGCTGGATGCGCCGCATGAAGCGCACTTCCGTCCCAGGTGGCTTTCCCTCTGGCGCCCCGGCTCCAGCTCCGCGTTCCGCTTCCTGCTGGGGGTGGTGGGGGCGGTGACCGCGCTGTGGGTGGCGGTGTGGCTGGGCTCGGACAACCTCGCGGACCGGGACCATGAGCTGCGGTTCCTGCTCGCGGCCGGGCTCTACGTGCTGCTCTACCTGGCCCTGCCCGTGGTGGTGGCGCGGGTCAGCAACATCGCCCCGCTGCAGACGGCGGTGGGGCTGCGCTCGGTGACGCTGGTGCTCACCGCGGCCGGGGTGGGGCTGCCGCCTTTGCTGGCGCTGCTCTTCGGGATGAAGGCCGAAGACCCGCTCCTCAACGTCTTCAACCCCATCCTCGGGCTGGTGCGGTTCTCGCGCCGTCCAAACGGCTGGAGCGGCACGACGAGCGACCAGAACATGGACGCGCTCCTGGTCCTGCTCTTCGCGGTGACGGTGGTGGTGGCGCTGGTGGCCGAGCGCAGCCTCGCCGGGCGGGAGCGGGCGCTTCGGGAAGCGCGCCAGAAGCAGGCGATGTGACCGTGGCGGCGCAGGCGCACCTCGACGAGCAGGCGGTGTCGCGGGCGGCGAGCGCGCTGCGCCTTTCGCTCCCTCGCGGACCCCACCGGGGCAAGGTGGGCGAGGTGCGCGCTGCGTCCGCCGGCGCGTCCATGGAGATCCACGACTTCCGCCAGTACGCGCCCGGGGACGACTTGCGGCAGCTCGACTGGAACGCGGTGGCGCGCACCGGCGAGTGGGTGCTCCGGGTGCGGCAGGAGGAGGTGTCTCCGCGGGTGGAGGTGGTGCTGGACGCTTCGCGCTCCATGGCGGTGACCGCGCGCAAGGCGGCGCGGGCGCGCGAGCTTGCGCTGTTGTGCATGCGCGTGGCGGCGAGGCAGGGGCTGGAGCCGGTGCTGGTCATCGCCGGGGCGCGCGGAGAGCGGGTGACCCATGAAGGTGCAGGCCCCTCGCTGCGCGCCTGCGGGTTCGACGGGCAGGACGCGCTGGCGGAGTCGCTCCGCCGGGCGCCGCCGCTTCGCCGCTGCGGCCTGCGGCTGGTGGTGAGCGACGGGCTGTTCGAAGCGGACCTCGGCAGGCTGTGCGAGCGGCTCGCGCGCGAGGCTTCGGGGCTGCAGTTCCTCCAGCTTCTGGACCCGGAGGACCTCGCGCCCCTGGGCGGCCATGGCGCCCGGCTGGTGGACGCGGAGAGCGGCCAGGCGCTGGAGCGCATCCTCTCCAACGACGTCCTGCGCGCGTATGGGCGCAGGCTGGATGCGCACCAGGCCTTGCTGCGCGCGGCGGTGGCGCGGGTCCACGGCGCCCTGCACACCGCGAGCGCGGCCCTGGAGGTCGCGGACCTGGTGCGCGGGCCCCTCTCTCCCCTGTTCGCGCACGGCGGGATGGGGAGGGCGCACGGATGATGTTCGGCGCGCCGTGGGGGCTTCTGGCGCTGGCCGCCATCGCGCCGCTGGTGGCCGCGTACTTCCTGCGCCGGCGCCAGAAGCCGGTGACGGTGAGCGCGCTCTTCCTGTGGCGCACCCCGGACCAGAAGGCGGAGGCCGGGCCCAGGCTCGAGCGCTTCAGCCGCGAGACGTCCTTGCTCCTGGAGGTCCTCGCGGTGTGCGCGGGGGCGCTCTTCCTCGCGGACGCGCGCTGTGATGAAGGGCCCTCCGGCCGGCACCTGGTGCTGGTGGTGGATGGGTCCTTATCCATGTCCGCGCGCGGGCGCGACGGGGAGCCCCTGCACGAGCGGGTGCGGCGGGAGGCGGCGGGCCTGGCCGAGGCCGCGGACGCCACGCTGCTCACGGTGGTCGAGAGCGGCCCCTCCCCCCGGATGCTGGCGGGCCCCATGGAGAAGGCGCACCGCGCGCTCTCGGCGCTGGAGGCGTGGCGGCCCGAGGGCGCCTGGCACGATCTCGGCCCTTCCCTGGTGCTGGCGCGGGAGGTGGCGGGGGCGGGCGAGCGGGTGGTGCTCCTCACCGACGGACCGCTCGACGAGGCGACGCTTTCGCCCGAGGTGGAGGTGCGCGCGCTCGGCCTTGCCTCTGACAATCTGGCCCTCGTCGCCGCACACCGCGTGGACGAAGACGGCGTGGCGAAGGTGACCGCGCGCATCGCCCATTTTGGAGACGCGGGAGCCGGTGCGCGCACGGTGCCCGTCGTGTTGACGGCGGTGGAGGCGGACACCGGGAAGACGGTCACCCGCACCCAGGAGGTGCAGGTGGAGGGCGGCGGGACGGCGCTGCTCTCGGCCTCCCTGCGCGGCGTGGGGGAGGTGACCTTGCGCCTGCCCGAAGACGCGCTCCCGGCCGACGGCGTGGTGACGCTGCTGCCGGCGCCCGAGCGCGAGGTGAAGGTGTCCTTGCGGGAGGGCCTGGACCGGGCCGCGCAGGCGGCGCTGGTGCGGTTCATCGCGGTGGCAGAGGGGGTGACGCTCGGTGGGGCTGAGCGCCCGGCGGAAGAGGGAGCGCGGCTTCACATCGGCCCGCGCGGCTCGGGCGCGCAGGTGACCTTCGAGGCGCCGGGCACGCAGCGGACGTTCGTGGGCCCGTTCTTCGCGGACCGCGCGCACCCGGTGCTGGAGGACGTGCAACTGGGCGGCGTGGTCTGGACCGCGGGCGAGAGCCCCGAAGGCAGGGCGCTGCTCACCGCGGGCGACGTGGTGCTGCTCGCCGAAGACGACGAAGGGCGGCTGCACTTCAACCTCGCCACGGGGCGCAGCAACGTGCAGCGGACGCCGGCGTGGCCGGTGCTCCTCTCCAACGTGGTGCGGCGCGCGCGGGGGGAGACGCCCGGCTTCGCGCGGCGCCACCTGGTGCTGGGCGAGGAGGTCCCGGTGGTGACCGTGCGCGGCGCGAAGCACACGCTGAGGGGCCCGGACGGCGAGCGGCCGCTGTTGGGGACGGGTTCGCTGCTCCTGCCGCCGCCCCCCCGCGCCGGCCGCTACGCGCTGCTTCGCGACGGCGAGGTCGTGGACGAAATGGTGGTGCTCCCGCTGGACGCGAAGGAGTCCGACCTGCGCGACCGCGAGCAGGCCACTCGCCTCGCGCAGGTGCAGACGCGCCCCGCGCGCCGCAGCGCCGGCCCCGAGCGCGCGAATTGGCCGCTGCTGCTGCTCATGGGCCTGGTCTGCGCGGACTTCGCGCTCACCGCGCGCAGGAGCCTGACGTGAGCGGCGTGGCGAAGGGGAGCTGGGATGACTGGTCTGACCGGGTGAACCCGGCGGTGGTGAAGGACGTGCGCCAGGGGCTGCGCACGCGGATCTTCTGGGCCTGCTTCGGCGTGGTGCTCTTCGCGTGCCTGTGCGTCTCGGTGAGGGTGTGGCTCGCGCACCGGGACCGGCCCGGAGCGGCCACGGGCGCCGAGGCGCTGGCCGCGTACCTGGGGTTCATCTGCCTCGTGCAGTTCTTCCTGTTGCCGCTGGGTCTGTACCTCTCGCTCCTGCGGGAGCGGAAGAACGACGGGTTCTCCCTGCTCACGCTCACAGGCCTCGGCGCCCGGCGGTTGATGCACGGGAAGTTCACGGCGCACCTGCTGCAAGGGGCGCTCTACGCCTGCGCCGCGGTGCCGTTCCTGCTCTTCAGCTACTACCTGAACGGGGTGGACGCGCTGCGGTTGTTCGCCACCCTGGCGTTCGGCGGTGCGTGGTGCGCCCTGATGCTGGGCGCCGCCATGTTCTGCGGCGGGATGTCCCATGGGCCCACCCCCGACAAGGCGGTGGACGCGTTGACCCTGTTCCTGCTCCTGGGCGCGCTCTTCGTGGGCGGGCCCATTGGCTACGCGGTGACCTTCGGGCTCTCGGACTTCGTGGCCCGACATCCGGCGAGCGCGCTCTTCGGCATCGGCACCTTCAGCCTGCTCTTCTGTGGGCTCGGGATGCTGGCTTTGGAGCTGTCGGTGGACTTCGTGGCCAGGCTCAATGAGCGGGACGCGCGGCCGGGCAAGTACATCCCGGTGGCGCTGGTCCTCGCTTCGAGCGCGCTCCTCTTCGTCGTCTGGCTGGTGGTGCGGCTGTGAGGTTCGACCTTCCCCAGGCGCTGCTGCTCGCGGTGCCGCTCGGGCTCCTGTTGTGGCGCACCGCGCGGCTGCCCGGCCCGCCGATGTGGCTGCGCGCCGGGGTGCTGGCGCTGCTGGTCCTCGCGCTGGCCAGGCCGCAGCTCGTCCGGGAGGCCGGGGGGACGGACCTGGTCATCCTCGTGGACCGCTCGCGGTCGATGCCGCCTGGCTCCGACGCCCGCGCCGAAGAGCTCATCCGGCTCGCGGCGGACGGGATGCGCGAAGGTGACCGCCTGGGCGTCATCGGCTTCGGGCGCGCCCCGAAGGTGGAGCTGCCTCTGGGCGAGCGGCGGGGCTTCGGCGGCTTCACCCAGGCGGTGGAGGCGGACGCGTCCGACCTCGGCGCGGCGCTGGACCGCGCGCAGGAGCTCATCCCGCAAGAGCGCACCGGGCGGGTGCTGGTCATCTCGGACGGGAGGGCCACCTCGGCGGACCCTTCTGGCGCCTCCCGCAGGCTCGCGGCGCGCGGCATCGCCGTGGACCACCGCTGGCTCGGGCGCGAGGACGTGGCGCTGGACGTGGCGGTCACCCGCGTGGACGGCCCCTCCCGCGTCTCCGTCAGAGAGCCGTTTCACCTCACCGCGCAGGTGTTCGCCTCGAAGGCCACCTCCGCCACCGTCACCCTGCGCCGCGGGGAGGTCGTGCTGGTGCGCGGCCCCTACGCGCTGGTCGAAGGGCCGAACCTGCTCACCTTCCGGGACCTCGTGGAGGCGCCCGGCGTGGCGTCCTACACGCTGCGGGTGGAGGCCCCCGGCGACGGCACCGTGGAGAACGACGTGGGCCGCGCGGTGCTGCGGGTGGAGGGGCCGCCGAGGGTGCTCGTGCTCTCGGAGGCGGGCGAAGCGTCGGCCCTGGTGAAGGCGCTGCGGCAGTCGGGTCTGCTCCTGGAGGTGCGGACGCCGGGGCGGCTGACGCTGGATGGGCTGGATGGCGTGAGCGCGGTGGTGCTGGAGAACGTGGACGCGAGCCGGCTGGAGGAGGTGGGGCTGCGCGCGCTCGCGTCCTGGGTGCGGGATGCAGGCGGCGGACTGCTGATGACGGGCGGGCGCAAGAGCTTCGGCGAAGGGGGCTTTCGCAAGAGCCCGGTGGAGGACCTGCTCCCGGTGTCTTTGGAGATGCGGCAGGAGCAGCGCAAGGCGGACCTCGCCTTGTCGGTGCTGATGGACTGCTCCTGCTCCATGGGCATGACCGTGCCGGATGGGCGCACCAAGATGCAGCTCGCAGGCGAGGGCGCGGCGGCGGCGCTGCAGCTCTTGGGGCAGCAGGACGAGGCCTCGGTGCACATGGTGGACACGCGGGTGCACGAAGTCTTCGCCCTGAGCCCGGTGAGCAGCGGCCTGCCCATTGGCAAGGTGGCCAGCGGCTTCTCCGGCGGCGGCGGCATCTACGTGGGCG
>CAZQVZ010000048.1:0-21271 GCA_964596895.1 uncultured Myxococcaceae bacterium
CCGCTCTGCGACAACCCGGCGCCCTCCGGCAAGTGCCGCCCCAACTCCAACGTCTGCTACGCGTTCCGGAGCCCCACCCGCTACTCGAAGTACCTCGTGGAGGCCGGCGTGGACCTGGCCTCCACCGCCAACAACCACTCCGGTGACTTCGGGGAGGCCTGTCGCCGCGAGACCGAAGCGGCGCTCGACGAGGTCGGCATCAAGTGGAGCGGGCCCCCGGGCTCCGTCGCCACCGTCGAGCACGGCGGGCTTCGGCTGGGGATGATCGCCTTCCACACCTCGGCGGCCACCAACAACGTCAACGACCACGAGACCGCGGTGGCGCTGGTGAAGAGCGCGCGGGCGAACCACGACATCGTCATCGTCTCCTTCCACGGCGGCGCCGAAGGGGCGAAGCACACCCGCGTCCCCAACGGCCGGGAGGTCTTCCACGGCGAGAACCGCGGCGACCTCCGCAAGTTCACCCACGCGGTGGTGGATGCGGGCGCGGACCTGGTGCTCGGGCACGGGCCGCATGTGCTGCGCGCCATGGAGATCTACAAGGACCGGCTCATCGCCTACTCGCTGGGGAACTTCGCCACCTACGGGCGCTTCAACCTCTCCGGGCCGCTCGGCGTAGGCGTGGTGCTGGAGGTGGTGATGGACGGTGAAGGGAAGTTCGTGTCCGGGAAGCTCCTGCCAACCAAGCAGATCGACAAGGGCATCGCGGTGAAGGACCCGGATGGCCAGGCCATCAAGCAGGTCCGCATGCTCTCCGCGGAGGACTTCCCGAAGACGGGCGTGAAGGTGGACGCGGAGGGGAACATCGGGCGCAGGTAGCGGCGCCGAGACGACGCTTCGCTCGCTGGGCAGACGGCCTGTCAGGCAGCAGATGTGCCGCCACGCCCCCGTGCCCACCGTCCCCGCATGCCCTGGACGGTGAAGAACGACGACGGCGCCCTGGACTTTCAGACGCTCGCAGACGTGGAGCGGGCCTTCCGCATGGGGTTGGTCGAACCGGATGACCTCCTCCAGGAGCACGGCAAGAACACCTGGCGCCGCGCGGGGGACCACCCGGTGCTGCAGAGCTCGGCGCCGAAGAAGCGGGCCCTGCTGTCGATGCCGAAGCCGGTGCTGCTGGGCACGGTGCTCGCCGTCGGCCTGGCGCTCGTCGCCTTCGTGCTCATCGCCCGAGGACAGTGGGCGATGGGGCTGGCGGTGGCCGCGGCCGTCAGCCTCTTCCTCTTCCGCTTCAACCGCCGGGTGATGACCTCGCGCGCAGCCACCCCGCCGCCCACGCTGCGGCGCCGCCTGCGCTCCACCTGAAGCCGTTCGCTCAGCCCGCAGTGGACGCAGACGGCAGCGCCACCCGGAAGGTGGCGCCCTCGCCGGGCACGGACTGCAGGGCCACGGTGCCGCCCATGGCGCTGACTATCTGCCGGACAATCCACAGCCCGAGCCCGAAGCCGCCGTAGTGCCGGTCCGACACCGCCCGCTCGAAGCGCTGGAACAGCCGCGCCTGGTCCTCCTCTGCGATGCCAATGCCGCGGTCCCTCACCTCGATGATGGCCCCCGCCCCCTCCTGCCTCACCGTCACGGCCACCGGGCGCTGCGCGCCGTACTTGAAGGCGTTGGAGAGCAGGTTCGCCACCACCTGCTCCACGCGCAGCCGGTCCCAGGTGCCGGGCACCGTCAGCGGCGCGTCGAGGTGGACCTCGCAGCCGGCGCGGCGGCCCTCCTCCTCCATCTGCTTCACCACCTCCATCACCACGTCGGTCAAGTCCAGGGGCTCGGGGTGAAGCTGCAGCTTGCCGGACTGGATGCGCGAGAGGTCCAACAGGCTCTCCACCAGCCGCGCCAGCCGCCCCACCTGCCGGTCCGCGTTCCGCGCGCGCTCGGTCACCGACGCCGGGTCGAGCAGCCCGCGGGTGGCGGTGCGCAGCAGCGTCTGCGTGTACAGCCGCAGGGAGGTGATGGGCGTCCGCAGCTCGTGCGCTGCCACCGACAAGAAGTCATCCCGCGTCCGCAGCGAGCGCTGCAGCTCCTCCTGGGTCCGGCGCAGCTCGGTCACGTCCAGGTACGAGATGACGATGGTCTCCGGGTGCCCGAACATCGCCGGCAGGCGCTCGCTGGAGACGAACAGGGACCGGATGCCCCCCGGCAGGTGCCAGTCCACCGCGAGGTTCTCGAGCTTCTCGCCGCGGATGGCCCGGGCGATGGGCGTGTCCTCCGCCGTCACCGGGCTGCCGTCCGGCCAGGTGGCGATGCGGAAGTCCTCCGGACGGACGTCGGCCCGCTCCCTTGGGAAGGCGCCGCCGGCGAGCGCGTCTGCGGCCCGGTTGGCGAAGGTGACGTCTCCGCTGTGCGGCTCCACCAGCACCAGGGGCACGGGGGAGAGGTCCAGGAGCGACTCCAGCCACCGCTGTTGGTTGGCGAGCTGCGTGGCCAGCGCCTCCACCTTGCGCCGCGCCGCCAACCGCTCGGTGATGTCGCTGAAGACGAGCACCCCGCCGGACAGGCCGCCCGTGGGGTCCCGGATGGGCGCGGCGCTCGCGGAGATGGAGACGCGCGAGCCGTCCACCCGCTCCAGCTCCATCTCCTCGTTGCGGACGGTCTCGCCCACCAGCACCGCGCGCGCCAGCGGGTATTCGGCGGGCTCGTAGGGCCGGCCGTCGCCGTGGTAGCCCCGCCACTCGCGGTAGGCCTGCACGTCGGAGGAGGACCGCATGGGCGCGCCCACTATCTCCTCCACCGACCGGTTGCCCACCACCAGCCGCCCGGACGGCGCCTCGGCGATGATGACGCCCAGGGGGATGCTCTGCAGCACCGCCTCCAGCCGCGTCCGCTCCCTCTGCGCCTGGGCCTCCGCCTCCTGCGAGGCGGCGTAGAGCAGCGCGTTGTCCAGCGCCAGCGCCACCCGGCCGCCGAAGTCTTCGAGCAGGGGCAGGTCCTCTGGCGTGTAGGTCCGCTCGGACTCGGCGAGCGCCACGGTCAGCGCCCCCAGCGTCCGCCCGCGCGCCACCAGCGGCACCGTCATGAAGGACCGGATGCCTGCCCGCTCCACGAGGGCCAGGCGCTCCGGGTCCGCCTCCATCTGCGCGAGATACTCGGGGGTGAGGTGCCCAAGCTCCGCCTGACCGGTGCGGATGACGTGCGCGGGTCCTGCCTTCGCGTCCGGGTCCGGCGGATGGGCGCGGGACAGCGCCCACATCGCCTCGGCCCGCTCGGGGTCCCGGTGGACGATGCCCACGCGCCGCAGGCTGCCGTCCGCCTCCACCAGGTCTGCCACGCCCATGTCCCCGAACGCGGGCACGGTGAGCTCCACCCCCGTCCGCAGGGTCTGCTCCACGTCCAGAGAGCCGGCGAGCCTTCGGCTGGCCTCGGAGAGGAAGCCGAGGACGCGGGAGGCGTCCGGTTCGCCCCCCCCGACCAGGGCCCCGTCGTCCCCGGCGCTCCCGGCCCGGGGCATCCGGCTGCGTGACTTCCGTGCTGCCACGACCCGGACGATAGGCCGGGTCCCCCAGCGGCGCCCCTTCGTTTCTCCCCCAGCGTTCGGAAGTCGGGGGTCGGTTGGCCGCCTGCCCTCATGGCGGCCAAGGCGAGCGGGCGGGCGAGCCCGGGTACCGGTCCGCGAATGCCACAACCAACCTTTTCGCCAGCAGTCACCACTGCTGCAACCCATCAACAGGGAGGGAATCACATGATCAGAAAACTTCTCGCAGCGGCGATGCTCTTTGCGGCCCCGGCGGCCTTCGCGCAGGTGGACGCCACCGAGGTGGGCCCGGAGCTCCGTGAAGAGGCGAAGGACGTGGGCTCCACCGCGAAGGAGAACGCGAAGGAGTGGAGCGAGCAGGCGGGCGTGGCGGAGACCAGCGACAAGACCTTCGCCGAGGGCGAGTCCTTCAAGCTGGAGGGGACCGTGGAGCGCGCCACCCGTGAGCGCCTGACCATCGCGCGGGAGGGGCTGCCCTCCGCGTCGCTCGACATCCGGAACGACACCGAGGTGATGGTGGACGGCCAGAAGATGAAGGCGTCAGACCTCGAGGACGGCATGGACGTCACCGCCCACTTCCAGATTGAGGGCCGCGAGCCGGTGGCGGTGAAGGTGGAGGCCAGGGCGGACCAGGCCATGGGCGGCGCGGGCGAGGCCGGCACCGACAAGAAGGACAAGAAGAACAAGGACCACAAGAAGGACTAGCGACAGCACGGAAGTCGTCGCCCCACGCGGGGACGGGCGGCGCGCCTCAACGGGGCGCGCCGCTTCCTTTTGTGGGAACGGCGTTACCCACGCTCCCGGGCTCACAGGCGAAGAGGCCGTGGGCACGCGCGTTGCTCTGAGTCCTCCTCGAGGGGGGGCCGGTCGTGCGGAGTGTCATCCTTGGGGGACTCGCGGCGTTTTCGCTCGCGAGCGGGGTGGGATGTTCACAAGCCGATCGGGGCAAGGGCGCAGCGCCGCCGGTTTCGGGGGAGACCGGCGGCGCCGCCCGGGCCGTTTTTTCGTCAGAGCGGTTGGACGTGGGCGCGCCGCAGAGCGCGGCGTTCGACGCGGCTGGCAACCTCTGGATGCTGGATGGTCCGCGGCTGGGCGTCCTGCGCAGAGGTGAGGAGCATCCCATCTGGACCGAGGGTCCGGGGGGGCTGGGCCGCGGCGCGCTGGGAACGACGGTGTGCGGCGGCGGAGGCGGCGAGGTCTCGGTGCTCTACGCGGCGACCTTGCCACCCGGTGAGGCCGAGCGCTTCGTGCTCGCGGATGACGGTGGGCGTGCGTTGCCGTCCGGTACACCGAAGAAGGTGAAGGACTGCGAGCGCGCATGCGCCGAAGAGGACACCGCCGCGCTGCCCGCCGGCGCGCGTCCCACCCGCTGCCTTCGTGATGGGGTGAGCGGCGCCTTGTGGATGGGGACCCTGGCGCACGGGCTGTGGCGCAGAGAGAGGGATGGCGTCTGGACACGGCTGACCGCGCTCGACGGACGCTGGGTCCGGGCGTTGGCTGCGTCCGGTGAGGTGCTGGTGGTGGTGACCGAGCGTGGCCTGTTCCAGATTGAATGGGAGCTGAAGCCGGAGCCGGTCGCAGGCGGCGTCCGCACGCCGTCGTCCCAGGGGCCGACCCGCACAACCCACCTGAAGGTCCGCTGTGGGCTCGGGTCCGACCCGGGGGCGGGGCCCTGTGGTGAAGAGGCCAGCTCGTACGTCAGGTGAATGGACGCAGGTTGACGCGCGAGTACGCTCGCCGCTCGTTCCGGGTCGCCTCCGACCCGAAGGAGCAGCTCCCATGAGACAGACCTGGGCCCTCGTGGCCACCCTGGTGATCGGCGGGACCTTCAGCGCCTGCAGCTGCAACGGGGATGAGCCCGTCGTCGATGCGGGCCCGGACGTGGGCATCGATGGGGGCGCGGGCGGCGGCGACGGTGGGGACAGCGACGGTGGAGATCCGACCAGGAACTGTTCGTTGCTCGGCGAGGCCTGTACCGACCGGCCCTGTTGCATCGGCGAATGCGGCGTCAACGGCGTCTGCGAGCAGGGACAGGTCGGCTGCCATGAGACCGGCGAGGCCTGCGCGAACGGGCTCGACTGCTGCTCGAACCGCTGCTCCGGCGGGGTCTGCTCCGCGGACCAGTGCCTGGACAACGGCGACGCCTGCACTGACAACTCGGACTGCTGCACCGGCAACTGCGCGGGCGGGAGCTGCGCGGCCATCCCCGGTGGCGGGTCCTGCAAGGTGGTGGGCCAGGCTTGCGCTGCCGGCGCCGAGTGCTGCTCCACCAACTGCCAGAGCGGCACCTGCGCCGCCGCGTACACCTGCCGCGCCACCAACGACCTCTGCTACAGCGACCTCGACTGCTGCTCGAACCTCTGCAGCAAGAACGACGGCACCGCCGGCTTCTGCCGCGAACCTTCAGGCGGCTGCATCCAGGACGGCCTGCCCTGTCAGGGCGGCACCAACTGCTGCACCCGGGTGTGCTCGGACCCCGGCACCGGCGTGACGGTGTGCCTCCCGGCGACTGGATGCCGGATGACCGGCAACTCGTGCACCGACGCGCAGGCCTGCTGCGGCGGCGGCACCAACCCCAACGGCACCGTGCAGTGTGCGAAGGAGGCGGCGTCAGACGCCTACGGCCGCTGTGACAACGGCCAGGCCTGCAACCCGGTGGGCAACATCTGCGGCGCCTCCTTCACCCTGCCGGACGGCGGCACCTTCAGCGTCAACGCCTCGCAGAACTGCTGCGACGGCAAGAAGGAGGTCTGCAAGCTGGACTCCTCCGGCATCCCGCGCTGCTTCGGCGGCGGCTCCACGCAGTGCCCGGACGGCTACACCGGCGTCGCCCCGTGCTGCATCGAAGAGGGGCAGGTCTGCCAGTTCAAGGACCAGTGCTGTGACGGCATGCCGTGCGTGCCCGGCAACGACGGCATCCTCCGGTGCACCCGCTCGGCCTGCATCCCCGCGGGGAACGTCTGTGACCCGGCGGGTGACGGCGGCGCGTGCTGCGAGCCCAACGACTGTCTGCCCGCCGGCGAGTTCGGTCACATCTGCCAGCCCCCCTTCACCGGTACCAACCCGGACGGCGGGACCGACCCGGATGCGGGGAGCTGCCAGCCCAACGGCGAGGCCTGCGCCAACGCGGCGGACTGCTGCTCCGGCGTCTGCACCAACGGCGTCTGCGGTCCGCCCACCACCACCTGCCAGAACACCGGCGAGGTCTGCACCGCCAACGCAGACTGCTGCACCACGCTGACCTGCGTCATCCCGTCGGGCTCCACCAGCGGCACCTGCCAGCCCGGGTCCACCTGCTCCGGGTCGGGCCAGTCCTGCACCACCGGCGGCGACTGCTGCAGCGGGCTCACCTGCCTCAAGGCCGGCCAAAACCAGTTCTGCGACGGGACCACCGCCTGCGTGTGCAACGTCATCATCGGGTGACGACAAACCGCTGAAGGAATGTGGCGGTAGAGGAAGACGGCCCGCGCGCGCTCCTCGTGCGGCGGGCCGTCGCCTCTCTCAGACGCGCAAGTGGTTGGCGGGGGAGGTGGCCGCGAGCTTCGCGGTGCGCGCGAGCCGCTCCATGCCCAGCATCGACAGCTTCGCCCGGAGCGCCGGGTCCGAGCCTACGAGCCGCTCGAAGCCTTCACGCGGGAGCACCAGCAGGCTGCAGGAGCTCTCCGCCCGCACCGAAGCGGTGGCCTGCCCGCCCAAGAGCAAGGAGATCTCCCCGAAGACGTCCCCTTCGCGCAGCGGCGGATAGGGAACCTCGCCCGCTTCTCCGGGGTGAAACGCGGAGCAGCTACCGCGCAGGAGCAGGTGGAAGCCCTCCGGCGTCTGGCCATGTTCGACGAGCAATTCACCCGCGGCCGCCTGCCGCAGCCGGAAGGCGTCCGCGAGCGCCTGGCGTACGTCCTCCGGCAGCGCGGCGAACAGCGGGTTGGAGCGCAGGACGTTGGCGAGGAGGCGCTCCCGGTAGAAGGTCTGCATCACCTCACCCACGGCGGGGTGCCGCGAGACGATGGCCTCCATCCGCGCGCGCGTGAACTCGAGCAGCAGGCACGGGACCTTCGCGACCACCGAGGCGAGCCTGGGCGCGTCGGTGAGCAGGGCCATCTCCCCGAAGAAGTCGCCTTCGCCCATCTCGGCCACGGCGCGGCGCTCGCCTGCTTCGAAGTGGCGGACCACGTCCACGCTGCCCTCGACGATGGCGAACATCGACGTGCCCACCTCGCCTTCGGTGACCACGGGCGCGCCGGGTTCGAAGAGGCGGACCTCCATGCCTTCGAGCACGGCCACGAAGGCGTCCCGCTCCAGGCCGGAGAAGAGCGGGATGGGGGCGAGGCCCGCGGTGCCGGAGGCGCGGCGGGGCTCGTCGCCTGCGACCTCCTCGTCGAGCTCAATCTCCACCGAGCCGTCGTCTGTGCGGTCTTTGGCGTGGGGTGCTGCGGGCAAGGCCAACTGCACGGGCGAAACGGCGGTGGGGCCTGGGGACGGGCGCGCGGCAGGGGTCATGGCAGCGGCCGCCGGCGAGGGCGCGCGCCGCTGCGCATAGAGGTCCGCGAGCAGGCCCTGGGTGCGCCCGTGGCCCGGGTCGAGCTCCAGCAACATCTTGCACGCGGCGATGGCGCGCAGCAGCAGCCCGCTCTTCGCCAGGCCCACCGCGAGCAGCTCGTAGTGGCGCACCGCTTCGCGCGGCTTGCCCACGCGCTGGCACAGCTCGGCCGCCTTCTGCCGCGCCGCCATG
This sequence comes from uncultured Myxococcaceae bacterium, assembly GCA_964596895.1. Classification (GTDB taxonomy): domain Bacteria; phylum Myxococcota; class Myxococcia; order Myxococcales; family Myxococcaceae; genus JAFAFL01. The sequence continues at coordinate 8,202 of CAZQVZ010000048.1, forward strand.
TCGGAGGGGACCTGCAGCAGCGCCTTCTCGAAGCAGTCGAGCGCGGCGTCGTGCCGGCCCTTCGCGAAGAGCTGCGCGCCCTTGTCCTTGAGCGCCCGGACGGCGTCGCTCATGCGGACAGCGCCCTCACCCGCCCGGCGAGCGTCTTCGAGAACATCCGCCAGATGCGCAGCGCCGCCGCTTCGTGCGTGTCCAGGAACGCGTGGAAGTTCTCGCGCGAGACCAGGAGCGCGCGCACCGGCGTCTTCGTCCGCACCAGCGCGCTGGCGGGGCCCTGCTGCACGAGCGAGATTTCGCCCAGCCACGCGCCGGGCCCCAGCGTGTTGAGCAGCCGCCCCTCTTCGCCGGGCCCGCTGTAGACCTCCACCTCGCCTTCGAGGATGACGTAGAGCCCGCCGTCCTGCGCGCCCTTCTGGATGAGCACCACCCCGCCGGGCGCCACCACCCGCCGCGCCGCGCGGTAGAGGTCCTTCATGTCCGCGAGCGCCAGCTCCGCGAACAGCGGCATCGCCTTGAGCTGCGCGTAGCCTTCGTCCGGGGAGTCCTGGGTCCCGTCGTCCGCCTTCGGCGCGGCGGCGGCCACGGGCGCGGTGGGCGCTCCACCCTGTGCGCCCAGCTGCGCGAGCACCTTCTGCGCGTCCGCCTCCCGCCCGCAGCGGCGGAGCAGGCGCGCGAGCTCGGTGTGGAAGGCGAAGTCCGTCCGGGCCTTCTCGTTCTGGCGCAGCTCCTGGCCCATCAAGGCCAGCGCCCGTTTGGGGTGCCCGGCCTCGTCGAGCAGCTCGCAGGCGCGCAGGACCGCTGCCCGCCGCTGGTCGTGGCCCTGCGGCACTGCGAGCAGGACCTCCAGCTCCGCGTGCGCATTGTTCAAGGAGCGGTAGAGCCCCGCTGCGTCCAGGTGCCGCCCCCCGCGCGCCAGAAGCCGCGCGACCGACGCCTTGTCGCCCGCCTGGTGGTAGCGCTCGAGCGCCGCCTTGAGGTCACCCGCGCGTTCGGCGGCGCTCGCGGCCCGCTGCGGGTTGTGCGCCTTCTCCCAACAGACGACCGCGCGCGGGAGCTGGCTGGCCTGTTCGTGCAGCGAAGCCGCCTCCTCCCAGGCGCTGAGGGTTTCGGCGAGCTCGGCGGCGGCGGAGAAGTCCCGCGCGCGCTTGAGCACCTCAATGAGGCCGCGGCGCGTGGCGGTGGACGACACCTGCGCTTCGGCGAGCAATTGGTCTCGCTGCGCGTGCGCGGTGTCTTCGTAAAGCCGCGAGGCCGCCTCTACGTCTCCGCGCGCCGCGAGGTTGGCCACCGCCTGGAAGCCGCTGCCACCCGCGGCCACGAAGCGACCGCTGCCGCTGTCGTCCTCGATGAAGTCGAACTCCACTGCGAACTCGGCCAAGACCTACCTCCCGATGCGGTGTCACCCGGTGTGGGGCGGCGCACACTACCAATCATGGGGTGCGACCGCACCGCGACTGGATAGTTCCGCTGACAACATAACCCCTGGCTCGGCTGGGTCCGGCGGGGCTCTGGGGGCCCATTTTCGGGGTCGAAATCGCGCCTGGGCTCCAAGGTGGCCCTACAGGCCCCCAGAGCCCGGGGGCAATGCTTTAGCAGGGCTTCTGAAAATGCCCCTGTGGGCTCCTGGGTGGCCGCTGGGGCCACGAGGCAAAGACGAACCTCTCCCGGTGGGTGGACGAGGTCGCCAGCGCGGCTCCGAAAGCCGGGCTTCCTCAAGGGCAAGCTCCGGCGCCGCGCAGGCCCGGAGGCGCGGCGAAAGCGGCGCGCGTCAGACAGCGGAAGGAGAACGCCTGTTGCGCCCGGCACGCCGCGGACGAGAGGCTGGCCCATGGCTTCGGCTTCAAGACCCCTGAGCGCGCGGGCGCCGGACGAGGTGCTGGACGCGACAGCAGTCGAGCTGGCGCGCCTGCTGCGCGGACGGGAGGTGTCCTCCGAGGAGCTGGTGCGCGGGTACCTCGAGCGCATCGAGCGGGCGAACCCACGGCTCAACGCGTACACGCAGGTGCTCGCCTCCAGCGCCTTGAAGGACGCGCGAAGGAAGGATGCCGCGCTCGCGCGAGAGCCGCAGGTGGCGCGCCCGCCCTTCTTTGGCGTCCCGCTCGCGGTGAAGGACCTCAACTTCGCGAAGGGCTCGTTCACGCGGATGGGCTCGCGGTCGTGGCGGTGGCTGTACACGCCGTTCGACGACAAGACGGTGGCGCGGCTGCGGCAGGGCGGCTTCGTGGTGCTCGGCAAGACGGCCACCAGCGAATGGGGCGCCATGCCGGTCACTGAGCCGGACATCCACGGCCCCACCTGCAACCCGTGGAACCCGGCGCTCAGCGCTGGAGGTTCGAGCGGTGGCGCGGGCGCGGCCCTGGCGGCGGGGCTCACCCCCATTGCCCAGGGCAGCGATGGCGCAGGCTCCATCCGCATCCCCGCGGCCTTCTGCCACCTGTATGGCTTCAAGCCGTCCCGCGGCCGCGTGCCGGATGCGTATGGCCTGCCGGACAAGACCTCGATCGTGGCCGAGGGGCCCCTGGCCCACTCGGTGGAGGACGCGGCGGCGGTGTTGGATGTGATGGCGGGGCTGTGCGTGGGAAAGCCGCACTGGGCGCCCGCGCCTTCCTGTCACTTCGCCCAGGCCCTGCACGAGCCCCTTCCGCGCCTGCGCATCCGCTTCACCACCCAATCACCGCTGGTGACCGCGCACCCTGACGTCGCCGCGGCCGTGCACAAGGTGGCGAAGGCGTTTGCGGACGCCGGGCACGACGTGGAGGAGGGCAGCGCGCCGGAGGGTTCGCTGGAGGAGTTCCTGCCCATCTGGCAGCTCATGGTCTCGCAGGCGCCGGTGCTCCGGCCGGGGACGCTCCAACCGGTGACTGCGTGGTTACGGGCCGCAGGCAAGAAGCTCGACGCGCGGTTCGTGGCCGAACGCCAGCGCGAGCTCGAGCGTCGGGTGCTCGACTGGTTCGGCGACGTGGACCTGTGGGTGACGCCTTCGGTTCCGGTGCCGCCACCGCCCATCGGCGCGTGGCGCTCGCTGCCGCCCAGTGAGGCGTTCGGGCAAGCGGCGAAGCTCGGCGCCTTCACCGCGCTCTTCAACGTCACAGGGCAGCCCGCCGCGAGCGTGCCCCTGGGACTTGCGCACGAGGGCTGGCCCATCGGCGTGCAGCTCGCGGGGCGGCCGCTCGCGGACGCGACCGTGCTCGCTGCCTCGCGGTTTCTCGAGGAGACCTTTCCCTGGCGAGACCGGCGGGCAGTGTGACCTGCATTCACCTGCGGCGATGAGCCGCCGCTGCCCATGGTCGCCCAGCGCTCCCGTATCCCTTGTGACGGGTGGTTGAACGGCGACGACTGGGATGGGCCCGCCGCCTGGGCCTGACGCTCCTGGCGTGGCAGGAACTGTTCGGGCGCATGTCGTTGCCGCGGGCCGGCGTGGCTGCGTGGGCTTTCGTGACGCCGGCTCTTCTCGCGGCGGCGCCGCCGTGACTGAACGATGCGAACCTGGAGTGGCACCTGCGGTGATGCCCGGCGGCGGAGGGCGGAGGGTGCGCGCTGGCCGCAGGTTCAGGCTGTGACGGAGCGTTCGACGCCAGTGCGCGACATCCCGGGTGCCGCGAGCGCTGCTCGAGAGCGGAACTTCCCGAACCGACGTACAGAAGCCGCGTTTGCGGCGGCTCGCGGGCTTTCTGTACGTCAGTTCGGGAAACTCGGGGCGGAAGGCGTGTGCTTTTCCTCGCTGCCTGCCGTGGGCGTGCGTCGTGGTGGAGTCGTGGCGCACGACGTCTGCTGGGCGACTGGCGGTGAGGATCCCCTGGAGTTGGGGGTTCAGGTGCGACGGGCACAGCTCTCGGCCCTCACCCCAACCCCTTCCCAGAGTGAGCGGGGGCTTCAGCCGGCCAGCGTGCGCAGCTGCGCGGCGGCTGCGGGAGGCACGGACGTGAACCGCACCCGCACGCCGTCTGCCTCCACCGCCAGCACCTTGGCGTAGACGTCCTCCGGCAGGAGCGCGCCGTCCGAACCGGACAGCCGCAGGCGCACGTCCGTCAGCGGCGACAGCGCCACGCCCGCGCAGGTGAGCTCTGCGCCCGCCGGGCCCACGCGGGTGAAGAGGACCTCGTGCTCCTCGCCGCCGAGGAACTTTCCCTCCACCACCGTCAAGGAGCCCCTCAGCGGAGAAGGCAGCGCCGAAAGCGCCATCACCTGCTCCGGCACCCGGAGGCCCGGGTCACCCAGGCCGCGGATCTCCACAATCTCCACCGGGTCCGCGAACCCCTTGGCGCGCACGCTGGTGCGGCTGGCCACCTCCACGTCCGGGCCCGCGGCCTCCGCCGTCTTCGCCGACGCGAGAATCTGCCCACCCACCGCCCAGCTCTCGATGCGCGCGGTGAGGTTCACGTGCCGCCCCACCACGCCGTACTTCGACCGCTTGAGCGACCCGATGTTCCCGGCGATGACCTCTCCGGTGTTCAGCGCGATGCCCATGTCCAACTGCGGCAGCCCGTGCGCCGCCAGCCGCGCGTTCACCGACTCCATCTGCCCCTGCATCTCGATGGCGCAGGCCACCGCTCGCCGGGCGTCGTCCTCGCGCGTCAACGGCGCGCCGAAGACCACGAAGATGGCGTCCCCGATGAACTCGATGATGGTGCCGCCATGCCGGTCGATGACGTCCACCATCTCGCCGAGGTAGTCGTTGAGGGCGGCGGTGACCTCGTCCGGTGAGAGCCGGTCCGCCATCGCGGTGAAGCCGCGCAGGTCCGTCATCATCACCGTCACCGTCCGCCGTGAACCGCCGAGGTTCAGCCCCTCCGGCGTCTCCAGCAACGTGGTGACCACGTCCTCATCCAGGAAGCGCCCGAACGCAGACCGGATGAGCCGGTTGCGCCCCTCCAGATCCCTCGCCAGCTGCTGGATCTGCTCCCGCGCCTCCTTCAGCGCGAGCTGGTTCTCCAGCCGCGCCAGCACCACCGGCAGATCCAGGGGCTTGGTGACGTAGTCATTGGCGCCCAGCCGCAGGGCCTCCACCACGTCCCCGCTCTGGTCCAACGCGGTGGCCATGATGATGGGCAGGTCCGCGGCGGCCTTCGACTTGCGCACCGTCTGCAGCACTTCGATGCCGCTCATCCCCGGCATCATCACGTCCAGGAGCACCAGGTCCGGCGGCGACTCCTCGATCATCGCCAGCGCCTTCTGCCCGGAGCCTGCCACCTCCACCTTGAACCCACGGCGGTGGAGCTGGCGCGCGAGGAAGTCCACGTTCTGTGGATCGTCATCCACCACCATCACCCGCCGGCCGGCCACCGTGGCCGCGGGCACCACCTCTTCGTCGGTCTGCTCCGCATCCGAGAGGACCACGCGGCGGTGCTGGGTGACCTCGCGCTCACCCGGGGAGGTCATCCCCTGCAGCGGCTGCACGAGGTTCTGCTGAAACAGCCGGTCAATCAGCCCCAGCATGTTCCGCGCGGCGAGGCCGATCTTCTCCAGGTCCGGGAGCATCCCCGCCTGGCCGCCCTCCTGCGCCTCTTCGGCCAACAGCTCGCTGTAGCCGATGATCTGGTTCAGCGGCGTCCGCAGCTCGTGACGCAGGGAGCGCCTGGGCCCCGCGGCATCATCCTGCGTCTGGTCTTCGGGGGCCCCCATGCGCGCTTCGTCGCTACTCGACGACTTCCGCGGCCCAGCCTTCGTAGGAGAGCCCGGCGGCCTCCGCGAGGTCCCGGTTCTGCAACGAGTGCTCGCTGATGGCGTCCAGGTCCAGCTTGCACTTCACGCCCATCACCAGCACGTCCTCCTCCGGGCCTGCGAGCACCTCGTAGCCCTTGCCCAAAAGCGCGTCTCGCACCTTCTCCAGCGCGGGCGCCTCACCGCCGAAGCGGTACTGCAGCAGGTGCGGCCGCGTGGGGTCACTGCCCGCCTCCAGCAGCTCGTTCACCGCGGTGCGGTCTGCAATCCACTCCCATTCATCCGGGCCGGGCTTCACCACGTCGTCGAAGTACTCCCAGCCTTCGTCCTCCTCGAGGTTGACCTCTTCCCCTTCGAGCGCCTGCGCCCAGGCCTTGAGCGTCTCCACGAACTTCGCCTTGTCATCGGTCTGGAAGACGAGCTCCCGCGAGCCGGAGTGGGTGAGCCTGCCCACCAGCCGGCAGCGCACCTTCGCCTTGCCCAGCGCCGCGGCCAGCCCGTCGAGCAGCTTCATCTGCCGCTCGTGCTCGGCCTGGGACGCCAGCCCCTCTTCGGTGGGCTCCTTGAGCGCCACCGTCACCCGCACGTTGTGTCGCAGCGTGGCCGAGAGATCTTCAGTGGCCGCCTGCACGTCGAAGGACACGAAGCACGGCGTGCCCTCCTCGGTCGCGGTCACGTACATCTCCCAGTCCTCGTGAATCACCGGCCCACTCCCGTTGCTCATGCCGGCCACGATGCCATGTTCCCCACCCACCGACGAGCCTCTGATCGCCCTGCCCTGCCCGTCCTCTACCGGACGGCGCCGCCCCGGCCGCCTGCTCCCTCCTCCTCCGCGCCACTTGCCGGATCAGCAGCCCGGCACCACCGTTCAGGCGTAGCGCAAGGCTCCCAACAGGAGGACGCGTTTGGCCCACCGTGCGGCGGTGTTGGTCGTGGAGGATCACATCGACCTGCTCTCCAACCTCATTTCAGTTCTGGAGGAGGAGGGCATGGAGGTGTTCGGGACGGGGGACGGCCCCTCGGCGATGATGATGATGCGGACCGGCAGTCCGCCGGATCTGGTCATCGTGGATTTGGACCTGCCCTACATCAACGGACGGGACCTCATCTCGGAGATGAAGAGGCAGCCGTCCTTGCGCCACATCCCGGTGGTGGTGCTCACCGGCAGCGGCGCGGAGGTGGACGTGCCCGGCGCAGACGTGGTGCTCGGCAAGCCCATGGACCTGCGTGAGCTGCTGGGCGCCCTCTATGGGCTTCTGGGCGGGTCCGGGGCGCTGGGCGGACACCGGAAGAACGCCGCCGCACACTAGCGACAGGCCCTTCTTTCGTCGGCCCCCTGGGCCCGTGGCAGGATGGCGGGCCTATGGTGACGCTCCTTCTGGCTGTGACGCTCGGGGCCGGTCCCACCGTGGCGGTGACCACGCCGGTGAAGAAGACCGCGGCGGACTACGCCAACGCGCAGAGGCTGCTCGAGCCCCTGCGAGAGGCGCTGCGCGCGGAGGGCTTCACCGTCCTCACCGCACAGGAGGTGCAGGCCCGGGCGCCCGCCACCAGCGCGGCGGACTGCGGCCGGAACCGCACCTGCCTGGCGCTCTTCGCCGGCGCGCTGGACGTGCAGTGGCTGGTGACGCTCGAGACCGAGGCGGTGGAGAAGGACCTCGCGGTGGCCATCAGCGCCCTGTCCCCCCAGCGGGACGAGCGGCCGGAGATGACCTTCTTCACGCTCGTCAACGCCCCGGATCTCGAAGAGCGGGTGCGCGGGTTCGCGCCGAGGCTGGCCAGCATTGCCCGGCAGTACGGCGGTCTCCCGCAGCCGCCCCCGCCTGAGGTCGCCGTGACCCCGCCTGCGACGGACCTGACGCCAGACGGCCACGCGCAGCTCACGCCTCCGCCCGAGCCACCCCCGTCGGAGCCCGGCTCGAAGGTGAGCGTGCCCGGCCTGCTGACCGCCGGCGCGGCGGGGCTCTTGCTCGGCGGCGGCGCGTTCCTCTTGAACGACGCGCGCTCGGTGCATGCAGATCTCTCCTCCGGCCCCCGGCGCCCCACGCCGTACACCGCGCGCCAGACACAGGACCTGGTGGACCGGGGCGAGCGGAACCAACTGCTGGGCCTCGCCGCGGTGGGCGTGGGCGCGGCGGCGGCCGCCACCTCCCTCTACTTCTTCACCCGCCCGGCCGACCCGCACACCGCCACGGGCGTGAGCCTGTCCGCCGGTCCGGGCGGCGTCTCGGTGCTCGGAAGTTTCTAGTCCCACCAACGGTCCGCCACTCCACAGGGCGTCCCGGCTCCCTGCGCGCAGCGTGCTGGCGCCCCTGCCCCACGGGGGTATCGTCCCCGGTGATGCGCGAGCGCCCCTGCCCCTCCTCCGCGCTGTTCGGCGCGGTCCTCCTGCTGCTGTCCGTCCCCGGCTGCGACTTCAACCGCGCGGCGGAGAAGTGCCGGGATGCCGGCCGCTGCGAGTCACCCGACGGGTCGACGCTCGCTGACGGCGGCGACGGGCCCACGGACGGAGGCGCCGACCCGGACGGGGGAGAAGATCCAGACGGCGGCGTGCTCCCCGACGGCGGCGTGGAGCCGTGTGATGGGGACTTCGTGCTGGGTGAGGGGCTCTGCCGGGGCGGCTGGTGCTGGAAGCACCCGCTCCCGCACGGCAACCCCGTGCGCGCGGTGCACGGGCGCGGCGGGCCGGTCTACGCGGTGGGTGACCACGGCACGGTGATGCGCATCACCGGCTGCGAGGTTGAGTCCACCGCCATGGACCCGTCGTTTGCGGTGCAGGCGGAGAACGGCCACCCGGCTTCGGTGCACGTGCTGCGGTCCGGCGGGGTGGTGGTCGCGCTCGGGGATCAGCTCCTCTCGCTCCAACCAGGAGGGCACGGCTGGGAGAAGCTCCGCGACCGGCACGCGCGCGCGCTGTGGGAGCTGCCGGACGGCACGCTGCTGCAGGGGTCTTCGGGGTCGGGCGGAGGGATCTACGTCGGCATCACCGCCAGTGCCCCCATCAATGATGGCTGGGGCCGGGTCCACCGCTTCAGCGAGGACGCGCAGGGGCCGCTGGCGCTCACCGCCGGGGGGCTCATCCGCGGCGGGGACGACTGGGAGCTCGCGCACCCCCTGGACGCGGGCTCGCCGGGGTCCATCCATGGGCTGTACGTCCTCCCCGACAGTGGGGAGGTGGTCTACGCGCGCGGGGACGGGGAGCTCGTCCGGTACAGCTTCACGAGCGGCACCCCCCTCCCGCTGGCCCCCCCCTCTGCGTTTGCCCTGACGGGTGGTGAAATCGCCGAGCTGGGCTCGGTCACCGCCGGACGCAACGGAGGCGTGCTGGTGGGCAGCCTGCAAGGCGGGCTCTACGAGGTCCCCGAAATCGGCCCCGTGGTGAACCGCGCGCCCTCCGGCTGGGAGGCCCCCATCTTCGACCTGCACGCGCAGGCCCCCGGGTCCGCCTTCGCCGCGACGAGCCAGGGGCTTTTGTGGCTCCGCGGAGAGGCACCGGCGGAGCCGCTCGAGGCCCGGGCGATTCCGCGGACGGTGTCGCTCGCCGCCATCGCGGGGGATGCCACCTCCGCCTGCGCCGTGGCCGGCCAGAGCGTGTACTGCTTCGACGGCACGCAGTGGGAGCCACCGGTGCCCCTGGGCGTGACCAACGCCACCTTGAGCGCGGCGACGATGACCCCTGACGGGACCCTGGTGGTGGGCGGGGACGGCTACCTGGGCAGAGTGGTGGGCGCCAGCCTGTTGGTGTCCACCGTCTTCGACCGCAACGACGCCACGTTGACCCCGGGCGGCAACTGGTTCGTCCACTCACTCGCCAGCAACTCGGACCGCATCTTCGCGGCCGGCAGGCTGAACGCCACCCAGGGTGTGGTCTGGGTCTCCACGGACGAAGGCGTCACCTTCGAGGCCATGGAGCCGAACATGGGGTCCTTCGACGCGGCGGTCCCGGTGGGCAACGCCAGCGGGGGCTGGGGCATCTCCGGCGCGGGGGACGTCACCGTCATCATGGACGCAGGCGGCACCGCCCACACCCAACAGCCGATGTGTCCCTCCAAGACCTGCGTCATCCGTGGGCTGTGGGCGGAGGACCTCCAGACGGGGTGGGTCGCCACCACCGCAGGCCCCAGGCGCTGTGCGGTCTCCGGGACCACCGTGAGCTGCACCGCCCCGTCAGATGCCAACGGCGAGGAGTTCCGCGGCGACCTCACGGGCGTCATCAAGGTGGGTGAGGACGTGGTGTTCTTCGGAACCGCCGGAGACAAGGCCCTGGGGACGGCCACCGGCATCGCCTGGAGGGCCGTGACCAACGGCGCCGTGAGCTGGGAGCTGGAGGAGATTCCGGCGCCGCCCGCCGCAGGGCTGCTCGCGGCCTTCCGGTCCCCGTCGGGCCACGTGTGGATGGCGGGGAACGGGGGCGCGGTCCTCCAGTGGACCCCGCCACCGCCGCCCTGAAGGGAGGCCCGCAGCCGGCCTACGCGCCCGACGCCGCCAGCCGCGCCGCGGTCTTCGGGCGGTGGATGACGAGGCACATCACGCCGTGGACGCCTGCGCGCAGCGGGCGGCGCATGGTCCCGGGGATGGACAGGCACAGCCCACCTTCGTGCAGCTGCAGGCCGGGGCCTCCGTCGAAGTGGCCTTCGAGCACCAGGACCTGCTCCTCACCCGGCGGGTGCAGGGGCAGCGTGGCGCCCGGGGGCAGGCGGAGGAACTGGATGGTGGCGTCCGCGAGCGCGGGCTCCGGCGGCACCCGGATGGTCCAGCTTCCCTCCAGCGGTCCCAGAAGCCAGCAGGAGGGGTCCTCCACCAGCTCCATCAGCTCCTCGAGCCGCCGCGCCGGCAGCGAGAGAAGCCGGCCCACCGCCCGGTACAGGGGCGCTTTGGGCGGCGCGCTCATGGCCATGGCGTCACGTCCAGGACGGTGACCACGCCCTGTTCGTGGTCGACCTCGTAGAGGGCGCGGAAGGTCCGCCCCACCAGGTGGCCCTGCACCACGCCCAGATCGTCCGGCTTGCGCTCCCGGGTGGCCACCCGGTTGATGCGCGCGTTGAGCACCGCCGCCACCAGCGGAGAGAGCGCGTTGAGCTGGTCCGAGGCCCGGGGCGCCACGCGCACCAGGTACGGCTCCATCTGATCGGCTTTCTGATCGCGGATGCGCATGGGGGCCCAGGGACCTCCCAGCTGATGCAAGCGTCGCACCTTCAACGCCGGAAGGAATTCTGCGCATTTAGGAGCGACCGGTTCCGCTGGTTGGAAGGTTCTACAGCCAGACAATTGTAAGAGTTACCGGCCGTGCGCAGGGATGATGTCCACCAGGCGAAGGACGTGGCGGCGGGTGTCGAGCTCCACCAGCAGGATCAGCCCGCGGACCTCCTGCCAGAGCCGGTAGGGCGGCCCGAACTTCTCGAGGCCGTCTGCGAGCGCCCGCTCTCCCATCCCGCCCAGGTCCTGGAGCACCGCCTGCCGGTCGGAGGTCGGGAGCAGCGAGAACTTCTTCGTGGCGTCTCCACGAACATCGACCCGGTACACGAGGGGGCGGTATCTAATCACCGCCCGCGACTGCGACAAGCCCCGGACCGAAACAACAAGAAGGCCGGCCCGCGCGAAGCGAGCCGGCCTCCCTCATCCACGCGTCGCCCGCGGGACTACTGCGCCTTCTGGAACACGGTGGTCGCGAGCGGCTGCGACAGGTTGGAGATGTGCGAGACCCGGATGCCGCCGTCGCTGATGGCGTAGACGTAGTCATCCGCCATCACGCTGCGGCGCACCCACGGAGACCAGTAGTAGCTCCAGCCGTGGTCACCGGAGTTCACGTAGATGTCCTTGAGGTTGACCGAGCCCTTCGGGGTGAAGCCTTGCTGGGTGTCCACGCCGAACACGCGCAGGTCGCTGACGAAGCTGCCCCAGTAGTCACCCGCGTTCGGCTGGTAGTCGCTGAAGGGGATGGCCAGCAGGCCCTTGGCCGGGAAGAAGTTGAAGGCCTTGTGCTCGTGCGCGGCTTCGGACCAGCCGTAGGCGGTGCCCACCTTGTGGGTGAACTTCTGGGTGGGCCTGGACAGGTCCGACACGTCGAAGATGGACAGCTGCATGGAGCGGGTCTGCCAGTTGGCGTCTTCGTCCATGAAGACGCCGAAGGTGAGCAGGTGGTTCCGGTCAATGGGATGGATGTAGGTGGAGAAGCCGGGGATCTTCAGCTCCCCCATCACCTTGGGCTGGGTGGGGGTGGTGAGGTCGATGGTGAAGAGCGGGTCCACCTGCCGGAAGGTGACCACGTAGCCGGTGCCCTCCACGAAGCGGGCGCTCATGATGCGCTCCCCTTCGGCCAGGTCCGGGGTCTGGCCCACCACGCCCAATTGCCCGTTCTGCTCCGCGAGCACGCTCACGCGGTTGGTGGTGTTGAGCACGCCCCACCAGTTGTCCGGGTTCTGCTCGTCCTTCTCCCGGCGGGCGATGGTGGTGGCCACGCGGAAGTAGCCCGCCGAGTCCTCGTCCATGGAGAACTGGTCCACGATGTGCCCGTCCACGCCGCCGGAGGCCACGTAGAGCGCCTTGTTCGGGTCGGTGATGTCGAACTTGTGCAGGTACGTGTGGTCCTTCTGGCCCGGCGCCGGCCACCACCACCAGTGCCCGCTGGCCACGTACAGGTGCTTCGAGGAGGCGTAGATCTGCCCGCTTTCGGCCACCACCGAGGTCCGGCTGGGCTCCGCCTGGGGGTTGTCCAGGTTCAGGGTGGCCACGGTGACCAGCCCCAGCTTGGTGGGCGCGTTGCTCCGGTAGAAGTCACCGCACTGGTAGCCCACGTCCTGCAGCGTCCCACCAGCGAGCTTCCGCTTCGCCGGCGGCAGCCAGTCCGACAGGGCGGCGTTGCGGATGAGCTTCTCGTTCTTGCTGATGAGCGCGTCGAAGGCCTTCGCCATCCGCGCCTTGTCTTCATAGAGGCCGGGCTCGTACTCCGGGTACCACTGCACGCCGGACGGCCAGCGGAAGTGGTCCGAGAGCACCATCCGCACCGACGAGCCGATGCGGCGCGAAGAGGTGTAGCTGCCGGGGAGGTAGTACTCGGCGGTGGCGACGGGGGAGGCCTCGTTGGAGACGTCCACCACGGTCACCTTCACCGTGTTCGAATAGTAGTAGCCGCAGTCCATGGACAGGCACCACGCGTCGCCGCGCGCGTGGTCCAAAGGGTAGGGCGTGTAGACCGCGCTGAAGACGACGACGCGGTTCTGGTCATCGAGGAACATCTCCCGCGGCCAGCCTTCAATCTCGAGCTTGCCGAGGTTCTTCAGGTCCGCCGCCGGCCAGCTCTGGTTCACATAGAGCGTGTCCCCGGAGAGCACGAAGATGCGGGTCCCGTCGTTCTTGACGAAGTCCGCCTCGTCCACGCCGGCCACCTGGGTGTTGGTGGTGGTGTAGTC
>CAZQVZ010000049.1:0-21064 GCA_964596895.1 uncultured Myxococcaceae bacterium
CCACGTTGTCGAAGATGGGCTGCATCCAGGGGTTGAGCTTCTGCTCCACGTCCCCCGGCAGGTAGCCGATGTCTCGCCCGAGCGGGAACACCGGCCGGCTCACCAGCATCTTCTGGAACGTCGTCTCCTCGGTGGTCTTCTGCAGCCCCGCGGCAATGGCGAGCAGCGTCTTGCCGGTGCCCGCCTTGCCCACGATGGTGACGAGCTTGATGTCGTCGTTGAGCAGCAGATCCAGCGTGAAGCTCTGCTCCATGTTCCGCGGGCGCAGGCCCCACACGCCCTCCTTCAACAGCCGGTAGAGCGGCACCACCTTCCCGCGCGCGGCGTTGTAGCGGCCCATGGCGGTGTGGCTGGGGTTGGCTTCGTCCTTGAGCAGGAGCGCCTGGTTGGGGAAGAGCCCGTCCTGGCCGGGGACCTCTATCTCCGCGTTGGGCTTGTACATCTGGTCCACCAGCTCCCCGGGGAGGGTGAGCTCGGAGAAGCCGGTGTACAGCTCGGAGATCTCCACCCGCTCGGTGTCGAAGTCCTCCGCGTTCAGCCCGAGCGCGTCCGCCCGGATGCGCAGGTTGGTGTCCTTGGTGATGAACCGGACGTCCGCGCCCTGCGCCTTCTCCTTGCAGTCGATGGCCACCGCGAGGATGCGGTTGTCCATGAGCTGCCCGTCCGCCATGGACCTGGGAAGGTCCCGGTTGGTGAAGGCGACCTTGAGCGACCCGCCGCTGGGCAGGGGCACCCCTTCCGAGAGCGCCCCCTCACTGCGGTGGGCGTCCAACAGCCGCGCCACCTGCCGCGCGTTGCGGCCGAGCTCGGAGAGATCGCGCTTGAACTGATCGATCTCCTCGATCACGTAGATGGGGATGACGACGTCGTTGTCCTCGAATCCATAGATGGACCGGGGGTCGTGAAGCAGGACGTTGGTGTCGAGAACGAAGGTTTTTCTCATCGAGAAGGCGGGTCCTCCAGAGGGGTCCGACCGCGAGCTCCGAATGCACAGACCATATGGCTAGTGGTAGCGGATCTCCAAGACCGTCAGCTCAATCTCACCGCGCGGCCTCTGCACCTCGAAGCAATCCCCCACCCGCTTGCCCAGAAGCGCCCGCCCCATCGGTGAGTCCATGCTGATGCGTCCGCCCTTCGCGTCTATTTCATCCGGCCCCACCAGCTGGAAGGTGCTCCGCACCCCGTCCTCGTCTTCCAGCCCCACCGTGGCCCCGAAGTAGACCCGGCCTGTGTCCGTCTGCTCCTTCGGGTCCACCACGGTGCACACGTCCAGGCGCTTCTGCAAGAACCGGATCCGCCTGTCGATCTCCCGGAGCCGCTTCTTGCCGTAGAGGTACTCGGCGTTCTCCGAGCGGTCCCCCTGGGCGGCGGCGGCGCTCACCTCCGCGGTCACCTTCGGGCGCTCCTCGTTGAGCAGGCGCAAGAGCTCCTTGTGCAGGCGGTCCGCGCCGGCGCGGGTGATGTACTGCTTGCCGCGCGGGCGCGCCTTCGCCTCCGCCGCCTCGTCCTCGTCCTCACCTTCGAGCGCCAGGGGTTCGACTTCGTCGTCTTCGTTGCGTTCCGGTTCGGAGGCCGCCATCCGCGCCTTCTACCCCGAAGGCGGCAAGCTGGGTGCGGCGCGGCGCTCGACTGTCCGCACGTCCCTGCGAGCCCCCGCCCGAGGGTCCATCTTGTTCGCAATGGAGACGACCGGACAGCAGGCGGGGCCGCGCCTGTCCGAGCTGTTGCGCGTACGCCACCACCACATCCTCGAGACGTGGCGTGCCGAGGTCGGCCGGCTGCCGGCCGCCCAGGGGCTCGAGGGGCCGGTCCTCATGAACCACATGCCGGAGGTCCTCGCCTGCATCGCGGACGTCGTCGACGAACGCAGCCCGGTGGAGAGCCTCAGCCGGCTCCCCGAGGTCCACGCGCTCGACCGGCTGGACCGCGGCTTCGACCTGCGCGCGGTGGTGACCGAGTTCTCCCTCCTGCGGGAGGTGATCATGCGGGAGTGGTCCGCGCGGGCGGGCGACTCGGTCCCGGTGGAGGAGCTGCGGCGGCTCGACGGCGCCATCGCCGAGGCCATCGCCGTGTCCGCGGACCGCTACTCCCGCGCCCGGGAGCGCACCCTGCAGGCGCTGGACCGGATCAGCCAGGCGGCGCTGGGGACGCAGGATCTGGACACCTTCCTCGGGCAGCTGATGCTGGCGCTCCTGGAGACCACCGAGTCGGTGGACTTCGTGTCCGTCTTCTTGCGCGACGGGGACCGCCTGGTGCTCCGCAGCGCCCAGGGGCTGCCGGAGCTTCTGAGCTCACCGTCCTCGCTCCGGATGGGAGAGGGCTTCGTGGGCGCGGTGGCCGCATCCGGGGCGCCCCTGTTCGTCCGGGACGCCGCGCAGGACAGGCTGGTGGTCCTGGCGGCGAAGCGGCAAAGCGGCATGCGCGCGCTCTACGGCGTTCCCCTGATGGCGGAGGGCCGGGTCATCGGCGTGGCGGAGATGGGGTCTCGCACCAGCTTCGAGTTCTCCGCCACCGACCGGCTCCTGTTCCGGACCATGGCGCAGCGGGCCTCCGCGCTGGTGGTCCAGGCGCAGCTGGTGGCCCGCGAGCGGCAGGCGCGGCAGGAGGCGGAGGAGGCGGCGGCGCGGGCGCAGTTGCTCGCTGTGGCCAGCGAGATCCTCAGCAGCTCCCTGGATGGAGAGCAGATCCTCCAGAACGTGGCCACGCTGGCGGTGCCGCGGCTGGCGGATTGGGTGCTCATCGATCGGGTGACGCCGGACGGCAGGCTGGAGGGCGCCGCTGCGGCCCACGCAGACGCGCGCCAGCAAGACCGCCTCGAGGCGCTCCGAAAGGAGTTTCCGCCGTCGCTGCGGCGAAGCGGCGCGGGCCAGGCGCTGCTCGAAGGTAGACCCATGCACATCCGGGTCGCCGACGAGGCGACGGTGCGCGCCTACGCCCGCGATGACCGGCACTCGGAGCTCCTCTGGGGCCTGGGGATAGGCTCCCTGATCTCGGTGCCGGTGCGCGGCCGCCGGGGAGTGGGGGCGACGGTGACCCTGGTCCGCTCCGGAAAGGACCGCGCCCCTTTCGAAGCAGTCGACGTGCAGATGGTGGAACAGCTCGCGCGGCTCATCGGGCTGTCGCTGGAGAACGCCCGGCTCCTCGGCGCGGCGGATGCGGAGCGGGCCAGGCTGCGAGGCGTCCTCCAGGGGCTGCCGGTGGCGGTGGTACTGGCGGAGGCGCCGTCCGGCCGGGTGCTCCAGTCCAATGACGCCTTCTTGCGCATCGCCGGGCGCTCACCGCCAGCGGCCCGGAGGGTGGAGGACTACAGGGTCTTCCAGGGGCGCCACCCGGACGGCCGCCGGATCGAGCTGCACGAGTGGCCCCTGCCGCGGGCGCTGCGGGGCGAGACCGTCGAGAACCAGGAGCTCCTGATGGACCGCCCGGATGGGACCCACGTCCACATCCTCGCCAGCGCCGCCCCCATCCGGGACCACCGCGGGGAGCTCTCCGCGGCGGTCGTCGCCTTCATGGACATCAGCGAGCGGAAGCGCGCCGAGGAGTTCGAGCGGCGGCTGGCGGCCATCGTCGGGCATGACCTGAAGAACCCGCTGCAGGCGGTGCTCCTCACCACCCAGCTGCTCCTGGGCCGCAACGACCTCACCGAACCTGCACGGAAGGGCGTCCGCCGCATCCGCAGCGCCGCAGAGCGGATGGGCCGGATCGTCTCCGAGGTGCTGGACTTCGCCCGGGTCCAACTCGGCGGGGGCCTCCCGGTGGAGCGGGAGCCTGTGGACGTCTGCGAGCTTCTGGGACGAATGAAGGAGGAGTTCGACGCCACCCACCCCGGACGGCTGGTGGTGGAGTGTCCGCCCAGGGACCTCCGGGGGATGCTGGACCCGGACCGGGTGGGGCAGGTCTTGAGCAACCTGGTGGGCAACGCGCTCGCGCACGGGGCGGACGGGCGCCCGGTGGCGGTGCGGGTGCGAAGGCGGGAGGACGGGGTGGAGCTGACCGTCCACAATGAAGGCCCGCCCATCCCGAAGGAGGCGCTCCCGAAGCTGTTCGACCCGTTCGTGCGGCCCCAGGGAAGCAGGGGCGAGGGGCTGGGGCTGGGGCTCTTCATCACCCACCACATCGTCCAGGCGCACGGGGGGCAGCTGGACGTGCGCTCGGATGATGTGCAGGGGACGTCGTTCACCGTCCGGCTCCCGCTGGGGGTGGAGGGGCCGTAGGCGGCGTGGTATGGCGCGGGGTCATGAGGCCCTTCGCCCCCATCGCCGCTGCCCTCGTGCTCGTGCCGGTGCTGACCGGCTGCCCGTCGCCGGACTACATCGACATCGAACCCGGTCACGTGACGCTGAAGCAGAAGAACAACAGCGAGTGGCTCAAGGCGCGGGTGAAGGCGCACAACGGAACGGACTTCCCGAAGGCGGTGGTGGGCTGGTCTTCGAAGGATCCCACCGTCGCCACCGTGGACGACAAGGGGCGGTTGACGCCACTGAAGTCAGGGAGCACCGAGATCGTGGCGTCCTACCACGGCCTGAAGGCGTCGGTGCCGGTGGAGGTCGTCTTCGCCGAGCGGATGGAGGTGAAGCCTGCCGTCCTCGAGCTCTCGGAGTATGGAGATGCGGTGGACGTGGAGGTCACGGTCTATGACCACCGGGGCCGGGCGCTGCGAGATCGCACCCCGATGTTCAAATCACTGGACCAGAAGGTGCTGACCATGGGACGGAACGCCGCGCATCCGGGCCAGGCGGGCGAAACGAAGGTGGAGGTCCGGGTGGAGGAGCTGGTCCAGACGGTGGACGTGAAGGTTGGGAAGTCGAAGCGGAAATGATGTAGCGAGTCGGTAGCTCAGGTGGTAGAGCACCGGCCTTTTAAGCCGAGGGTCGAGGGTTCGAATCCCTCCCGACTCAAGTTTCACCAAGCAGTGGGTCCCCGTCGTCTAGAGGCCCAGGACGCTGGCCTTTCAAGCCGGTAACGCGGGTTCGAATCCCGCCGGGGACACAGTTACACTGCTCGTGAATGCCGCCCACTGCGGATCCGCCTGAGGCCTCCCGCCCTGCCCTGCTTCGGCAGCGGGCAGCATTGGTTCAACTGGCGCAGTTGGATGTCCAGGACCTCGCGGCTGCGCTGCCACGCATCCTGGAGATCTCCTCCCGCACCCTGGAGGTCGAACGCGCGAGCCTCTGGGTGCTCGAGGCGGACCGCTCCCGCCTGTGCTGCCGGGGGCTGTACCGCGCCAGTGACGGCGCCTTCGAATCCGGCGCGGTCCTCAACGCCAGGGACTACCCGGCCTACTTCTCGGCCCTGCTCACCCGGCAGCCCATCCGCGTAGACCACGCGGCCAATGATCCCCGCACCCGCGAATTCCAGCGCGACTACTTCCCCGCCCACGGCATCACCTCCATGTTGGACGTGCCGGTGTGGCACCGCGGCAAGCTCGCCGGCGTCCTCTGCCACGAGCACGTGGGCCCCCCGCGGATCTGGACGCTGCCGGAGCAGGAGTTCCTGGTCTGCGTGGGGATGCTCGTCACCTCCGGCCTCGAGGCGAAGGCGCGGCGCCACGCGGAGGTCCGCTACGACCTGCTCGGCCGCGCCACCCAGCACATCCTCTATGACCTGGACGTGCAGGACGACCGCATCGAGTGGAGCTTCTCCCCCGGCGCGCTGGGCTACCAGCACGCGCAGATCCACGGCTCTTTGGCGTGGTGGTCCGACCGGGTGCACCCAGACGACGCGGAGCGGGTGACCGCTTCGCTCACCGGTCACATCCAGTCCGGCCACGGCCAGTGGCGCGAGGAGTACCGCTTCAGCCGCGCCGACGGCACCTTCGCGGTGATCCTCGACCGGGGATTTCTGGAGCGAGACGCCCAGGGCCGCCCGGTCCGCCTGGTGGGGTCGATGATGGAGGTCACCGAGCAGCGGCAGCTCGAGGCGCGGGTGATGCTCACCGACCGGCTGGCGTCCGTGGGGACGCTCGCCGCCGGTGTCGCCCATGAGATCAACAACCCCCTGTCGTTCATCCAGGCCAACGTGCAGTACGCCATCGAGACGCTGCCGGAGGGCCCGGTGAACGAGGCGCTGCGCGAAGCCGCCGAAGGGGTGGATCGGGTCCGCCGCATCGTCCGCGACCTCAAGACGTTCGCCCGTCCGGACGTGGAGACGCGCGCGCCGGTGGATCTGCGCACCGTGGTGGAGACCGCGCTGGCCATGGCCGCCAACGAGCTCCGCCACCGGGCGACCGTCCACAAGGAGCTCTCTGCGGTGCCGCCGGTGTTCGCCAACGAGGCCCGCCTGGGACAGGTGGCGCTGAACCTGCTCGTCAACGCCGCGCAGGCCCTGCCGGCGGGCGGGCAAGGCGAGCACCGCATCACCGTGCGCACCTTCGAAGGCCCCGGGGACACCGTGAACCTCGAGGTCTCAGACACCGGGCATGGCGTATCGCCGGACGTCCTGCGCCGCGTGTTCGACCCGTTCTTCACCACCAAGCCGGTGGGCGAAGGCACCGGCATCGGGCTGTCCATCTCCCACGCCATCGTCTCCGAGCTCGGCGGGACCTTGACCCTGGAGAACAACCGGGACCGCGGCTGCACCGCGCGCGTGGTGCTGCCAGCGGGCACCGGGCAAGCCGTCCCTGCACCGCCCGAAGGCAGCCGCCCCCAGGCGCGGGCGAGGGGCGCTGCGCCCGAAGCGTCAGGCGCGCCCAGGCCGCGGGTGCTCATCATCGACGACGAGCCGCAGGTCGCCTCGGCCATCCGCCGCATCCTCGCCCGGCGGCACGACGTCACGGTCCACACCCGCGCGCCGGCGGCGCTCGAGCAGATCGCCTCCGGCACCCGGTACGACGCCATCCTCTGCGACCTGATGATGCCCGAGCTGTCCGGGCAGGACTTCCTGGCGGCGCTCGAGCGCCTCGCCCCCGATCAGGCGCAGAGGGTGATCATCATCACCGGCGGCGCCTTCACCCCGCGCACGCGCGAGTTCCTCGCCACCACCCGGCTCCCGGTGCTCGAGAAGCCCTTCGACGGCGGCGAGCTGGAGGCGCTGCTCGGGCGCGTGCTCGCCGCCGCCGCAACCTGACCCGCTACTTCGTCTTCTTCACCTGCCCCACCCGCTCGCCGCTGCCGGACTCGCTGGCGCCGCTGTCGTGGCGCTGCTCTTCGTCCCCCTCTTCGCGCGCGCCGGGGCCCTGGTGCGGCCCGCTCCCGCCGAACACCTCCTTGCGCGTCTCGTCGCTCATCAGCTCGGCACCCTGGGAGGGCGCCCCTTCGTCTGGTTTCCGTGGCATCGTCAGTCCTCGTCGCTCAAAGGCTTGCTGCCCGCGCTCTTCTTCATGATCCGGTCCTTGCCCACGTCTTCGTCGGAGATCGTCACCCCCTCCTCCGCCTCGCCGCGGCGGGCGGTGGGATCCCGGCCGGTCTCGTCCTGCGCCTGCCGCTCCAGCTTCTCGCGTTCATCTGCCATGCGCGCATCACCTCCTCTCCTTCGAGGTGGCGACGTTCCCCGCTGGGGGCAATAGTTCCCGGTCGTGGACGCCGCCGCTCCCCCGCTCATGGGGCCACCGAAGACGAAGGGGCACTTCTCGGTCGTCCGGCTGGCGCGCGCCTGGTTCGTCGGCTGCGAAGCGCGCGAGCTTCAAGATCGTCCCCTCTCGCGGGTCATCCAGGGCGTGCCCCTGGTGCTCTTCCGCGCGCAGGGCGGGCGGCCCGCCGCGCTCCTGGACCGCTGCCCTCACCGCAACGTGCCGCTCTCCCTGGGCTCGGTGAAGGACGGCCAACTGCAGTGCGGCTACCACGGCTGGCGCTTCGACGGAGCCGGCGCCTGCCGGAGGGTGCCGGGGCTGTGCGGCCCACCCGAGGGCAAGGCGCGCACCGCGCCGTCCTTCGCCACGGTGGAGCAGGACGGCTTCGTCTGGGTCTGGACCGAGCCTGCAGGAAGCCCCGACGGCGAGCCCACCCACGCGCCGTGGCGCCCGCCCTACCTGGAGGACCGCCGCTACGCCACCGTGCGCCGCGCGTTCCGGGTGCCCGGCAGCGTGCACGCGGTGGCGGAGAACGCGCTGGACGTGCCGCACACCGCGTTCCTTCACGGCGGGCTGTTTCGAGCCGAGAAGAAGGCCAACGAAATAGAGGTCGCCGTCCGCCGCTACAAGGACCGCGTCGAGGCCGAATACATCGGCGAGCCGGCGCCCAGGGGTATTGCCGCGCGGGTGCTGGCGCCCAAAGGCGGCGTGGTGGAGCACTTCGACCGGTTCCTCCTGCCCTCCACCGCGCAGGTGGAGTACCGGCTCGGCGAGCAGAGCCACCTCGTCACGACCTCGCTGCTCACGCCCATCAGCGACTTCGAGACGCTGCTCTATGCGGTGGTCACCTTCCGGCTGCCCCTGCCGCACTGGCTGGTGCGCCCGTTCATCCAGCCGGTGGCGCTGCACATCCTCAAGCAGGACGTCCGGATGCTCGCCCTGCAGACGGATGCGGTGCGCCGCTTCGGTGGAGAGCAGTACGCGTCCACGGAGATCGACGTGTTGGGCCCGCAGATCCTGAGGCTCCTGCTCGAGGCCCAGCGCGGCGACGTGGCGGCGGTGGCGAGCCCTGAGGCCGGCGCGCCCTGGGATGAACACCGGATGAGAATGCGCACATGAGCAGCGCCTCCCCGTCGGATCCGCTGCGGCTGGGCGTGGCCACCCCGGAGCGCGTGGCCCTGTCCCTGCCGGTGGCGGGCATCGGCTCGCGCACCGGCGCCTGGCTCGTCGACGCGGCGTTGATGTTCCTCTTCTGGATCGCCCTGTACTTCGTCTTCAGCCTGCTCGCGGACGTGCTGGCGGTGGTGCAGAGCCTCTCCGGCCTGCTGGCCACGCTCGCTTTGCTCGGCGTCTTCGCCATGCAGTGGCTGTACTGGACCGCGTTCGAGGTCTTCATGAACGGGCAGTCCCCCGGCAAGCGGCTGGTGGGCATCCGCGTGGTCCGCCTCGACGGCGCGCCGGTGGGCTTCCTCGAGAGCGCGGTGCGGAACCTGCTGCGCGTGGTGGACTTCCTGCCCGCCGGCTACGCGGTGGGGGTCATCACCATGTTGGTCAACCCCCAGCACCGTCGGCTCGGGGATCTCGCGGCGGGCACCCTGCTCATCCGCGAGGAGAAGGTGGATCTCGCGCGCTATGCGCCCACCGACGGCCCCCCTCCGGTTGGAGCAACTGCCGGCGCCGCGCTGCGCGCCGAGGACGCAGAGCTCATCTTGTCCTTCGTGGAGCGCGCGCCCTCCCTGGAGCCTGGGGCGCGGGCGCGGCTGTGTTCGCAGCTGCTGGCCCGCTTCGGCGAAGACCTGGGTCCCGAGGAGCGCGAGCGCCTGTCGCGCGCTCCAGACGACGCCATCGCCTTTCTTGCCCGCCGGGCCCGCGGCTAGGAGCCCAGGCGCGCATGTCCGAGCCCATCTCCCAGTTCGTCGCCCGCCGCCGTCCAGACTGGGACGCGCTGCAGGCGTTGCTCTCGCGGCAGAAGTCCGGCGGGCTCCACCTGCCCGACCTGCAGGCGCTGGACCGGCTCTACCGCGCCGCGTCCTCGGACCTGGCGCACGCGCAGGCGCACTACGCGGGCTCGGACGCGCACCGGTTCTTGAACGGCCTGTGCGCCAGCGCCTACGGCGCCATCTACCAGCCGCCCAAAGAGCGCTGGACGGCGGTGCGCCGCTTCTTCGCGCAGGGCTTCCCACAGGCGCTGAGGGACGCGGGCGGGCACGTGGCGGCGAGCGGCTTCCTCTTCATCCTCGGCCTCGTCGTGGGCGCGCTGGTGGTGCTCTGGGTGCCGGACGGCGCGTCTTTGCTGGTGCCTGCGCACCTGCGCGACTACGTGGCCCGCGGCGAGATGTGGACGGACGACTTCTTCTCCGTCACCCCGCCCGGCATGGCGTCGAGCGCCATTGCCACCAACAACCTCACCGTCACCTTCAGCGCCTTCGCCCTGGGCATCACCGCGGGGCTGGGGACGGCCTTCGTCCTGCTCAACAACGGGCTGCACCTGGGCTCGGTCACCGCGCTGTGCGTCCGCGAGGGCATGGGGGTCCCCTTGCTCGGCTTCGTGGGCGCGCACGGGTTCGTGGAGCTCTCCATCATCGTCATCGCCGGGGGCGCGGGGCTGCTGCTCGGTCACGCGCTGGTGGATCCGGGAGAGTTGCCCAGGGCGCAGGCGCTGCGGCGCAATGGCCGCCACGCGGTGATGCTCGTCGCCGGGTGCGCGCCCTTCCTCTTCGGCATCGGCTTCGTGGAGGGCTACATCAGCCCCGTCCAGGGCTTCGGCCTCTGGCCCAGGGTGACGCTGGGCGCGGCCCTGGGCGCGGTCTTCTGGCTCTACCTGCTGCGCGCGGGCAGGCCGGTGCGCTGACGGGCGGTCTGCGAGGGCAGCTGCGCGCGGGCGCGGCGCTCCTGGTGGTGGAGGATGCGCTCGTACGCGAGGTTCAGCTCCTGCATCTTGTGTTCGGCGCCGCCGCGGTCCGGGTGGCTTCGGAACGCCAGCTCGCGGTAGCGCTCGCGCACCTCCGCCGGTGATGCCAACGGCGAGAGCCCCAGCACCCGGTAGGGGTCCTGGTCATCGAGCGCGGTGAGCCAGCGCTCGAGCCGCGCCTTCACCTGTTCGAACCCCACGTCTCCGGAGGCCTCGTGCAGGGGCCGGGTGCGCACGTGCGCGTCGGCCCGGAGCACGTCTGCGTAGGAGCTGGACACCCAGCGGTGGCAGGACGCGCAGCGGAAGTAGCGGACGCGGCGCCCGGACCCTTCGTGCGGGGTCATCCGCATCCCGCAGTGGGTGCACTCCACCGCCACGTCCTCCAACGCCTCCGCCGTCCGCGCGACCGCCATCAATTCCCACCCTCCGTGCTTCAGTCCTGTAGCGCAGTGTCGCCAGAGTGGATCCCGCGTCAAAAAAACTGCTACAGCCGCGCCGACATGCGCACCCCACCTGCCCTCGTGGTCCTGGCGCGCGCCGCGCTCGTGCTGGCGCTGGTCCTCCCCGCTGGCGCCGCGCACGCGCAGGCGAAGAAGGCCCCGAAGGCCGCCCAGCCCCAGAAGGCCGCCCCGGAGCCAGCGCCCTCCAGGACGTCCGAGTGCGCGGAGGCGGACGTGGCGGTGCTGCGCGCCCTCTCCTTCATGTTCGAACCTGCGCCCCGCGAGATCCGGATCATCGCCGTCGAGGACGTGGCGCTTTTGGGGGATGCGCGCGGGCTGGATCCGCTGGCGCACATGATCCTCGACCCGGATCCCCTGGTGGCGAAGGCGGCGGTGCGCGCGGTGGGGCAGTTCAAGCACCCGCGGGCGGAGCAGATCCTCGCCAACGTGCTCCGCCACCCCATGCTCACCGTCCAGCTCAAGATCGTCGCGGTGAGGGCCCTGCCCTTTCAGGACACCCCCAGCTCCCGCGAGCTGCTCACCGAGCTCTCGTCGTCTGAAGAGCAGGCGCCGCCGGTGCGCGAGGCGGCGGTGGAGATGATCCAGCAGATGGCGGGCGGAGGGCCGAAGTCATGAGCGAAGGGACCATCGCCTTCGTGGGCGCGGGGAACATGGCCGAAGCGCTCATGCGCGGGCTCATCTCCACGGGGAAGGTGCCGCCTTCGCGCATCATCGCCACCGCGCGCAGGGCCGAGCGGGTGGCGGCCCTGGCGAAGACCTGGGGCGTACGGACCGCGCCGGACAACCTCACCGCCTGCCGCGAAGCGGACGTGGTGATGCTGTGCGTGAAGCCGCAGGCCATGCGGGACCTCCTGCTGCAGGTGGCCCCGGCCATCGACCGCTCCAAGCTGGTGGTGAGCGTGGCTGCGGGCGTGCCCATCGCCGCGCTGGAGCGGAGCCTGGGCGGGGACACCCGCATCATCCGCGCCATGCCCAATACGCCGGCGCTGGTGGGCCGGGGCGCCTGCGCGCTCGCCCGCGGGGCGCACGCCACCCTGGAGGACGTGCAGACCGCCTGCGGCATCTTCGATGCGGTGGGGATGACCACCGTGGTGGAGGAGGCCCTGCTGGACGCGGTGACCGGGCTGTCCGGCAGCGGGCCGGCGTACATCTTCCTCATCATCGAAGCCCTCTCCGACGCGGGCGTGAAGGTGGGGTTGCCCCGGTACACCGCGCTCAAGCTCGCCGCGCAGACCGTCCTGGGCAGCGCCCAGCTGCTGCTCGAGACCAACGGGCACCCAGGCCAGCTCAAGGACCAGGTCACGAGCCCCGGGGGCACCGCCATTGCCGGGCTGCACACGCTGGAGGCCGGGGGCCTGCGCACCACCCTCATCAACGCGGTGGAGGCCGCCACCCGCCGCGCGAAGGAGCTGGGAGACCAGTTCCTGGAGCAGGAGCCGGGCTAGCCTGCCCGCCTGCCCGGCAGGCCCGTTTCTAGAGCGGGCCTGTCCGTCGCCTATACTGGGGGCGCCATGAAGCTCACGCCCCTGGACATCCGGCAGAAGCGCTTTGTCACCTCCCTGCGCGGCTTTGACCGCCGCGAGGTCGAAGCCTTCCTGGAGCTTCTGGCCGGCGAGTTCGAAGAGGTGGTGAAGGAGAACATCGCCCTCAAGGAGGAGCAGAAGCGGCTGCTCTCGAAGCTCGAGCACCACCAGGAGCGCGAGCGGACGCTGCAGGAGACCATGGTCACCGCGCAGCGCATCAGCGAAGACGTGAAGGAAGGCGCGCGCAAGGAGGCGGAGATAGTCCTCGCCAACGCGGAGCACCAGGCGGAGAAGATCGTCCAGGGCGCGCACCAGAAGCTGGTGCAGGTCATCGAGGACATCAACGAGCTCAAGCGCCAGCGGGTGCAGTTCGAGTCGCAGATCCAGAGCGTCATCGACGCGCACCACAAGCTCCTGGAGACCTTCCGGGTGAGCCCCGAGGAGACGCGCCGCATCGACGACAACGTGGCGTTCCTCGCGCACAAGAAGGCGCTCTCGGGCGAATAGCCCATGTCCTCCCCCCCCTGGCTCCACCCGGTCGACGGGGGCGTGGAGCTGTCCGTCTACGTCCAGCCCCGCGCCAGCCGCTCGCGTGTCGTCGGCGAACATGGGGACGCGCTCAAGGTCCAGCTCGCCGCGCCGCCGGTGGATGGGGAGGCCAACGCCGAACTGGTAGCGCTGCTGGGGCGCCTGCTCGGCGTCTCGAAGCGCCAGATTTCGATGGTTTCCGGCGCAGCGTCACGCAGGAAGCGGGTGCGGGTGACGGGAGTTGAGCCCGCACATGCCCTCCTTGTTATGAAGGCCTCCACCTGATGCTGCGGCGGATGATTCACAGGGTCCTGGTGGTGGTGGCGGCGCTCCTCGTCGCCGCGGGGCCGGTGTCTGCGGCCACCGCCGGCCCTCCCTACGGCAGCACCTCCACCTCCACGCACCTGCAGGGCGAAGCGGCGCCCCTGGTCCCACACGGGCGCCCCGCGCTCATCACCGGCGAGCTCACCACCGAGCGCTTCCGCATCCTCTATACGGACAAGTCCGAAGGTTCGGCCCGGGCGCTGGCCACGCGGGTGGAGGCCACGCGGGAGTCCTTCCGCGCGGTGTTCGGCCGGGACTGGCCGGGCGTCACCGAGATCCGGCTGGCCTCCGGCCGCGCCGAGATGGACGCGCTCACGCTCTCCGGCAGCCGGGTGCCGCGCTGGGCCGAGGCGTTGGCCTGGCCGTCGCACAACGTGATCCTCGTGGACGCGATGAGCCTCGTGCAGCCGCACGGGGAGGTCACCTTGCGCCATGAGCTCTCGCACGTCGCGCTGGGGCAGCTGTCGGACGCGTGGCCGCGGTGGTTCCAGGAGGGCGTGGCCATGTACCTCACCGGGGACCGCTTCAGCGTCACCCAGTACGCGGCCATGTTTCGCGCGGTGACCCAGAAGCGCCTCTTCAACTTCGAAGACCTCGCCACCTCCTGGCCGGACCAGCCGTCAGACGTGGAGATCGCCTATGCGCAGAGCGTGACCTTCGTGGCCCACCTCGCGCAGCGCTACGGCCAGGCGCAGCTGGGGGAGCTCGTGGATCAGGTGCGGGACGGCGCTTCGTTCGAGGTGGCCTTCGCGCGCGCGTTCCTCACCTCCCTCAGCGTGGAGCAGGACGCCTGGGCGAAGGATCTACCCAGCCGCTACTCATGGACGCCCATCCTCACCGGCGGCACCGTGATCTGGTCTGCGGCGGCGCTGCTGCTCGTCGCAGGCTACGTGAGGCGCCGCCGGGTGAAGGCGCTGCGGCTCGCGGAGCTGTCCGCGCAGGACGCGGCCGAAGACGCCACCCGCAGGCTCGCGCTCGCCGCCCAGGCGCTGCCCGCCCCGGAGGGCTCACCGCCGCTCGCTGATGACGGCCCGTCCTGGATGGAGGAGGACGCGCTGGAGGCAGACGCCGAACACCTCGACGACGACGATCCAGCTTCGGACGCACTGGATGAGGACGAGGACGAGGACGGGGACCCGGACCACGGCGACAGCGATGACGGCCCGCCCGGTGAAGACGGCCGTCCCCGCCGCCTCCTGCACTGAAAGAACTTCAGGCCCGGGCGCCGTCCCGCAGCGCAACGCCCTGAATCTCTGGGCTCCCGCCTTGGCAGGCGCCTTGCTCAGCCGTCCCGCGGAGGTGTCGCATGGCACGGTCGGCGGGGGCGGTGGTGGAGATGGGCGGGGCGGCGGGCCGGATGTTCGGGGAACAGCCGGAGCGGCTGTGCGCGGCCTGGCGGCGGGAGCGCTACGCCCAGGCGGGCCGCAGGTCGGTGCCGGACAGCCTGCTCGACGGCGTGGTGGAGGACTTCATCCGGCAGATTGGCGCGTGCCTGCGCCACGAGACCACCCTGCCCGCCTGGTCGCGCACCCGCGGCGTCTTGCGGCTGTCGGTGGCCCGCGGCCCGGACTCCATCCTCGAAGAGCTCGCCACCCTGCGGCGCTGCCTGCTGGACGCCCTGGGCGTGCTGGGGGCCCGGCCGTCCGAGCGGGAGCTCTTGGAGCTGTCGGTGGACGAGGCCGCGGTGTCGTGCCTGTCCACGCTGCAAAGGCTTCAGGATCCTTCTGCGCCCGAGCCCCGCGTGCCCTTCGGTGGCCTGGTGGTGGAGCTCATCGAGCCTGCGCCGCGGCCCCACGCCACGGGCCACCCGTCGCAGGGCGCGCAGATGCACTGAAGCGGTCAGGACCATTCGCGCTGCGGCAGCCGCAGCTCGAAGGTGGTGCCCCTGCCCGGGCGGCTCCGGCAGCTCACGGTGCCTCCGTGCTCGTCGCAGATCCGCTTGACGATGGCGAGCCCCAGGCCGGTGCCGCCCTGCTTGTTGGCGCTGACGAACTCCTCGAAGAGCGTGCCGGCGATCTCTTCGGGCACGCCCGGGCCGTTGTCACTCATCTTGAAGAGCAGCGCGCCCGGGACCTTCTCCACCGCCAGGGTGAAGCGGCCGCCGTCCGGCCCCAGCGCCTGCACCGCGTTGCGGGCCACGTTGTAGATGCAGCGCTTGATCTTCGTCTCGTCGAAGCGCGCGGCGCCGGTGTACCCGGGGGACACCCGCAGCTCCACGCCTGTGCCCTCCATGTCCGTGCGCAGGTACCCCGCCACCTCCTCCACGAACTTCTGGAGGTAGACCTTCCGGACCAGAAGCTCCCGTTCGCCGCGCGCGAAGGCGAGCGTCTCCCGGGTCATGTCGTGGATGTGCTCGAACTGCTTCTCGATGAGCGCGGTGTAGGCCGCCCGCTCCTCGGCGCTGGACTCCATGCCCAACAGCTGCACGTAGCCGGAGATCACCGTCATCGGGGTGCGCAGGTCGTGCAGCACGCCCGAAAGGAGCTGCCCGATGGTCGCCAGCCGCGCCTTGCGCTCGCCCTCCTCGCGCGCGCGTCGCTGGAGGATGGCCCGCCCGGCCTGCCCGGCCAGCAACGTGGCCAGCCGCTCGTCCGCCTGGGTGAAGCCTGAGGGCTTGTTGAGCAGCTCCAGCGCCCCCAGCCGCCCGCGCTGTCCGGGGATGGGCACCGCCAGGAGCGCGCCAATGCGCACGCCAATCTTCTTCGCCACCGACCGGTCGTAGTGCGGTGAGGCCTCCGCGTCTGCCAGCCGCATGGCCCGGCCGGTGAGCGCCACCTGCCCGGCGATGCCGCGGCCCGGCTCCAGCCGAAGCTGCGTCAACACGTCGCTCTTCTCGCCGCGCGCGCTGCGGAAGTACAAGGTCCCCTGCTCCTCCTCCGCGAGCAGGATGGAGCCCGCAGTCGCGCCGCTCACCTCCAGCGCCACCGCGAGGATCCGGTCCAGAAGATCCGTCTCCTCCTCGGTGGCGCTGATGGACTGCTCCACCTGGTAGAGCACGTCCAGCTCCCGCAGCCGGTCCGCGGCGTCCGCCTGGGCGGTGCGCAGCGCTTCGTTCTGCGCGCGCAGGGTCTCCAGAAGGCGCAGGTTGTCCAGCGCGCCCGCCACCTGCGCTGCCACCGCCTCCACGAGCTGCAGATCATCCGGCGCGAACGCGTTGGGCCTTCTGTCCAGCACCTCCACCACGCCCAGCACCCGCCCGCTGACGTGACGCAGCGGCGCCGCCAGGAGCGACCGGGTCCGAAAGCCGCTCTTGCGGTCCACGTCCGGGTTGAAGCGGTGGTCCTGGTAGGCGTCCGCCACGCGGATGGCCTCGCCGGTCCGGAGGACATGCCCCGCGAGCCCCTTGCGCGCCGGCACCCGTATCTCCTGCAGGCCCCCGCCCTCGAGCACGCGCGCCCACAGCTCGTCCTGGGCCTCGTCGTACATGAACAAGGTGGCGGCCTCGGCGCCGAGCAGGTGCGTCACCCGGCCGATCACCAGCCTCAGCAGTTCGTCCACGTCGCGCGCGTGGGCGAGGCTCGCGCCGATCTCCAGGACCGCGGCGAGCCGCTCGGACGGGCGGGCCACCTCCCCGCCTGCGACCAGGGGCTTCTTCGCCTTCACCGCCATGGCAACGGAGCGTAGCTCAGTGCGCGTCCGCCCACGTAGGGCCCGAGCCGGCCTCCACCTTCAAGGGCACCCGCAGCGTGGCCACGTTGGCCATCACGTCCCGGACCAGGGGCAGCACCCTGTCTGCCTCGTCCTCCGGCGCGTCGAGCAGGAGCTCGTCGTGGACCTGCAGCAGCATCCGCGCCGCGAGGCCCTGCGACGAGAGCTCCCGGTCCAGGGTGATCATCGCCATCTTGATGAGGTCCGCCGCCGTCCCCTGGATGGGCATGTTGATGGCCGCGCGCTCCGCGGCCTGCGCGGCGTTGCGGTTGCGCGAGAGGATGTCGGGGATGTACCGGCGGCGCCCGAACAGCGTCTCCACGAACCCATGCGCGCGCGCGTGGGCCACCGTCTCATCCAGGTAGCGCCTGATTCCCGCGTAGCGCTCGAAGTACCGGTCGATGATGCCCTTCGCCTCCTCCCCGGGGATGTCCAGCCGCGTGGAGAGCCCGTGCGCGGACAGCCCATAGGCGATGCCGAAGTTGACCATCTTCGCCGCGCGCCGCTGATCGCCCGTCACCTGCTCCGGGGGAACGCCGAAGACCTCCGCCGCGGTGCGGGTGTGGATGTCCTGGTCCTTCTCGAACGCGTCGATGAGCCCCGGGTCCCCCGAGACGTGGGCCAGAAGGCGCAGCTCCACCTGGCTGTAGTCGGCGGAGATGATCACCTTGCCGGGGCCGGCCACGAAGGCGCGGCGGATCTCCGGGCCCATCTCCCCGCGGATGGGGATGTTCTGGAGGTTCGGCTCCGACGACGACAGCCGCCCGGTGGCGGTGGCCGCCTGGTGGAAGGTGGTGTGCAGCCGCCCGTCCTTGCCCACCGAGAGCGGCAGGGGCTCGAGGTAGGTGCTCTTGAGCTTGGACAGCCCGCGGTACTCGATGATGGCCCGCGGCAGGGGGTGCTGCTCCGCCAGCTTCTCGAGCACCTCCTGGTCGGTCGAAGGCCCGGTCTTGCCGCGCTTGAGCACCGGGAGCTTCAGCTCATCGAAGAGCACCTGGCACAGCTGGATGGGCGAGGCGACGTTGAACTCGCGGCCGGCGTGCCGGTGGATCTCCTGCAGCTTCCCCTCGGCCTCGGCGCCCACCCGCTCGGCGATGCGCCGGACGAGCGCCACGTCCAGCGCCACGCCCGCGCGCTCCATCCGCGCGAGGATGGGCAACAGGGGCAGCTCCACCTCGCGGGCGAGCTTGCCGAGCCCCATCCGGTCCACCTCCTCCCAGAGCTCGGGCGCGAGCCGCAGGGCCGCGTCCGCGCACGCCGCCGCCCACGGGCCGACGACGTCCACGCTCATCCCCGAGAGCCCCTCCACCTGCTTCTTCGCCGCGCTGCGCGGGTCCTGCGGCAATTCGCAGCGCAGCCGCTCCCGCGACAGATCCCCCAGCGCGTGCTCCCGGCGGGACGGGTTGAGCAGGTAGGAGAGCATCTGCACGTCGTCCACCGCGCCGCGCATCTGCAGGCCGTTGGCCGCGAGGACCCGGAGGGTGAGCTTGAGGTCATGGCCGCCCTTGCGCACCGACGGATCCGCGAAGAGCGGCCCCAGGTGCGCGCGCACCGCCTCCAGCGAGGGCTGCACCGGCGCATCCAGCGCCCGGTGGCCAATGGGGACGTAGAACGTCTGGCCCTCCGGAAGCCCCACGCCGAGCCCCACCCACTCAGCTTCGTCCGGCGGGCCGGTGAAGACCGGCACCAGCGCCAGGTGCCCCACCGCCCTGGCCGCCTCCGCCAGCGCCTTCAGCCCCGCCTCGTCGCGGACGGTCTGGCTCTCCTGCGCCAGCGGGGTGGCCGCCTGCTGCGGCATCTCCTGCAAGAGCTTGAAGAACTCCAGCTCCCCGAAGAGCGCCCGGGCCTCCGGTTCGTTGATGGGCCGGCGCGCCAGGTCCTTCGGCCCCAGCTCCAGCGGCAGATCCAGCCGGAAGCTGACCAGCTGGAGGTTCCTGTGGATCTGCTCCGCGTGGGACCTGAGCGTCTCGCGCAGCTTCGGCTTCTTCACCTCGTCCACGCGGGAGAGCAGGGTCTGGACGTCCCCGAACTCCGCCAGAAGCTCCGCTGCGGTCTTGGGCCCCACGCCCGGGACCTTGGGCACGTTGTCGACCGGATCCCCGGTCAGGGCCAGGTAGTCCTTCATCTGCGGCGGCGCGATGCCGAGCCGCTCCCTCACCTCCGCGGGACCGGTGTGCTTGTCCTGCATCGGGTCGTAGAGGCGGACGTCTTCGTCCACGAGCTGGATGAAGTCCTTGTCGCCGGTGATGATCTGGACGCGGAAGCCGTCCCGCTTCGCCTGGCAGGCGAGCGTGCCGATCACGTCGTCCGCCTCCCAGCCGGCGAACTCCAGCACCGGCAGGTTGAGCACCGCCACCACCTTCCGGATGAGCTCGAACTGCGGCACCAGGTCCGGCGGGGGACCCTCGCGGTTGGCCTTGTAGGTGGGGTCAATGGCCTGGCGGCCGGTGCGGCTCTCCTTGTCGAAGGCCAGGGCCACGTGCGTCGGGTCCAGCTCCCGGAGCGCCTTGAGGATCATCCGGGTGAAGCCGTAGACGGCGTTGGTCGACACCCCCTTCGACGTCGAGAGGTGGGTGATGGCGTGGTACGCGCGGAAGATGAAGCCGGACGCGTCGAAGAGGGTGAGGACCGGGGCGTCGGAGGGGGCGGTCATCGCCCCTGTGCTCATAGCGCGGCCGTGCGCCGGGGTCGAACCAATCTGCGCCCCGTCAGGTTAACCCTTGCAGCCCAGCTCCTGCGCCTTCTGGTCCGCCTTTTCGCCCACGCCGTCGCCGTCCACCGCGTACGCGCGCACCTCCTCCAGGTCCGCGCAGCGGCTGACCCTGCCCAGCGCCTGACCCGCGAGCGACGAGCAGAAGCCCACCGCGCGGTTCAGGTCGCCGTTGCCCCGGAAGAAGGAGAAGCCCAGCTTCCAGATCTTGCAGGCGCGGCGGGTGTCCCTGCGGTCCGCCCAGTGCTTGCCGCCGAGATAGGTCTCCTTCCCCACCTCCACCTCGATGGTGCTCCGGTAGAAGGACTTCTTGTCCACCGCGTCCCGCATCAGCTTGGTGTCGAGCTGCAGCGCGTCCTTGAAGACGCCCTCCGCCTTATCGAACTCGGACTCCCGCAGGAGCGTGGCCCCCACCCGGTAGAGGTTCTCCACCGCGGCGATGTCCCGCCGGAGATCATCCGCGGTCTGGTGCAAGGACGCCTTGCGCCGGTCTGCGCGCAGCCGCTGCAGCTTGACCTGCGCTTCGCCTCCCTTGCCGTCCCAGTACAGCTCCATGGCCTCGATGAGGATCTTCTCCTCGTACCACTCGCGGAAGGCCTTCTGCACCTGCTTGCGGGGGTCGGTGATCTCCAGGTCTTCGTCGAAGATCGCCACCGGAGGGCACATCCACGGGCCGGCGTCGGGGTCCACCTTCAAGCGGGCCAGCAGGAGGTTCTTGTACATGGGGTCCTGCGGCGCCCAGCAGTTCTTCTTCCTCCGGCAGTTGGAGACGAGGTCGATGGTCTCCCCGGTCCCCGGGTTGAGCGCCTCGGGCGCCATCTTCTGGCAGGCGAAGGTCATGTACTTCTCGCAGCGCGGCAGGGCCTGCTCCCAGTTCCCCATCCGCGCGTACGTCTTGCAGTCGTCCCCGGACTTCTTCTTGACCTTGTCGATGGCGTCCCGCGCCTGCGGCTTCACCACCCGGTAGTACGAGCACTCCTTGTTGATCTGCGCGAAGACCTCGAGCGCCTCCTCTTCCCGCAGGAGGTTCATCATCCGCTGACCGGACTCGTACTGCTGTTCGCACTCCTGCTCGCGCTCCACCTTCTGGATGAGCTCGATGACGCTCTTGTTGATGGGATCCAGCTCCCGCGCCTTCTCGCAGGCCTCGCGCGCCTTCGCCCAGTTGGGCTGCATCCCCAGCTCGGTGGCCGCGTAGGAGCGGCACTCCGCCAGAAGCTGCTCCACCTGCCGCTTCGGGTCCAGCGGCGCCGCGGTGGCCCCGCCGCCCGGGCGCACCGGGCCGTCCGCCGGCGCATCATCTCCGGTGAACTTCATCACCACGCCGGCGGTGAGCAGCAGCCCCAGCGCGGCCCCGCCAATGGCCAACCCCTTCTTCTTGCCCAGGACCCCTGCGCCGCCCGCCGCGGCGCCGCCGGCCCGCCTTGCGCCCGTGCCCCGCGCAGCGCCTCC
>CAZQVZ010000050.1:0-20997 GCA_964596895.1 uncultured Myxococcaceae bacterium
TCGCCATCGCGGCAGCAGCGCTCTTCCTGCACACCGGCTGCGGTACTGGCGCAGACGCCTGCGGGCCTGACACCTGCTCCACCTGTTGCGACTCCCGCGGCGTCTGCATGCCGAGCTTCCCGACCTCCTGTGGCACAGGGGGCGCGGCGTGCACCGCCTGCGGCGCTGGAGAGGCCTGCGTCTCGGGCGTCTGCACGACCGAGGCGTGCGTCCCCCAGACCTGCGCGCAGGCAGGGCTCGAATGCGGCGCCGCGCCCGACGGCTGCGGGGGGACGTTGAATTGTGCCTGCGGCGCCGGGCAGACGTGCTCGGCGGAGGCGCGGTGCGTCTGCGCGCCGGAGACGCCGGCTCAGTTGTGTGCCGCTCATTCGCTGCAGTGCGGTCAAGCCACGCTCACCGACCGCTGCGGAGCCACGGTCCAGGTGGACTGCGGAGGCTGTGCCGGCTCGCAGGCCTGCGGTGCTGGAGGCACACCCAACGTGTGCGGGGACAAGGTCTGGACGGAGGTGACCCTGCCGTGGGTCAGCACCGGAAACATCAACTCCCTCTGGAGCGCCCCTGGCTCGTCGGTCCTCTGGGGTGGAGGCGGGTTTGGGAGCTCCAACCTGTTCTGGCTCCAGGGCGACACCTGGTCGCGACCTCCCCAGGGGCTGGCCGGTTCGATCAACGCCTTCGGGGGATCCTCGGACGCGAACACCTGGGCGGTTGGCTCCAATGGGTTCATCATCCGCCGCAACGCTGCGAACACCGGTTGGGAAACGGGCCCCGGCGCGAGCACCTTCAACAACCTGAAGCTGAACGACGTGTGGAGCTTCAGCCCGAACGATACGTGGGTCGTGGCCAACAGCTACTCCGCCGCCTACCACTGGAACGGCGGCTACTGGGAGAACTACGAGTTCGGTGATGACACGTGCAACGGGCTGTGGGCGAGCAGCCCCTCCAACGTGTGGGCCGTCTGCGGAGGTGGACAGACGTTCCGCTGGAACGGGAGTGCCTGGGCGGAGGCCTCCACGCCCGTCTCGGCGACGTTGCTGGCCATCCACGGCTTCTCCAGTAGCCGGATGTTCGCGGTAGGGACCCTCAACACGATCCTGTCGTGGTCGGGCTCCTCCTGGACGTACATGGAGCCGCCCACGGCGCCTGGCTTTGGCAGCCAGTACAGCGCCGTCTGGGGCAGAGCCCCGGACGACGTGTGGGCCGTCGGTTCGGACGGACAGATCGCGCACTTCGACGGCAACGTCTGGACCGAGGTCGAGAGCGGGACGACGGAGCACCTGAAGGCGGTGTGGGGCGTGGACGGCAGGGTGTTCGCGGCGGGAGACGGGATCCTCCTCGAGTACGGGGCGCAGTGACCCTGCTCAATCCCACGCTGCTGGTGGCCTGGGTCCTGGCGCAGTCCGGGAACGTCACCACCTACGGGCAGTCCCATGACGGGGCCTGCATGGACTGCTCATTGGCCAGCCGGCGCACGACCGTCGCCTCGAGCGAGCTGCGCGGAAAAACGTTCGAGCACCCGGCTTCCCTGGCCGCCGACGGGAGGATGGATACGGCCTGGTGCGAGGGCGCGAAGGGCCCGGGCGTGGGTCAGTGGATTGAACTGGACCTGGGAGCGCCACAGCGGGTGAGCGCAGTCCGGGTCCATGGCGGCTACTTCAAGAGCGCGGGCCTCCTCGCCCAGAATGCCCGCCTGCGCCGGGTCTCCGTGCTGCTCGACGGCGTCCGGGTGGGGTCCTTCGAACTCGGCGACCCGACCCGAGCCTCGGACGTGGGGGAGGGTTTCGAGCTCCCCGAAGCGCCCACCGCGGAGGACATATTCCAGATCGCGAGGAGCGGTCCGGCCACCCTATGGCTGGACTCTCCCGTGGCCCAGAAGCCCGCGCGACGGATCCGCCTCACGGTGGACGCGGTGTATCCCGGCACCAGGTACCCGGATCTCTGCGTCTCCGAGCTGGGCGCGTACCTGGCCGCTCCCGCGCCGTCCGAAGAGGCCGAGGCGGCGGAACCTCCCGAAATTGAACCCTGAACGGCGCGGCTTGCCGCTCACCGCTCCCGCAGATCCTCTTTCACGTTCGAGTTGACGAGCGTGGTGATCACCCTGGTGGCGCCGGCTCCGGCGAAGGCCAGGGCCGCGCCGGCGACGATCACGCGGAGGATGAAGGGGAGCAGCGGGAGCACGAAGTACACCGTCCACGCGCCGCCGAGCCCGAGGACGACCATGGCGATCCCCGAGACGACCCCGGAGGTCGTATCCCCCGCGCGCGGGTTCACCTTCTTGCCGTAGATCCGCCCCACCAGCTCGACCGCCTCCGCCTCCTCCATTTCGTGCTCCTGGATCATCCGAGCGGTGACGACGGCGCTGTTGTAGCCCCTCTCCTTGAGCGCGAGCGCCGCGGCCTCCAGCTCCGCGGCGCGACGTGACGGCGTGGAAGGTCCCGGGCGGCGAGTGTCCATGGCCCGGACTATGCCACCGCTCCGCGGGTCACTTCGCCGGCGACGACACCCGCTGCAGCTCGTCGAAGCCGGGCAGGCTGGAGAGGTCCGGGATGACCACCACCTCGATGCGGCGGTTGGCGGCGCGGTTCTCCGGAGAGTCGTTGGGCCTGGCCGGGCGGCTGTCTCCGAAGCTGGCGGCGCTGATGCGGGCCGGCGCCAGGCCCGCGTCCAGCATCGTCCGCAGCACGGTGAGCGACCGCGCCGAGGCCAGCTCCCAGTTCGTGGGCCAGGTGCCCGCGCGGGTGGGCACGTCGTCGGTGTGGCCTTCAATCTGGAAGTGCCGGTCCGGGATGGAGGCCAATAGCTCTGCCATCTCTGCCACCGCTGCCCGGCCTTCGCGGCTCAATTGCGCCGAGCCGGACGGGAACAGGACGTCCGTGGCCAGCTCCACCACCATCCGCCCGTCACGGATGCGCACCCGGAGCTTGCCGGCGTCAATCATGGTCTGGAAGCGCGAGACCAGCGCGCGGAACTCCTCGATGCGCGCGTCCGCCTCTGCCTTGCGCCGCTTCAGGTCTGCCAGCGCGACCTGCATCTGGTCGATGTCGCCCTGCAGCGCGGACTTGTCCTGCAGCGTGGCGCCGAGCTTCGCCTCCAACGCCGCGAGCCGCTCGGCGATGGCCCTGGCCTCCGCCTGCTCGCGCGCGAGCGTCTCCTTCGTCTCGTCCAATTCCCGCCTGTCGCGCTGGTGCTCGGAGACCAGCGTGTCGTAGCGGCTCTTCGGTACGCAGCCCGCTCCAACACCCAACAGCAACGACAACACCAGCACGCTGCGCCTCCGCATGGCTCCCCCTTCAGGTGGTTCGGTGGGCCAAGCTAAGGACGCCTCCCGGAGCGCAACAGGAGGGAGAGCTGCGGAGAGGTAGGTGGGGGTGGTCCCGGCAGCGCCCTACGACACCGTCACCACAGACGTCGCTGAGTGACGGAGGCGGTGACGTCGGCTCCCCGGCGCGGGGGGCGCACCAGGTGGGTACCGACGATCACATCGGCCAGCCCCTTGCGGCCCCGGGTGACGATGGTGACCACGAAGTCTGCCAGCAGCCACGCTGTGGCAACGCTCAGGCCGATGGACTGCCACGCTGCGGGCGTATCAGTCACGAAGTTGCGGGGCACGAACATGGACACATGCGCGAGCTCCCAGCCGACGAAGGTCACCGCGGTTCGCAGAAGGCTCCTGGTGACAGTGAGTCTCGAGCCATCATCCTTGCGGACCTCGATGCCCATCCAGCGCTTGCCCAGTGTCGCGCTCGACGGGCCCGCGTCCATCAGCGTGAAGTACGTCCAGAGCGGGACCGACATGGTGAGACCCGCCCACGCGGAGAGCCTCCAGGTGTCCTCCTCGAACCACCGCGGGGAGGGCACCCCGAACGCGGCGCTCGTGAGGAACTGGAGACCTGCCGAACCGCCGACGACGAGGCCATAATCCACGAGCCGGGAGACGAGCGCCCTGGCGACGATTGACTCCGGTTCCGCCGCAGTGGGAGTGGAGGCCAGCAGGGCGGGTGGGTCCAGCGCCAGGGATGGCCTCGCCTCGACGCTCGTGGCGGCCACGAGGCAAGAAGCAATCAAGGTGAGCGTCTTGAATGGATCCACGGTGTTCACCCTGGCCCGCTCCTCGTCGAAGGGCTGCGGCATCCTGCGGCGCCTTATCCCGCCGGCCGGTGGCCGGAGCAAGACGAAGGCGGGCTGCTAGGGCGCCGCGAACAACTGACGCACCCACGCCCTCACAGCGACTCCACCCACGGGCTGGCGCGCGCGTCGAAGGTCTTCTTCGCCAGCGCCTGCCGCTCTGCCTCCCACGCCACGCGCGCGGCTTCCGCCTCCTGGGCCTTGCCTTCAGCCAGCTTCGCGCGGCGCGCCTCCACGTCGGACTCACAGGCCTTCGCCTGCTCTTCGAAGCGCTCCTGGGACAGCCCTTCGGCGCCCTCCACCTTGGCCTTGCGCGCCGCCGCCAGCCGCGCCAATTCGAAGCGGGCCAGCGCGCAGCGCAGCCCCAGCGCCTCGATGTCCGCGCGCGCTGTGTTCACCTTCTGCTTCGCGCGCAGGTACTCGAGCCGCGCGTCGGCCTCGGCCAGGGCCAGCTCCGCCACCTCGCGGCT
Organism: uncultured Myxococcaceae bacterium; assembly: GCA_964596895.1. Taxonomy (GTDB): domain Bacteria; phylum Myxococcota; class Myxococcia; order Myxococcales; family Myxococcaceae; genus JAFAFL01. The sequence continues at coordinate 4,593 of CAZQVZ010000050.1, forward strand.
GAGCGCGTCCTTCGCGCGGGAGACCTCCCCCTTCGCCTCCGAACGCCGGCTCTTCGCGCGCCGCAGGTGCTCCCTTGCGCGCGAAATCTCGTTGTCCGCTTCGTCCCGCCGGTCCACCGCCAGCGCCAGCTCGTTCTCCGCCTCCAGCAATTCGATGCGGCTCTCGAACGGGAGGTTCTGCACGAGCTTGTCCGGCACCCGGTGGCCGTAGCCCGGACCGCAGGCGGCGCCGAGGCACAGGGGCAAGAGCAGCAGCGGCACTCGAAACAGGGTGGAGCGCTTCATTCGATGGTCGCCTCGAAGGAGCCGAAGACGGTGCGGCCAGAGGCCAGCTCGGTTCCGTTCTCGAAGGTGAGGTGCAACTCGCCGTTCACCGTGGCCCCCTGCTGCAGGTGGCGGTCGAAGGTGAGCGCACCGCGGCGAGGGGGAGGGAAGTCGGTGACCGGGTCGTTGTTCACCGCGCGGGCCACGCGCCCACGCACCCGGCCGAGGTCATCCACTTCGGCGAGGTCCAGCGGCTGGCGCGGGTTCACCACCGCGCCCAGAAGCGAGGAGGTCACCCGCAGCACCACGTCCTCGCTCGCGCCCTCCGGCCAGACGAAGCGGACCGACAGCTCCTCCTGCGTCTGCACCACGCTCACCTTGCGGTAGCGCAGATCCAGAAGCTCCGAGAGGCTGCCCTCCAGCGTCTGGGCGTCGCCGCCGCACGCGGTGGTGGTGAGGCACAGCAGGGCCAGTGCCACCAGCGAGCGGCGAAGGTTCCCCTCTCCCCCGGGGAGAGGGGGCAGGGGTGAGGGCGCTCTCGCATTACCCCTCACGAGTGGCGGGGCCCTCACCGACACGTCCTCCACTCCGGGTCCACCGCGGGACCAGCGAGCGCGCCGGGGTCCTTCACCACCGCCAGCTCGCGGCGCGCGCCATCCGAGTCTCCGAACCGGCAGCGCAGGGTGGCGAGGTTCGCGCGCGCGCCCGGATGCGTGGGGTCCGCGTCCAGCGCCCGGCCATAGGCCTCCCGCGCGCCCATCGCATCTCCGGCGAGCAGCAGCGCCAGCCCCAGCGCGCTGTGCGCCGACGCGCGGCCCTCATCCAGCTCCGTCGCCCGGCCCAGCGCGAGCTGCGCTTCGGGCAGCCTGCGCGCGGCCAGGTGCGCCAGCCCCAGGGCCTCCAGCGCCTCCGCGCTCTGCGCCAGCTCCGCCTGCTTCAGCAGCGCTTCCACCTCGGGGCCCAGAGGCCTGGCGGGCTCACGCACCACCACCGGCTTCACCTGGTCCGTCCGCGCCCGGCAGCCGATGGTCGCCTCGGTGAAGACCTCCAGGGAGCCCGCGCGCGACACGCAGGCCTTGAGCACCGCGTCCGCCCGCTGCTTGATGGGCGCCACCTGCTCCTTCACCGCCTGCCGGAACTGCTGCACCTCTGCGGGAGACAGGCCGTCAGGGAGCGGGCTGCCCTCCACCACCTCCGCGAGGTGCCCGTAGGCGAGCCCCAGCCGCCACAAGGACGCCACCGCGTACTCCGGCGAGCCGATGGACGCGACCTGGGTGTAGAGCCCCTCGAGCTGCTGCACGAGCTCCACCTTCTGCTCCACCTCTTCGGCCGGCAGCGCCTTGAAGGACCGGTAGAACAGCTCGGCCACGAACCAGATCGCCTTCGCGGTGTCCTCGGTCTGCCCCTGCGGCCCCTGGGCGATGGCGCCAATGGTCGCCACCAGCGCGTCTGGAGAGTCCTGGGTGCCGGAGCGCGCGTGGACCTCCGCCAGCACCGCGCCGGCCTCCGCGTTCTGTGAATCCAGCTTCAGCGCCTGCTCCGCCGCCGCCCGCGCCGAAGGCAGGGCCTTCGCCTTGAGGTGCGCCTGGGAGATGAGGGTGAGCAGCTCCGACTTGCGGCCGCCCGCCACCTCCATGCCCTTCTCCAGAGCCCTCACCGCGCCGGGGGTGTCCTCCAGCGCCAGCCGCAGCCGCGCCGCCGCCATCCAGCCGTCCAGCGCCGCGCCGTCGGGGTGCAGCCGCTGCCCCAGCTGCTCGTAGTAGCCCGCCGCCTCCGCGAACCGGCCCACCTCCGCCGCCTGCCGCCCCAGGGTGAGCAGCACCGGGGTGACGAACTCGCTCTTCGGGTACTCGTTCACGAACCGCTGGCCCAGCTCCGCCTGCCGGGTGAAGTCCCGCTTCTCACCGGCCGCGCCGAACGCGCCGTAGAGCGCCTTCTCGCCAATCTCGCCGCCCTTGTTCTCGTCGGCGACTTTGGTGAGCCCCTCCACCACGTCTCCGGTCTCGGTGGAGCTGCGCAGGGCCAATTCGCCCAGCGCCTCGCTGCGGCTCTGCTCGAGGATGCCCTTCACCTCCGCGAGGAATCCGGACGGCAACGGCGCCGACAGCAGCTTCTTGCCCGTCTCCTCCAGCGCCTTGAAGTCGTACCGCTGCCGGTGTGCGTCCAGCGCCAGGTGGCCGGCGACGACCGCGTCCTTGTGCGACGGGTGCGAAAGCGCGAACGCCTCGAAGAGCTTCGCGCCCTGCTCGAACTCGCCGTCGTCGTAGTACGCGCGGGCGATGTTGAACTTCACCTCCACTGCCTTGTCGCTCTTCGGGTAGAGCGACACGTACTCCGCGCCCAGCAGCTTCAGCGCCTGCCGCGCGTCCGCGACTTCGAACGCGTCCAGCTTCGTGACGTTCTCCGCCCGGAGCCCGCTGAAGTGCGCGAGCAGCGCGCCGTACAACGCCTGCTCGTGCGTCCCCGCGTCCTCCTCCGACAGGGTCGCCTTGCCGCGCTTCGCCGGGGCCTTCTTGTCCTTCGGCTTGTCCCTGGGCCCCTCCGCCGCGGCGACGGCGTCGGGCCCGGCCGTGTCTTCGGTGGCCGCCCGCGAAGGGTCCAGCAGGCGCGCCAGCACCTCGAACTCGCGGGCTGCGTCCGGGAACTTCTTCGCCGCGAAGAGCGCGTCCGCGCGGTTTCGGTGGATGGTCTTCACCAGCCCCGCGGGCCGGAACAGCGCGAGGTACTCCTCGTAGGCGTCCGCGGACCTCGCGAAGAGCGCCGGGTCCTCCTTGCGCTTCGTCGCCGCCACCGCGCTCTGGTGGAGGCCGGTGGCCAGATCCCGCGCCATCTCCTCCAGTTCCCCGAGCTGCGTCTTGCGCTCTGCTTCGTCCTTCAGCGGATCCCCCTTCACCGTCACCGCCGCCCGCACGAGATAGCGCACGTCCTCCGGCTCCGCGGAGACCTTCCCGCGCGAGGCCTTCAGCGCGTCGTACAGCCGCTGCGCGCGCTCGAGATCCAGCTCCGGGTCGCTCTGGATCTCCATCAGCCGCCGCAGGGCGGGGATGGCGTATTCGTACTGCTGCTTGATGAAGTAGCGGGTCCCGAGCTTCTCCAGCGCCAGCGCGTAGGTGGCCCGCGAGTCCGACAGCTTCTCGAAGTAGTTGAGCGCGCCCTTCGCCGGCCGCGCCTCGGTGTACGAGTAGACGAGGTCCAACAGCGCCTCGCGCTTCACGTTCAGGGCCTTGGACGGATCCACGCCCGGGACCGGGGCGCTGGCGGCGGCGGCCTCGAAGAAGGTGACCGCCTCGGGGTGCTTGCCCTGGTTGATGCGGATCCACCCCATCTTGTAGCGGGCGAGGTCGTGCACCGGCGACGGCGGCGCGTCCAGCACCGCTCCGAAGTGCTTCTCCGCCTGGGTGAGGTCCGCCTTGTCGAAGAAGTAGTCGCCGAGGATCTGCTGGGCCTCGAGCCGCAGCGGGCTCTGCGGATAGCGCCGTGAGAGCTCGCCGAGGATCTTCAGCATCTCGTCGAACTGACCCAGCTCCCGCATCTCGTGCGCGAGGTAGAAGGTCACCTTGTCGCCGTCGTGGAACTCGGGGTGCTCGCGCAGCAGGCGCCGGTAGAGCTGGACGGCCTTCTCCTTCAGGAGCCGCGTCTCCGGCGAGACCATGGCCCCCTTCATCCCTTCGGGCCGCTGCTCGGCCGCGAGGTAGTACACGTAGCGGCTCTTCTCCACGTACAGCTCCGCGAGGCGGAACTGCAGGTCCGGCAGGTACGGCGCGTTGCGCGACCGGGCGATCAGCTTCTCGGTCTCGAGGATGGAGCGGTCCACCTTGAAGATGTCCCGCTTCAGCTTCTCGATGAGCGCCTGCTTCTCCTTCGCCCGCGACTGCAGCGGGTTGAAGGGCTGCGCCGGCGCCGCAGCGCCGCCAAAGGTCAGGAGCACGGCGCCGAGCGCGACGTGGACGAGGTGGCTTCGAAGCGCGCTGTTCATGGCGCGTCCTCCACGCAGCGGCTCTGCAGGCTGAACCGGTAGGAGCGCAGCTCGTCGTTCCAGTACTCACCCCCGAACGGGAAGGCGACCTGGTCCACCCGAAGCCCCTCCTCCTCGATGCGCGAAGCCAGCTTCGAGCCGCGCTTCACCCGCTCGTAGAGCTTGAGGCCCACCTCGTAGTCCATCAGCCGGACCTGCTCCTCGGCGCGCAGGAGCGTGTCCGCCTCCCGCCGCACCGCCTCCTCGAGCCGCAGCCGGAACACCCGCTCCGCCTCCGCGCGGGCGAGGTCGTAGACGTGCCCCAGGTGCGCGAACAGCGGCTTGCCGAAGCTCCCCGCGTACCGCCCGAGCCGCTCGCCCTCCGACTGCAGGGCCTCGAGGTGCAGGTACGCGCGCCGGGTGGGCTCGCGGGTGACGGCCGCCCGCCGCAGCCGCACGTCGAAGGTGAGGTCCGTCCGCGCGCGGATCGCCTCCAGCGAGTCTGCGAAGCGCCGGGTCAGCTCCCTCGCGGCGCGCTTGGCGGGCAGGTAGTGGCACAGGTCCCGGTAGATGAACGCGCGCAGCAGGTACTTGTCCGGCACGAAGGCGTCGCGGAAGGAGGGGGCCTCGAGCGCGGTGAGCAGGCCCATGGCCGCGTGCAGTTGCCCGAGCTGGTACCGGGTCCACGCCTCCTCCAGGTACAAGGTGGCCTGCCCGGGGTCGAGCGGCGGCAGCTCCACCAGCTGGTATGCGGCGAGCGCGCCTTCGTAGTCCTGCTTTTCGTACCGCAGCCGCGCCACCGCCATCAGCGCCTCGTTGCGCATCAGCGGCGAGAGCTTCGGGTCCTTCGACAGCTCGAGGAACTCGCCAATCATCGCGTCATCCGGCGCGCGCGCGTGCCGCAGCCTCGTGACCACCACCGCGTACCGGGCCCGCGACGACTCCGGCGTCTTCGAATCCAGCCGGGAGAAGTGGTTCTCCGCCCAGCGCTCGTTGCCCACCCGAAGGGCGATGAGCCCCTGCTGGTAGTGCGCGTACGCGCCGGTCTCGGCGGGCAGGAACGCGAGGTCCAGAGAGCCGAAGATCTGCTCGTCGATGAGGACCTCGTCGTGCGGCAGCTCAGTGAGGACCCGAAGCTCCTCCAGCGCCTTCGGCAGCACCTGGGGGTTGGCGCGCTCCCGGGCCACCCGCGCGAGGTGGAACGCCGCGGCCTGGTTCAGGCCCAGCTCACGCAGGGATCTCGCGAGGAAGTACTGCGCCCAGGGCCGGTTTTCATCCGTCTGCGGCGCGGCGTCCGCGTACGCGAAGAGCAGCGGGGCCGCCCCCCGGAAGTCGCCCGCGTAGAACTCGGCGAGCCCTTCGTCGAGCAGGCGGGGCTCCGCCTTCACCGGCTCCGGCAGAGGCTCGGGCGCCGCCTCCTCGGCTGCGGCGTCTGCTTCGGCCGCGTCGTCCTGCGCGTCCTGCGCGAAGGCTGCGCCCGCGAGCGCGAGGCAGAGGATGAGAAACCACCGGGCGAGGAGGGTCATTCGGCTGCGCTGAAGTTGAAGGCGGTCGACAGCTGGAGGGTGGGCACGTGCAGCACGCGCAGACCGGAGGCGCCGGAGCGGCCCAGCATCACGTTGTCGGTGACGTCGAACCGGAACGACAGCCACTTCGAGGAGTACAGGCGGGCGCCCACGCCGAGGTTCACCGCGGGCCGGAACCCCACGTTCATCTTCATCACCGTGCCGCCCACGCTCAGGTGCCCGCCGAAGTGCAGCACCCGCTGGTTGAGCACCGCCAGCTTCCCGTACACCGGGCTCCACACCAGGTCCGAGCCCACCATCCACTCCACCTGCTCGAACACCGTGGGCTGCACCCCGAAGTCGCGCTCGAGCTGCTCGCGCAAGCCGGTGTTCAGCGGGTAGGACCAGGCGCCGCGCCCCACCTGCCAGGAGAAGCTGTCGCTGAAGTGGTAGCTGTACCCAAGCTGCAGGGTGAGCCCCTTGTAGTAGGCGTCCAGGGGCAGAACCCCCACGCCCAGGTCCAGCTCGTGGTGCATCCGGTACAGCCGCTCCTGCACCGCGCTGACCCGGCCCGGGTTCTCCAGCTCATTTAACTGCGCCGCGCACAGCCCCGCCCACAACAGGGCGGTGAGCCCCGTGGCGCGGGCGAGCGTTCTTGCCTGGTGATTCATCATGGGGATCAGTAGCCGACCGAGTTGAAGACGAAGGGGTAGGTGACGATGACCTTCCCGCCCTTCGCCGCGGGGAACTTCCAGGTCTTGATGCTGCGGAGGATGCAGCCCTCCACCTCTGCGTTGCGCAGGGTCGAGGACTTGGTCTTCGCGGTGACCACGGTACCGCTGGTGTTGATGCTCCACTCCAGAACTGCCTTGCCGGCGAGCCCGGGGTCTCGCAAGAGCGCGCGCTCGTAGCAGGCGCGCACCGCCTGCAGGTTGGAGTTGATGACCCTGGCCACCTTGTCCCGGTCGATGCTGCCCTGCGCGCTCACGCTGCGCGACGAGGCCCGGGTGACGGTGCCGCCCACCTTCTTGCCCTTGCCGTAGCCGCCCGCGCCGAGCGCGCCGATGCCGCCCTTGCCCTGCAGCATCTCCAGGCCTTTGGTGCCGCCGCCCGAGCCCTTCCCGGACCCAAGGCCGATGCTGCCCAGCCCGGCGTTGGCCACCGGCGCGCCGCCGACCATGTCCGACAGCCGGGTGGTGCCCTTCTTGCCGCCCGCGGGGCCGGCCTTGTCCATGGCGGAGAGCACGTCGTTGCTGGCCGGGCCGGCGGAGAGCTTCGCCAGCGCCTGCAGCGCCCTGGAGGGCGCGGGCGCCTGGGGGGTGGTCCGCTGCGGCGTCCGCTCGGTCTTCTTCGCGGCGGGGGCCGCAGCCTTCTTCTTCGCCGCGGGCGCCTTGGCCTTGAGCTCGGCGAGCTTCTTCTGCGCCTGCTCCTTCTTCTTGGGCTCCGGCGCGATGAGCTGCACGACCGCCTTGGGGATGTTGCGCGGCACGAAGTCCGCTTCGTCCCGCGGCTGCGGCCCGAAGACGAGCAGGCTCACGAAGCCGCCGCCCAGGAGGAAGAAGAGCACCAGCACCAGCCACGGCAGCCCCGACAGGGGATTGCCGCGCGCGAGCGGCGGCGGGACAGCGGCGTTGACCACCAGGGACAGCTCGCCTTCGGAGAGCCGGACCCCCGCCCCCTGCTGCAGGGTGAGGAACCTGCGGCCCCCTTCGGCCTCCAGCCCCCGCGGGCCCACCGGCATGAACGGGTCATGCGGGTTCTGCCGCGCCTCCACCGCAGCGCCGGGCGGGATGAACACCCGGTACCCGCGGGCCGAGGCCTCCACCAGCGCGAACCGCTCCTCCGGCAGGGAGAAGCCCCACATGGGCACGGGCGCGTCGTCGGTGTGGGCGCCGAAGAGCACGCCCTCTTTGGGGAGCTGCCGGAAGGTCCGCGCCTCGCGGCGGAGCTCTCCCCAATACAGCTCCACCTGGACGCTGTACGCGGGCGCCACGGGTCCTTTGGGCGCCTTCGCGTTCGCAGCACCTGCCGGCACGGCGTCTTCGAGCGTGGGCGCGCCGGGCGTGGCCGACCCCAGCGCCCCGGAGGAGGTGGCAACCGGTCCTGGCTGGGTCACCTGCTGGCCGTACCGCAGCAACCCCGGCGCGGTGACCGCCGTCTCCTCCACGAGGTCCTGCGGCAGGGGCACGCTTTCGGTGGGGAGGTCCGCTTCGAGCGGGACGGGCGCGGGCACCGCGGCGAGCTGGGAGCGGCGGGCGGAGGGGACGGTCCCCGAGACCGCAGGGGGCGGCGGGGGCGGCATCGCCGGGGGAGAGAGGGGCTGCACCGCGGCCAGCGCCGGGCGGCGGGCAGACGGCAAGGTGCTGCTCGAGGCGGGCGCGGGGCCGGAGGGGCGCAGCGGGATGGGGGCGGGCTGGGGCGCGGACGGCGTGAACGCGGAAGCGGGGTGCGCGGGCCCGGGCATGGCGGGCACCGTGGCCGGCCGGTTCAAGAGCGCCGCGACCTCGGGGGGCGGCGGCGGCCTGGCCGCGGGACGCTGCGAGAGCACCCGGGTCTTGAGGAGGAAGGGCCCGACGAGCACCTCGTCCTGCGAGCGGATTTCACAGGCGCGGACCTTGTGCCCGTTCACATAGACGCCGCCGCGCGAGCCGTTGTCCTGGATCGCCGTGCGGCCGTTCTGGAAGTAGAGCAGCGCGTGGAGCGGTTCGACCTGCGCGTCGTCGAGGTGGATCTCGGCTTCGCGGCTCGAGCCCAGCGTGTACGTGCCGGGGACCAGCACCTCGGTGCCCAGCAAGAGCCCATCCCGGAGGATGACCAGCTGCAGCACTGCCTGGGAGCCCGCGCCGGTCACCTTGCGCTCCGCTCTTCGGCGTCCGGGTCGTAGACGCTCTCGATGATGGCGTCCCGGAAGCTGTCGCGCTTCTTCACCATGGGCTCGGGCTTCAGCTCCTTGCGGTCGTAGAGGTAGACCGAGCCGGCGCGGTTGGTCTGGCCCTGCACCAGCCGGTCATCGAAGTCGAGCCGGGTGGGCCCCCGCTGCGGGACCGCGCCCTGCTGCGCCGCTGCAGGTTCGGTGGTGGGCGGCGGCTCCTCCAGCTTGATGACCGGGCGCTTCGCGGCAGGTCGTGACTTCTTCTTCGCGCGTTGACCCTGCTTGCGCCGCTGGGCTTCGGCCTCTCCGTTGCCGTCGAGCGGCGACACCGGCGCGAGCACCAGCATGCCGACGAAGAAGAAAAGGCCGATTCGCATGGGGTGAAAAGTAAAGCGAACCACATGCCGAAGTGTCAACGCGTGTGCCCTCCGGCTCGCGCGTATTTCCCGAGAGATTTCGCCACCTTTGCGCACCTGTGGTGGGGGGTGGCGCCCACTGTGTGTGGCGGGGCCCCCACACAGGCCAGGCTCGCTCGGGTGAGTCGACGCCACGCCTGCCTGCTGCTTCTCGTGGTCTGCCTGGGGTCCGCAGCCTGTCGCCGTGATCCAGGGCAAACCGAGCGCGTCCCTGTCGGAGACGACGGGCTGCGCGCGCTGTCCGCGGCCGACGTGGAGGTGCTCGCGCGCTACCTGCGCTCCAGCCCCCGGTGGGACGTGTGGGAGGAGCGGGGGACGCTCTTCGCGGTGCGCCGTGAGCGAAACGGGGGAGTGGGCGACGAGGCCGCGCTCGAAGGCGGTTTTCGCAGCGCCAGCGGCGGGTTCTACGGCGACTTCCGCGCAGAGGAGCTCCTGCAGACGCGGGTGGGCGTTTGGTTTGGCCCCCCGCCGGAGCTGGGCGGCCGCCAGGCGGTGGCCACCGTGGACGCGTCGTCCGACGAGGCCACCGTGCCGCTGACCACGGGGACGGGTCAGCCGGGCCACACCTCGTGGCTCTGGGTCACCGCAGCCAGGGGCGCGCTGACGCTCGAGGTCATGGAGCAGTCCCGGGTCAGGGAGCGCCGCTTCACGCGGGCCGCGCTCGCGCAGGTGTCCGCGGCGCTCGTCCGGGCGAAGGCTCAGGGCAAAGCGCTCCTGCGCGACGGACACGTCCCCTCTTTGTGGCCGGACGGCGAGCCCGTCCGGGGGGCGCCCCGGATGACGGTGGAGGAGGGGATGCAGCCGGGCATCTACGTGGTCACCGCGTGGGTGAACCCGAAGGCGGATGGCCGGGTCTTCGTCCGGGTGCGGCAGGCAGGGCGGATGCCTACCTCCGGTGCGGCCCTGACGGAGGTGAAGGCGGGGCAGGTCCTCTCTGAAGAGCGGGTGAGGCTGCGCAGCGCGCGCAGGGTGGGCTACAGCAGCACCGACGCAGACGTCCTGTTCCCCTACCAGTCGGAGGCCACGGTCTACGAAGGGGACTGGGGAGAGGACTACGGCGCCCTGTTCGAGCTCGTCTTCGCTCCCGAAGCAGGTGGCCCGGAGCAGGTGTTGGCCTCGAAGGAGCGCATCATCAACGGCTGGATGCGGTGATGCGGGCTCGTGGGGCAGCCGGCCGTGCGGCGGTTGCGGCAGACCTCCACGAGGCCAAACCTTTGAGGGCAAGGGAGCCGACCATGAGCATGATGCAGCAGGACGAGCTGGGGCGCTGCGACTTCCTCGACGTGCTCGAGGAGGCGGTGCTGCGCAAGGGGCCGGTGCAGGTGAAGCTGCGTTCGGGAGACACGTTCATCGACATCGTCCGGGACGTGGTCACGAAGGACGGCCAGGAGTTCGTGCACTTCGACTCGAAGGGGCGGATGGCGCTTCGGGACATCCACGCGGTGACGCGCGCCGAGCCGCCTCGGCACTGAAGGTCGCCTTCAACGGGATCGCCTCGCCAGCGGCCGTCCGCAAGGGCTGCCTGGGGCCCCGGCGCCCCGGTGGCGGGCGACGGACTCCGCTGCGCCGTTGCCCTACGGGCCCCACGCGAGCCCAGGGGGGCAATTCCGCGAGCAGTACTAAAGGTAGGGATCGACCCTCCGGGGCCTCCATGCGGCCCCTGGGGCCCCAGGCGCGATTTCGATCCGGCGTGCAGCTGCCAACCGGACGCGCTGGAGGTGGGCTTCACGCGATGACGGCGCGTGCGAGCCCTGGCGGTGATGTGTGCGTGGGCGGGAGCACGCTGTGGCTGGCCATGGCCGGGTGAGTGGGACTACCGTCCGCGTCCATGCGCCGACAAGCGCCGCTCCTCTTCATCGTGCTGCTCGCGCAGTGGTCGTGCACGGACGCCGGGCTCTACGCCACCGGGAGCAGTGGCCCGACTGCGCCGGACCGCGCGGAGCTCTCGGGGACCGTCTGCACGCCGTTGGCGGCGGGTGATGCGTTTCCAGTGCGCGTGCTGTTCGCGGTGCCGGGCGGGCAGGGCGTCTCGCGCGAGGTCGTGGGCCAGGTGGCGACGGCGCTGGACTCGCTGAACGCGCGCTTCTCGTTCTCGTACATCCGCTTCGGGCTCGTCGGCTACCACACGGTGGCCCGGGGCTTCACCGGCACCTTCGTGGAGACGAGCGCCCTGGGGCCCGCCATTGCCCAGTACAGCGCGTACAACGAGGCCGGGCCGTGGAGCCTGCGCGCGCCCTTGCGGCTGGCGCAGAGCTACCTGTCGGGCGACATGCTCACCGGCTGCCGGGGGCTGACCGGCCGCACCCGCTACCTGGTGGTGCTGGTGGTGTCGGACCCGGACACGAGCTGCGCGAACCCCGCCTTCAACGCCGGCATCGACACCCGCTGCGACGAGCTGATGCCGAACGAGTCCGCCTGCAGCGAGTGCGAACTCACGCGGACGACGGCGGAGCTGAAGGGGCTCGCGGAGAAGTACGCCGCCGGCGAGGTGGTCATCCAGCCCATCTACGTCCGCACCACGGCGAACCCGCTGGTGAGCGCGCAGGTCGCCGCCATCGCCCGGTCGGGTGGCACGCAGGTCATCGAGACCGACCCGGCATCTCTTCAGACCGTCCTCAACGGGCTGAACTACGCCTCGCTGCAACGAGAGCTCGTGCTCAAGCGCTTCATCGCCTGGAACCGGAACGCGGTGGCGCGGAAGGGGGCCCTGCTCCTGGACTCGGACGGAGACGGGGTGCCGGACGAGGACGAGGAGGCCCTCGGGACCGATCCCCTGTCGCCGGACACGGACCTGGACGGCCTCTCCGACGGCGTGGAGCTGCGGATGGGGATGGACCCGCTCACGGTGGACACGCTCAACGGCTGCAACCCGTTCCTGGACACCGACGGGGACCGGCTCAACGACTGCGAAGAGAAGGTGCTGGGCACAGACCCCTGCATCGCCGACTCGGATGGGGACGCGCTGCCAGACCTCCTGGAGCTGCACTCGGGGACGAACCCGCTGGTGCCGGAGCAGCTCGACGACTCAGACGGGGACGGCCAGGACAACGCCAGCGAGGTGGCCGCCCAGACCGACCCTCACAGCGCGGACCTCGCCTTCCGGGATGACCGCGGCCACGTCTACTCGGTGCTGCCTGCGCCGCCGACAGAGGACGGGCGCGCCTGCTACGAAGTCCGCGTCCAGAACGTGGGCCTTCTGACCCCACGCGCCCGCCCCAATCCCCCCTGGGACGACATCCCCGAGGGGGTCAATGACCTCTACCTCTATATGCAGGTGGGAAGGCCCAACGACCCCCACGGCGCCGGCATCGGGTCTTTGCACGTGGAGCAGGTGGTCTTCCGGCCGCCCGCGTACCGGGAGCCGGAAGGGCTCATCCCCCTGGTGGATGATGCCTTCGTGGTGGGGAACTGATCGTGGAGAAGATCCCACAAGGAGGCTGTGGTGTCGCGCCCCCACCCTCCCGGACCCTCTTTGGCACCTGCGCTCCAAACCACTGAATCCACTCCGCAAAAGGCGCCACCTCTGCCGGGCGCACCTCTTGCTTGAGGACCCCGATATGAAGCACGCCCAACCGTCCATCCCCCTGTTCGCTGCACTGGCTTCGCTGGTCCTTGCTGCGCCCGCGCTGGCCCAGGACAACCCCGAGTGCCTCGGCACCCGCTGCGGCGCCCCCCAGGAGGAGGGCGGTGGAGGCGGAGGCGGCGGCGGCTCGGTGTGGGTCCAGTACACGGACGACGGGCAGACGCTCGCCTACACCGACGACGCGGACGGGGACGGCATCGCGGATGACGCGGACAACTGCCCGTTCGCCTCCAACGCGGACCAGGCGGACGGCGACGGGGATGGGGTGGGGGACGCGTGTGACAACTGCGCGGGCGTCGCCAACTTCTCGCAGATCGACTCGGACGGTGACGGCCAGGGCGACGCGTGCGACGCAGACCGCGACGGGGACGGGATCCCCAACGACGAGGACAACTGCCCGAACATCCCCAACCAGCGGCAGTCGGACTCGGACGGGGACGGCGAAGGTGACGCCTGCGATGGCGACGACGACAACGACGGCATCCCGGACGGTGAGGACAACTGCCCGCTCGTGGCCAACCCCAGCCAGGTGATGCCCGCGGACGCGGCGCTGTGCAACGTGGACTTCGACGGCGACAACGTGAACGACAGCTTCGACAACTGTCCGGACGTGCCCAACCCCGACCAGAAGGACACCGACGGGGATCTCATCGGCGACGCGTGCGACGCGGACCTGGACAACGACGGGGTCCTCAACGCCGTCGACAACTGCCCTGCGCACGCCAACCGCGACCAGGGGGACGACGACGGGGACGGCGTGGGCGACGCGTGTGACGCGCGCTACTGCGCGGTCATCGACCCGGCGAACCCGGATGACTGCCTCGACCCCAACGCCCCCTTCCAGGTGCACGGCGGCGGTCAGCTCGCGCTCGCCGCGGGGCAGACGGTTCGCCTGCCGCTCTTCGCCAACCGCAACGGCGCCGCCATGAACTACGTGTGGACGGTGGCCAGGCGGCCGCAGGGCTCGCGCTCGGCGGTGGAGAACCCGCGTGGCGCCGTCACCATGAGCCGCAAGTGGGAGTACGCCTACGTGGACGGCAAGGTGCCCACCTTCACCGCAGACGTGGAGGGGGACTACGAGCTGCAGCTGCAGGCGACCCTGGCCTTCCCGGACCGCGTCTACCCTGAGGTCAAGGCGTCCACCTCGGCGTTGAAGCTGATGGTGGGCGGTGACGCGGTGGCGGCGGCGTGCGCGCAGGTGCCCGCGGCGCTTCCCCTGTGGGCACTCGGCCTGGCTGCGCTGGGGCTGCTCCGCCGGCGCCGGTAGGCGAAGCTGCTCGTGGGTGGTGCTACGCTCCGTCGCGCCGCCCCGGAGGTCGCATGACCGTTGCCCGCCGGCCCCGTCCGGCGCTGTTCCTCTCGTGTTTCGCGCTCGCCGCCGTCGCGTGCTCCGACGCCTTCCTGGAGTCGAGGCCGCAGGCGGCGACGGGCGTGGATGACAGGCTGACGCTCGCTGGCCGGGTGTGCACCGACCCGCCGGACCCCACCGGGTTCCCGGTGAAGGTGGTCTTCGTCATCGACCAGTCGGGCTCCATGTGCGTGTCGGATCCACCCGGCGCCCAGGACTCGAGCGGCTTCTGCCAGCAGGCCGAGGTCCAGGCCATCGTCCCGCCGGGGGTGACCGAACCCGGCCGCGTCCGCGCGCTGCGCAGGCTGGTGGAGCAGTTCAGCACCCAGCCCAACGTCAGCCTGGCGGTGGTCCCCTTCGAAACCAACGTGAAGAACCCCTGGCCGGCCACGGTGACCGGCAGCCGCTTCGCCCGCCCGGACAGCACGCTGGACGCCCACATCTCGGGGCTGCAGGCGCAACTGGGCAAGGGCACCGACTACCAGGGGGCCATGGCGTACGCGTACACGCTCATCGCCTCCGACATCCAGAACACCAACGAAACCAACCCGGAGCTGCTGCCCCGGACCCGCTACGTGGTGGTGTTCCTGAGCGACGGGACGCCGTACCCCCGCTGCTCCGCCAACGACGACCTCACCGTGTTCGCGGACCCGGACAACCCGGACCTGACGTGGGCGGACAGCGCCAGCGCCGAAGAGTTCTGCAACCTCATCGACGCCGACGAGCGCGAGGTCATCTTCGGCGGGGACAACATCGAGACCTTCACCGGCGGGACGGACCGCAACCAGAACTACCAGCTCTTCAGCTACGTGGATCAGCTCATGGAGCTGAAGGACCAGTACAACGTGGGCGACGTGCGCCTGCACACGGTGCTGCTCTTCAACGTGGCGGCGGTGGAGGCCTGTGGCCCCATCTGCACCGACCTGTACGGCGTCTACCCGGGCGTGCCGCAGGCGCAGTACCCGGACGCCGCGCACAAGATCGCCTCGTGGACGCTCGGGCAGATGGCGTCTCGCGGCAACGGCATCTACCAGGAGTTCAGGGACTCGGAGGTGTTCACCGTGTCTCTCGGCGCGCTCGACTACTCGTCTTTGGCCTCGCCCAACGTGATGAAGAGCCTCCTGGTGCAGCCGATGAGCTCGGTGCCGGGCCTGCAAGGCCGCCGCGTGGACTCCGACGGTGACGGCGTGCCGGATGACGAGGACAACGGCTTCACCCACGGCACCAGCGCGTTCGCCGCGGACTCGGACGAAGACTGCTTCGACGACGGCTTCGAGTTGCTCCGCAAGGATCTGGGCTTCAGCCCCGGCGCGGACAAGGACACGCGCGGGTGTGATCCCCAATCACCGCTCACGCTCGACTGCGTCTGCCGGGACACCGACGGTGATGGCCTCTCGCAGTACGCGGAGGCGTTCCTGGGCACCCGCGCGGGGCTGGTGGACTCGGACGGAGACGGCATCCCGGACGGGCTGGAGGCGCGCTACGGGCTCTCGCCGCTCTTGCGCGCCGGCGCCGGGCTGGACACCGACGGGGACGGGAACCCGGACCTCCTCGAGTTCGCCGCGGGGAGTGACCCCACCCGCCAGGACCGGGCCTTCTTCGAGCGCTTCGGCCAGCAGTACGAGCTTCGCAGCGAGACCCTGGAGGATGGCCGCGTCTGCTACGACTTCAGCGTCTCCAACATCCAGCTCGTCACCCCGCCATCCCGGGCGGGCCAGCGGCAGGGCTACAACCTCTTCAAGCTCTGGTTCGGAGAAGCCCCGCAAAGCGGCGTGGCCACCGACTACGGCGTCTGGCGCACCGCCTGCGCGTGGGTCCAGTACGATCCACCGGCGGTCAGGAACCCGCCCGGCGCCGAGCTGACGATGAACGACTCGCACTTCCTCGCGCCCAGGGACCTGGTGCTCGCGGATGATTACCTCACCCGCTGCGTGGGGGCCGCGCCTTGAGGCGGCTGCGCCCGCTGCTCGCGTTCATCGCCGCGCTGGGGATGACGGCCTGGGGCGTGGCCTGCTCGGACGCGTACCTGTACGACCAGCGCCGGGACGAGGCGCTCCCGGCGGACCGCGCGGTGACCCTGCACGGTGAGGTCTGCACCCCCGGCACCGGCGACATCCTCCGGCCCCTGAAGCTGGTCCTGGCGCTGGACGCCTCACAGTCGATGACGGTGACCGACCCCGACGGGCGCAGGGCCTCGGCCATCATCGAGCTCTTCTCGAGCCTGCCCGAGGACCCGGAGATCCACGTCACGGTGATGCTCTTCGCCGGCAGCACCACCGCGTTCCTCACCCGTGACGGCACCGCCCGGTTCGAGCAGCTCGTCGGGCTCTCGCCCACGGACCGGAGCGCCCTGGTGAGCCGGCTGCTCAACTTCGTGAACCCGGACACCGGCCCCAACCGGGACTCCACCGACTTCGTGAAGCCGCTCTCGGACATCTACGCGCTCATCAACCGGGACATCG
>CAZQVZ010000051.1:0-20973 GCA_964596895.1 uncultured Myxococcaceae bacterium
CCTTCACCCAGGACGCGTCCACGAAGAAGGTGTCCTGCATGTCCCGCGCGGGGTGATCCGGCGCGAAGTTCAAGGACTCGAAGTTGTACCAGTCCTGCTCGAGCTCCGGGCCGTGCGCCACCTCGAACCCGAGCCGCCGGAAGATCTGGACGATGTCCTCCAGGGTCTTCGTCACCGGGTGCCGGTGCCCCGGCGCCACCTGCCGGCCGGGCAGCGTCACGTCCACCTTCGGGCCGCGCAGCTCCGCCTCCAGCCCTGCCGCCTCCGCGCGCAGGACCGCTTCGGCGAGCAGCGACTCCACCTCCGCCTTCACGCGGTTGGCGACCTCGCCCAGGGCCCGGCGCTCCTCCGGCGCGAGCTTCCCCATCCCGCCCAGGACCTTCGACAGCTCCCCCTTCTTCCCCAGGTACTTGACCCGGAACCCCTCCACGGAGCCCGCATCCTGCGCCCTGGAGATCTCCTCGCGCGCCTGCTCCGCCAGCGCGCTCAACCGCTCCTGCAGCTCGGCCATGGACCTTCCTTGAAACGAAAAAACGGGCTGCCCCGGGAGGCAGCCCGTCGAAGAGTTTTCGCGGTCCGTGAAAGGAGCGCGAAGGGTCTTGCTAGGCCGCCTTGGCGATGTTCGCCACGGCAGCAAAACCGGCGGGGTCCGCCACGGCGATGTCCGCCAGCACCTTGCGGTCCAGCATCACGCCGCCCTTCTTCAGCCCCGCGATCAGCCGCGAGTACGACAGCCCGCTGCCCCGCGCCGCCGCGTTGATGCGGACGATCCAGAGCGACCGGAAGTCGCGCTTGCGCTGCGCCCGGTCACGGGTGGCGAAATCCAGCGCCCGCTCCACCGCCTGGTTGGCGCGGCGGTAACAATTCTTCCGGCGACCACGGAACCCCTTGGCCAGCTTGAGGATCCGGTTACGACGACGCCGGGCCTTGACTCCCTTCTTGACGCGCATCTGCTGCTCCTGACTGCTTGAATCGTGTTGAGGTTTCCGAAGCCGAAGGGGACGTTACCCGCCGTACGGGAACATCTCCTTGACGACCTTCTTGGCGTCCATCGGCTCCAGATGGGACGTGCCGCGGGTCCGCCGCGAGTGCTCCGCGTTCTTCCCGTGCGTGAAGAGGTGCTTGGCGTACGCCTTGGCGTGCTTCACCTTGCCGCCCTTCTTCACCTCGAAGCGCTTCTTCGCCCCGCTCCTCGTCTTCAGCTTCGGCATGACTCGTGGGTCCTTCAGAAAACCGGATTAAGCCGGCCCGGGGGCCGGAAAGCGGCGCACACTCTTACAGCGTGCAGTGAATGTCAACAATGTCCTTGAGCGGGAACGTCCCTACTCGCCTGCACCCGCCGCCTGAGGAGCCGGAGAGGCCTTCGTCTCCGCGCCGCCGCCTTCAGCCTTGTCGGCCCCTTCTGCCGGCCTGGCCGCCTGCCCCTCTGGCTTCTGGTCTTCCGCGGGCTTGTCCCCTGCCGCGGGTGACTTCTCCGGCGGCTTCTCGCTCTTGTGCTTGTCCAGGGCCTCCTGCGCCGCCAGACGGGCCTGATCACGAACGCGCTGGGAGATCTTCGCGTTGGGCGCGAGGATCATGAACATCTGCCGGCCTTCCATCCGGGGGGCCTGCTCCACCACCGCCACGTCCTTCACGTCCTTCACCACGTCGTCGAGCAGGGCCACGCCCCGGTCGCGGTGGGTGATCTCACGGCCGCGGAACATGATGGTGATGCGCGCCTTGTTCCCCTCTTCGAGGAAGCGCTTCACGTTGCGGATCTTGAAGTCGTAGTCGTGATCTTCGGTCTTGGGCCGCAGCTTCACTTCCTTGAGCTGCACCACGACCTGCTTCTTCTTCGCTTCCGAAGCCTTCTTCTTCTCTTCGTACTTGAACTTGCCGTAGTCCATGATCTTGCAGACCGGCGGCTTGGACATGGGGTTGACCTCGACGAGGTCGAGTCCCGAGTCCTGGGCGCGCGCCAGTGCCTGCTCGATGGAGAGGACTCCGAGCTGCTCACCTCCGGGGCCTACGACCCGGACTTGAGGAGCGCGGATACGGCGGTTCGTTCTTTGATCGCGTGCGATGTGAAACTACCTCCAGAAGCGGCCGGGCCTTCCCGGCGAGCGCGGCACCTTACTGCCCCGCGACATGTAGTCAAGCAGCCCCGGTGGGCAGGGCCGCCTCCTTTTCAATCACCTGGGTGAACGCGTCGAGCGTCATGAACTTGAGGTCCTCGCCGCCATACCGCCTGGGCGAGACGCCGCCACCTTCGACCTCCTTGTCACCCACCACCAGGGTGAAGGGGATCTTCTGGAGCTGCGCGTCGCGGATGCGCGCGTTGAGGGACATCCCGCGCTCGTCCACGTCCACCCGGAGGCCGCGCGCGGCCAGGTGCGCCTGCACCGCCTTCGCGTGCTCCTGGTGCCGGTCCGCCACCGTGACCACCACCGCCTGCACCGGTGAGAGCCAGGTGGGGAAGGCGCCGGCGAAGTGCTCGATGAGGATGGCGATGAACCGCTCGAAGGATCCGAACACCGCGCGGTGCAGGACCACCGGCCGGTGCTCGGCGTTGTCCTCGCCCACGTACCCCAGTTCGAACCGCTCCGGCGCCACCCGGTCCACCTGGATGGTCCCCAGCTGCCACTTGCGGCCGATGCTGTCGGAGACGTCGAAGTCCAGCTTGGGCCCGTAGAACGCGCCTTCGCCCGGCTTGAGCTCCCAGGGCCGTCCCAGCGTGTCCAGGGCCTTCTGCAGCGCGGCCTCGGAGCGGTCCCACAACTCGTCGTCCCCGAGCCGCTTGTCCGGCGGCGGCCGCGTGGAGAACTTGATGTCGTAGGTGAGCCCCACCGCGCTGTAGACCGTGTCCAGCAGCGCCACGAAGCGGGTGACCTCGTCGGCTATCTGCGCCTCGGTGCAGTAGATGTGCGCGTCGTCCTGGCTGAACTGGCGCACCCGGGTGAGCCCGCCCAGAGAGCCCGCGGGCTCGTTGCGGTGCAGGGCGTCCATGCTCCACCAGCGGATGGGCAGGTCCCGGTAGCTGTGCTTCTTGAACCCGTACATCAGGTGATGCGACGGGCAGTTCATGGGCTTGAGCGAGTAGTCGTGCTCGCCGGACTCGGAGTCCAGCACCATGAACATGTTCTCCCGGTACTTGCCCCAGTGCCCGCTCTTCTCCCAGAGCAGCTTGTTGAAGAGCAGCGGCGTCTTCACCTCCTGGTAGCCGCCCTCACGCACCAGCCCCCGCATCCACTCCGCGAGCACCTGGTAGATGAGCGCGCCCCTGGGCAGCCAGAACGTGGCGCCGGGCGCGGCGGGATGCACCTGGAAGAGCTCCAGCTGGGTGCCGAGCTTGCGGTGGTCCCGCTTCTTCGCCTCTTCGATGCGCGTGAGGTACGCGTCCAGCGCCTTCTTGTCGAAGAACGCGGTCCCGTAGATCCGCTGCAGCATGGGGTTCTTCGAGTCCCCCCGCCAGTACGCGCCGGACGACGAGAGCAGCTTGATGATCCCCACCTTGCCGGTGGAAGGACCGTGGGGCCCGAGGCAGAAGTCCACCCAGTCGCCGTGGCGGTAGAGCGTGAGCGTCTTCGCGCCCTTCGCCACGATGTCCTGGACGATCTCCACCTTGTACTTCTCGCCCAGCGACTCGAAGAGGCGGATGGCCTCCTCCGGCGAGACCTCCTCGCGGACGAAGGGCAGGTCCTTCGCAATCTCGCGGTTCGCCTCGGCCTCGATCTTCTCCAGGTCCTCCGGCGTGAACGGCGTGTCCCTGGCGAAGTCGTAATAGAACCCGTCTTCGATGGCCGGGCCGATGGTCACCTGCGTGCCCGGGAAGAGCCTCTGCACCGCGGACGCCACGAGGTGCGCCGCGTCGTGCCGGATGACCTCCAGCGCTTCGGCCGACTTCGAGGTGAAGATCTGAAGCTGGGCGTCTTCGTCCAGGGTCCGGGTGAGGTCCGCCTCCTGCCCATTCACCTTCGCGAACACCGCCGCCTTCGCGAGCCCCTGCCCAATGTGCTCGCGCACGAAGTCCGCGATCTTGATCCCCTTCGGCGCCGACTTCTGGCTGCCGTCCGGGAGCGTCACCGTCACCTGCTCTGCCATGTGATCTTCCACCGTCTTGCGTTCCGAAAACGCCAAGGGCGGCAGGGCCTGTTCAGCCGTGCCGCCCCGAAAGGTTCTGCTTGGGTCCTAGTGGGATCGAACCACTGACCCCTACCGTGTCAAGGTAGTGCTCTACCGCTGAGCTAAGGACCCGGTGAAAAAACCGTGGCGCAAATAGCAGCGGCCTTCCGAGCGTGTCAAGGCAATCCCCTCGGGCATCCATCACCGCCCGGGACGCGCAGAGCCCTGCGCCCCTGACGCGCGCGGCCCGTCGCTCGGTCCCGCGCTCGTCGTGGACACCGGCCGTGGGTCCAGCCAGTCCAAAAGCCGCCGCGCCCGGAGCGCCCGCCGCTCGTCCGCCCCCACGTGCACCTCCAACTCCACGCCGGCCACCGCCTGCACCAGCGCGCCCAGGTCCGTCTCGGCGAGCTTTGGCGACAGGGGCAGCCTCACCCGGAAGCCACACCGGGCCCACGCCCGGGCCTCCTCCAGGTCGCGCACCCTCACGGTGAGGCGCGGTGGCGCTCGCGGCGGCTCGCAGGCAGGCGCGCGCCCGGCGCCCAGCCAGTGCAGCGTCACCGGCACCCGCGCCTGCGCCAGCCTCGCCCACGTGGCGACGTCCACGCCTTCGGCTGCCCACTGCACGCGCGCGAGCCGCTTCACCTCCAGAATGGAGGTGTCGAACTGCGCGGCCTGCGCCTCCACCGCCACCGGCCGCGCGCCCAGCCTGCCCGTCCACGCGCCGGGCGCTGCCAGCCACAGCCCGGCCCCTGGCGCCCTCCCCCACGTATCCGCCTGCACCGCGGACAGGGGCGGCCGCACCTGGACGAAGGCTTCTTCGAACCGCGCCAACGCCCGCGCCGTGCCCGGCGCGAGCGCGTTGGACCGGGTGGTGAGCCAGAGCACCACGTTCGGCCGGGCCAGGGCGGCCAGGGCGTCAGCAGGCAGCGCCTCCGAAGCGATGACGTGCACGCGCAGGTCCGGTGAGAGCAGCGGCGCCGGGGCCCGCTCGCCCGCCTCCGGCCTGGGGCCCGCGCCCAGAAGAGCGAGCGAGAAGAGGAGCGGGAAGGTCACGTCACGCGGCGGGCGGCGCCGCGTCGTACAGGGGCGAGCGCCGGTAGCGGTCCACCACCACGTTGATGACCACGCGCAGCACCGCCGCCACCGGCACCGCGAGCAGGATCCCCACGAAGCCGAACAACTCGCCGAAGGCCAGCACCGCGAGGATCACCGCCACGCTGGAGAGCCCCACCTTCTCGCCCACGATGCGCGGGGTGATGACGAACCCTTCGAGCAGCTGCGCCACGAGGAACGTCCCCGCCACCACGCCCACCTGCCACAGCCCGTGCCACGAGAGGATGAGCCCCACCGCCGCCAGCACCACGCCGAGCGCGGTGCCCAGGTACGGCACCATGTTCCCGAAGCCCGCCAGTAGACCGATGAGGATGGCCATCTCCACCCGGGCGATGGACAGGCCCGTGGCGTAGATGACCGACAGGATGGCGCCCACGGTGATCTGCCCCTGCACGAAGGCGGAGAGCACGGTGTCCACCTGGGCGAAGCGCTTGGACAGCAGCCCCACGCTCCGCCGGGGCAGAAGCCCACGCAGCATCGCCACCAGGACCGGGTAGTCGCGCAGGAAGAAGAAGCCGATCACCGGGACGATCAGCAGGCCCAGGACCGTGACCACGAACCGCGCGGTGTTCCCGGCGAAGGACGCCAGGAGCTTCGCCACCAGGGGCCCCACGCTCTTGACCAACTCCGTGGCCTCGCCGCCCAGCTCCTGCGCCCGCGCCCGCCACAGCTCCGGCACCGAGATGCCGAGCTTCGCCTCCAGCCGGGGCAGAAACTCCGTCCCCACCCGCTTGACGAACTCCGGGAGCCTTTGCGCCTCTTCGCGGAAGATGGGGATGAGGTAGAGCACGAACCCGAAGGCCAACAGCCCCAGGGCGCAGAGCACGAAGGTGGCGCCCCAGGTCCGGTCCAGCCCGCGCCGCTCGAGCAGGCTCACCACCGGGTTGAGCACGTACGCCAGCGCCAGGGACAGGAGCACCGGCACCGCCACGCCCGCGAAGATGCCGATGAGCAGGAACACCAGCCCCAGGGCCCCCACCATGGCGCCCGCCCAGATGAGGTCGATGCGCCGGGCCTCGTCCTCGGCGAGCACGACTTCGGGCTGCTCTGGCGCAGGCGGTGGGACCACCTCGAGCGCGGGCCGCGCCGGGGGCGCAGGCGGTGGCCCCTCCTTCACGCGCGCGAATCTTTTTCTGCGGCTGATGACGTCCTCCCCGGTGCGAAGATCAGGTACCCGAAGCGCGACCAGTATTGCAGCGTGCTCACCCACACGCACAGCCCCGCCACGAACCCCGCCGCCCACACCCACCCGATGACTGCCTGGGGAGCACGCGGGCTGGCGCTGGCGAGCGCGAGCACCACGGTCGTCACCAGCGCGAAGGTGGCGTACTTGCCGATACGGCTGGGCTCCGCCGGGATTTCACGCTGCTTGTGCCGGACCCACAGAAAGCCCAGCGCCATGGGGACGTCTCGCGCGAGGATCAGCCCCAGGAGCCACAGGGGCAGCTGCCCCTCCCACACGAGCGAGATCAGCGCGGCGAAGATGAGCAGCTTGTCCGCCAGCGGGTCAATGATGCCCCCCAGCTTGCTGCGCTGATCCAGAAGCCGCGCCAGCAGCCCGTCGATGACGTCGGACACGGCCGCGACGATGAACACGCCCAACGCCCACTCTGGCTGGTCCGTCGCCCGCAGCCAGAGGAAGACCGGCACCAGCAGGAGCCGGATGAAGGAGATGACGTTGGGGAGGGTCACCTACTCCTGCGCGTTCTTGCGCACGAACCTGGCGAAGGCGTGGTCCGGCTCGGGCGCCTCGAGGTTCTCCGTCCACAGCTCCTCGTCCACCGTGACCACCATGCCCCGCTGCAGCTCCAGGAAGCGCTGCTCCCACTCGTCCTTCGTGATCTCGGTGGGGCCCTGCACCTGCACCCGCGCGCCCGGCTTCACCTTCGCGGGCGCCTTCTTCACCGGCGACGTGGAGGCCACCAGGACCTTGCCCTCGGAGACCTGCACCCGCGTGCGCTGGGACTTCTTGGCGCCCTTGACCACCGTCACCGCGTCCACCCAGAAGATGGTGCCGCGCACGCCGGCCACCGCGCGCTCGGTGCGGACCTCGAACTTGGCATCGCTCCCGGCCACCGCCTTGGAGACCCTCGCCCAGACCCGGCCGAACCCGAGGTTCGCCCAGAAGCCCTTGCGCTCCTTTGTCTGCGCCTCGAAGTCCGCCTTGTCGATGGAGAGCAGGCTCCTTTCATCCAGCATCAGGACGCTCTTGTCGTTGAGCGTCACCTTCAGCCGCACGCCCGAAGCCGTCTCCAGGTGATCCCCCACCCGAACGGACGCGCCCACCTTCAGGGCCTCTTCGGCGCCCCTGCCTTCGTCCGCGCGGCGCACCGCCCGGCCCTTGCCTTCGAGGAGCGTGACCTGCCCCACCACCGGGAAGTTCCCGGGGGCCCCGTCCTGGGCCTCTTCTGCCCACACCGGGGCAGCGCACAGGAGCGCCACCAGTCCCAAAGCGCGCGCGTTCATGGCACAGCTCCTTGCTCTGTCGCCGAGCTCTTCGGCCGAAGGGAGATCACCAGGGCGGCTCTCGCGCCGCCTGACTGGTAGTACGTCTGGTACGGCCAGAAGCCGTCTTTCTTCACCACCACCCGGCGCAGGCGGTCACCGACGTCCAGCCTTCGGGTGCGGCCGTCGAAGTCCGCGCACACGCCCTGCGGCACCCCGTCCACCTCCACCACCGCGTCCTCGGGATCGCAGCGGAGGGTGAGGTCTCCACTCCTGCCCGGCGCGGCTTGCATCAGCGCGTCCGCCCGCGCCACCGTCCGCTCGTGCGCCGAGGGCGCCGCACAGCCGACGAGCGCTGCGGCCAGGGTGACCATGCGAAGCGGCCGCCTCACTTCGCGACCGTCAGCTCCACCCGGTTCTGGCTTCTGCCGGTGACCTTCACCTTCTTGCCCTTGAACGTCGCGGCGCGGAAGTCCCCGGCGAGCTCCTGCGTGGAGCCCACGAGCAGGACCTCGTAGTTCGCCCGCCCGGTGCCGAAGGAGCCCTCCACCACGTCGTTGACGCCGCGGCGCTGGCCGAGCACCCGCTTGAAGGCCTCCACGTCGTCGTAGTCCGAGAGCCCCAGCACATCCACCACCACCCGGGCGCCGTTCTGCCGCTGGCCGCCGAGATAGGCGTAGATGCCCTTTCGGACCTCCGAGACCATCCCTTCGCTCTGCTCGGCTGCCACGTCGAAGGCGGTCCGCTCGTGGGAGATGAGCGACTTGCGGACGTCGCCGGTGGCGAACTTGCCGGCCCTGGACGTGAACTGCGAGCCGCTGTCGGTGGCGAACGCCGCGATGTCCCACTCGCCGGTGACGGGGAAGGTGGTCTTGGTCATGGGGCCGGGCGGCTCATAGCGGAAGGTCACCCGTCCATAGAGGATGACGTCCGCCTTGGTCAGCGTCCCAATCTCCTTCACCTGGGCGCTGCCGAGCCCGGTGCCGGAGGTGACCTGCACCTTCCCCGCCGCGAACGCAGGATCCACGATGGTCCAAC
Source organism: uncultured Myxococcaceae bacterium (assembly GCA_964596895.1). Classification (GTDB taxonomy): domain Bacteria; phylum Myxococcota; class Myxococcia; order Myxococcales; family Myxococcaceae; genus JAFAFL01. The sequence goes on from CAZQVZ010000051.1 coordinate 8,698, forward strand.
CGTCCTTCCCGAAGGCCTCGGTGAGCACCTGGGTCATCACCCCGCTCGTGGTGACGATGCCCTTGTCGTTGATGGTCTGCTCCTGCAGCAGGATCACCAGCTTCCGCCCGTCGATGGACTTCACCAGCGACTGGATGGCCTGCAGGTCCTTGTCCAAAGACGCGGTGGAGACCTCCGCGGTCAGGGTCGCGGTGATGACGCCGCCGTCCTTCGCGTACTTCGGCGTGGTGAAGGACTTCACGTAGCCCTGGGCGTTGGTGAGGATCCGGTCCTGCACCAGCTCGCTGTTCTTCACCAGGGTGTCGGAGGTGACCAGCGTCCCGGCCACCTGCTCCACCGCGTTGCGCAGCGCGGCCTTCTTCGCGGCGTCGCGGGCCTTGACCTCATCCCCGTTGACGATGGCGGCCTCGCCCTGCGCCTCCACCTTGCGGACCTTGTCCGCGTCCTTCTGCGCGCCCTTGCCCTGCGCGAAGGCCACGGCCCCCGCCAGCAGCACGCCACACACCAGCACCTTGGTCATCGCCTTCATCGAATGCTCCCCACTACTGCGTGACGATGATCACCCGGCCCTCGGCGAGCCAGGCGTTGTTGTTTTCGGTGAGCTTCTTTGCGTCTTCGGGGGCGAGCACCAGGTCCGTCCCGTCCGCCCGGGCCGCGCGCACCACCAGCGGGTTTTGCCCCACCCGGTCGCTCTTCTTCGCCTCCTCCACCGTCTTCACCCAGGCGGCCACGCCGGCCTCCCTGCGGGCTTCGTCGGAGAGGACCTCCGCGGCGTACAGCGGGGCGCCCTCGTCATCCACCACCCGGGGCGCGAGCGCCGGCGTCACCTTCAGCCCGCGCGCGTCCACCACCAGCCCGGTGTTCACCGCTGCGCCGTCCGTCTTGAGGACGATGGCGGACTCGCCGCGGGGCAGGAGCGCAGAGGTCAATTCGGACAGCGGCACCTCCACGTCAAGCTCCACGCCGCTGTCGGAGAAGTAGCGCTTGTTGGTGACCTTGAAGCCCTTGATCACCCCCTCCACGCGCCCGCGGATTTCGTCGCTGGCGAGCTCGTCTCCGACGGTGCGGCCCGCCTTGACCTGCAGCCCCTTCGCCTGTTCGAGGAGGTTCCGGAACGCGTCCAGCTTCGCCGCGCGTTCGGCGCCGAGCCGCGCCTGGGCGGGGTTCGAAGCGCGCATGTCGGGGGCGCCGGAGCCTGTGGCCTTGAGGACCTGCCCCTGCCAGTTCACGCCGGGAGGGGGCTTCTCGGGCTGCTTCTTCTGTCCCTCTTGCGCGTAGGCCGACACGCCGAGCGCCAGGGTCGCTGCCAACAGCCATCGATTCACGGGAGGTCCCTCCACCAGTTCTTCACGCCGCGTGCGGCGCGAACGGCCAGGACCCATTCAAGGCGGCGCCCCCCGCGAAGGTCAAGGAGGCGCCGGTCGTTCTGCCCTACTCGTCCAGCGTGTGCCGGGCGACGTAGGTGTCGATGAGCCGCCGGTGCCGCTCGGTGAGCAGGGTGAAGCGGATGCCCGAGCCCTCCGGCTCGCCGTCCCCCAGCCACTCTCGGACCACCTCGCCTTCGGCGTAGATGACCTCCTCGGTGCCCGGGAGCTGGAACTGCAGCCCCACCCGGCGCTTGTTGTGGGACGGCTCAATCAGGTGCGCGAGGCTCAAGCCGTCCGTGCTGATGTCCGCGGCGCGGGCCATGTACGGCACCCCCGACACGTACTTGTTCAGGTACACGTCCAGAGGCGCCCGGGTCTTCTTCCGCTGGTTGCTCATCTGCTCCCCTCCCTCGTGCCGCGCGCCACAGCGACGTCGCAGGCTGTAGCGGCAGCGTAGGTGGGGGGATCGACCGGTCAAGAATTCGGCCGGCTGCACGCTTTGGGGGCGCGGAAATGCCCGGAGGTGCGCGAACGTATGAGTCCACTCACAGGAGATGGCCCCCATGAAGACGAAGTTGCTGTCCGCCCTGCTGCCGGTGCTCGCGTTCACGTTCGCAGGTACCGCCCAGGCGCAGGCGCTCAAGACCGACGACGACCGCGCGCTGTACCTCGTCGGGTACTCGGTGGGGCTCGACTTCCAGCCCTCCGCCGCAGAGATAGAGATCCTCAAGAAGGGCATGTCGGACGCGGCGAAGGGGAACAAGCCCGCGGTGGACCAGCGCAAGCACCTGGGCCACATCGAGACTTTGGCGCGCGCGCGGGCCAACGCCTTCGCCGAAAAGAGCAAGGCCGGGGCGGTGAAGGTCAAGAAGGAGGGCGCCGCGTTCGCCGAGAAGGTGGCGAAGGAGAAGGGCGCCCAGAAGACCGGCTCCGGGATCATCTACGTGCCCCAGAAGGAGGGCCAGGGCGCCTCCCCCACCGCGGACGACACGGTGAAGGTCCACTACAAGGGCACGCTCACCGACGGCACCGTCTTCGACAGCTCCCATGACCGCGGCAAGCCGGTGGACTTCCCGCTCGGCCGGGTCATCCCCTGCTGGACCGAAGGGATGCAGAAGATGAAGGCCGGCGGAAAGGCGAAGCTGGTGTGCCCGTCCGACACCGCCTACGGCGACATGGGCATGCCGCCGCAGATCCCCGGCGGGGCGACCCTGGTGTTCGAGGTGGAGCTGCTCGAGGTCAGCCGCGGCAGCCCGGCCATGCAGTTCCCCGGCGGCCACGGGCCCGGCGACGGCCACGGCCACTGACCTCGCTCTCCCTGTGGGACAGTGCCCATCCTCCTTCCCCTCTCCCTCTGGGAGAGGGCCTGGGTGAGGGCGCGCTACTTCTCCTCCAACCGCGCGTCCAGCCGCTCCTTGAACCCCACCTCGTCGTCGCCGGCGGCCCGGGCCAGCTCCTCCCGGAGCCGCCACGACGGCCAGGTCCCCAGCTCGGGCAGGTAGTCCCCCTCCCCCAGGAGCCCGCGCGCCCACCGCTGCACCTCTGCGTGCCGCTGGGCGTGCGCCTCCTCACCGGTGAGCTCGGCGCCAGCGCCGATCAGTGCCGCGCCGGTCATCACCTCCCAGTACCAGCCGCCCGCCAGCGTCGCCTCCCCCAGGGCGACGAGCCGCTCGCCGAGCTTCCTCCGCGCCTTCGGGTCGAGGCCCGGTGCGCTGGCCTGGGCGCGAGCGGCCACCCGGTGCGCGTCGGCCACGGTGACGAGCCCCACCAGCGCCTGCAGCGTGGCCTCGGCGCCGAAGTGCGTGCGCTCCGCCTCCGGCAACTGCGCGGCCTGCCCGTGGATGGCCCGGCGCAAGGTCTCCTTCGGCGGGGCCCAGCCCCGGGCGTCCTGCAGGGCCTGGCGCTCGCCGTCGGTGAAGGGCGCCTTCTGCTCCCCCGCGCCGAGCCGCACGAAGACGGCGAAGGTGCCCTCCTCCGCTTCGAAGGTGCGCAGGAGCCTCGCCCGCGCCGCCTGCTGCGCCGGGGACAACCTCTCCGCGCTCTTCGGATGGCCCAGGGCGGCGAGCGCGCCCAGCCGGTTCGCCAGCGGCGCGTCCTCCGGGAGCTTCACCGCCGCCTCGAGGATCTCCCTGGGCGCGCCGTCGAAGGACAGGGTCAGCGCCCACAGGGCCGGCGAGGCCACCGCGTCCTCCGGGTCCAGCCAGGGGCGCACGTGGTCCCAGCAGTCCGTCTCCCAGAACGGCACCGCCGGCTCGACGAGCCCGAGGGGGCGCAGGTCCGGCATCCCCTGCGCCTTCCAGGCCGCAACCAGCGCCTCGAACAGGGGCCGCTTCGCCTCCGCCGCGGCGATGAGCGCGTCGAAGAGCGCGGCCTCCTTCGCCTCTGGGCGCGCCTGGCGCAGCGCCTCCACCTGCCCGCGCGCGTCGTCGTATCTGCCCGCGTCCAGCGCCAGCCCGGCGCGGATGAAGGCGGCTTCGTCCAGGGGCAGCTTCGACGCCAGAAGCTCCGCGTCCTCTGCGAGCCCTGCGCCGGCGCTGCGCACCGCCAGCAGGCGCAGGGTGGGCCCGAGGTTCACGTTCAGCGCTTCGCGCGCGTCGTCGGTGAGCACCGCGAAGAAGCTCGCCGCCTGCGAGCAGGAGGGGACATCACCCAGCCGGCACGCCGCGAGGTACGCCCTCACCGCGCCCTGTTCGTCCTTCCCCACGCCCTGTCCACACGCCAGCGCGTCCGCCGCGCTCCGGCAGGCGGGCAGGTGCTCGAAGGCGCAGGCCTGCCTGAAGGTGCGAAAGGCCCGCTCGCTCTCGGTGTCCGGGCGCCACTCGCGCAGCGCGGAGGCGAGGTGGAAGCACCCATCCATGCTGTCCAGCTGCTCGCACGCGTGCGACCACGCCCCAAGCGCTGCGTCTTCGGCGGTGGTCCCCTTCTCCCAGACGCCCTCGGACTCGAACGACGCGAGCAGCAGACACGCCAACTCCGCGTCCGCTTCGAAGCACCCCTGCTCCAGCGAGCTGCGGCCCTTCTGCGCCGCCTCGGACCCGGGCGCCTCGTCGATGACGATGCTCAGGGCCAGCGCGCAGGCGTTGGGATCTCCCAGTTCGCAGCCTCGCTCGAACAGCGCCCGGGCCCTCTGGGTGTCCCGCGCGGGGCCGTCTCCCTCCTGGTACGCGAAGCCCGCGGTGAAGCACGCGAGCACCTCGCCCCCTTCACAGGCCACCGCCGCCGCCTCCCATTCGGTCTGCTCGGCGTCCTGCGCCGGCGCCTGCCCGGAGGGCCTGGGTCTGTGGCCTGTGCACCCGGCCACCAGGGCGATGAGCCCACCTGCGAGCAGCCCCAGCCGAAGCGCCCTCATGGTGCCACCGTCCGCGCCACCGCCCGCTCCACCGCGCGCAGGAGCGGCCCCGCGCTCACCGGCTCGCCGGTGGCGTGCACCATCCACGCGTCCGGGGTCACCGCGCCATGCGTCGTCATCCGCTCGAACTCGGCGCCGAAGTCTTCGGCCCCGGCCAGATGCTCCTCGACCTGGAAGGCGATCATCCGGCCCAGCGGGTAGTCCGCGAGGTACAGCGGGTAGGCGATCATGTGGGAGTAGATGCCCAGCAGCACGCTGCCGTCGCCCCCCAGATGGGGGCGGTAGTGCCGGTCCCAGACCTCCTTCGAGATCCGCACCGTCGCCTCGCGAAGGGCCTCGGGTGTGGCGGCGGGGTTCTCGTACATCCAGCGCCAGACCGCGAGATCCACCAGTGAGACGCCCGCCATCTCCCAGGCCTGCCAGAAGTCCGCGAGCACCTTCTGCCCTTCGGCCCCCGCGTCCTGGGTCCGCAGCCCGAGCAGCTCCAGATCCCGCGCCTGGAAGACGAAGGCCATGGCCTCGGTGAAGGCGTTGTTGGGCACGCCCGCGAGCAGCGTGTAGTCCACGCCGTAGAGCGAGAACACCTGCTCCACGTTGTGCCCCAGCTCATGCACCGCGATGTTGTAGCCCTTGTAGTCCATGCCGCCCTTCTCCACCCGGGTGCGCAGGCGCGGGAACTCGCCGCGCTTCGCCGCCGGCATGGCGTGGCCCGCGCCGCGGGAGGGGTCCACGCGGATGCGCTCGGAGAGGAAGGCGGCCTTCTGCGGCGAGAACCCGAGCGTCTTCAGAATTCGCGGCAGGTCCTTCGCGAACGCGGCGGCGTCCGGGTAGCGCTCGCGCGTCAGCCCGTCCAACTTCTGCTCGCTGATGGCCGCCCGCGCCTTGAACCCGTCGAACCACAGGTCGTGCGGCTCCAGCGGCCTGCCGAGCTTCTGCGAGGCCGCCTGGGTCACCCGCGCCACCAGCGGCGAGCTCAAGAGCTCCGTGAACAGCGCCTCCACCCGCGCCCGGGGCATCTCCCGGCCCACCTCATAGGCGCGGGCGATGGCGGTGGGCGCGGTGGGCCAGTACGCGTCCGCCTCCTTCGCCGCGTGGAACTGCCGCAGCAGCATCTCGTAGCGGGTGTCGGGCTCGGGGTCGGCGGTCACCGGGATCTGGGCGGTGTGCGCAGGGGCATCTGCCTCCACCGCGTCCGAAGGCGCGGGCCGCACCGTGTTGGAGAACGGCGCCCAGTCCACCCGCGGGTTGTCGATGACCGCGCGCGGGATGCTCTGGGTGACGATGCGGCGCATCACCTCGGCGATGAGCCGCTGCCTTTGCAGGCCCGCCTCGCCGTCTGCATACGCGGCCTTCAATTCGTCGCGCAGGTTCCAGTGGCTGATGAGCCGCTTGCCCTTCGGGAACGGCCGCGCGCCCTCCTCCGCGAGCACGTGGTGCATCCAGACGTTGTATTGCGAGATGTACGCGTCCGCGTCCGCGCCCGCCTGTGCCACGGCCTGCGCGACGGCGCCGGGCACGCGCTGCTGGAAGCGGCGCGTCAGCCGCGCCTGCGCCCACTGCGCTCTGGACCAGCGCTCGCCCGCCGCCGTCCGTTCGTCGAGCGTGGTGAGCGGGAAGTTGAGCAGCGCCACGAAGGCCACCTTCGTCTTGAAGAGGTCTTCGCCGTCGTGCGCCCCCGGGTCGAACGCGGCCAGCGCCGCGTCCACCGGCAAGAGGGGCCCTGTGTCCACGTCGGCGTGCCAGCGGAGCTGCACCACCGTGGCCAGGTTGGCGCCGTCCAATTGCTCCAGCGCGGCCTGCAGCCGGGCGAAGGTGGCGTCGAGCAGGGGGCCTTCGGGCAGGAAGTGTGCTTCTGCGAAGGCTGCCGGGTCTCCGTCTTCGGAGCGCCAGAGCGCCTGGACTTGCCGCAGCCCGCGGGCGATGCGCGGCCGCTCCCCCTCCCCGTGCTTGCCGACGAGCGCCGCTTCGAGCCGGCCCCAGTCCACCGTCACCTCCTGTGCGGTGCGTTCGGGCGCCGCTCGTGGCGGCGGCGCAGGCCGCTGCGGGGCGGTGCACGACGACGACAAGGCCAGCGCCGACAGACAGGCGCATAGCCACCCCCCAACCCCGACCACGACACTGCGTTGATGCGCCACGCGGAGAGCTCCAGAAAAGAGAAAGGCCCGGCCACCTGTGAGGGGGACCGGGCCGTTTCAGTTCAGCGGATGCGGATCAGACCGGACGGACGTTCTGCGCCTGCAGCCCCTTGGGGCCGCGGGCGATGTCGAACTCCACCTTCTGGCCTTCGGCCAGCGTGCGGAACCCGTCCGCATTGATCGCGCTGAAGTGGCAGAAGACGTCCTCACCACCGCCATCCTGGGTGATGAATCCGAAGCCCTTCGCGTCGTTGAACCACTTCACGGTACCAGTCGCCATTGCTTGCTTCCTTTGTAACAGGCGTGGTGCATCCATCCGCCCGGTCTCACCTCGAGACGCGCGCGAATGTAGACAAGCGGCTCACACCGATGCAACACGCGCGCTGACGAATTTCACCAACCGCACTGTTGGCCCTTGTTCTGCTCCTGCAGGAAGGACCGCAGCGGCCGGAAGTAGTCGAGCAGCGCAGTGCCGTCCATCTGCCGCTGGCCGGTCATCGCCTCCAGCGCGTCCGGCCACGGCTTGCTCGCGCCGAGCTCGAGCATGGCGACCATCTTCTCGCCCGCGGCCTTGTTCCCGTAGATGGAGCAGGTGTGCAGCGGCCCTTCGTGCCCGGAGGCCTCGCACAGCGCCTTGTGGAACTGGAACTGGAGGATCCGCGCGAGGAAGTAGCGGGTGTACGGGACGTTGGACGGGATGTGGTACTTCGCGCCCGGGTCGAAGTGCTCTTCAGTGCGCGCCACCGGCGCGGCCACGCCCTGGTACTTCTCGCGCAGCGCCCACCAGGCGGCGTTGTACTGCTCGGGCGGCGTCTTCCCGCTGAAGACGTCCCAGCGCCACTGGTCGATGAGCTTGCCGAACGGCAGGAACGCCACCTTCTCCAGCGCGTCCTTGAGCTGCACGTTGATGAGCCCCTGCGGGTCGTTGGGCACGCTCTTCAGGAGCCCGAGCCGCTTGAGGTACTCCGGCGTGATCGACAGCGTGAGCGCGTCGCCGATCGCCTCGTGGAAGCCGTCGTTGGCGCCCGTCTGGAACAGCACCGGGAGCTGGTGGTAATACACGTAATAGTAGATGTGCCCGAGCTCGTGGTGGATCGTGATCAGATCCTCTTCGGTCGGCTCGATGCACATCTTGATCCGGTAGTCTCCGCCGTAGTTCACGTCCCACGCCGACGCGTGGCAGACCACGTCGCGGTCCCGCGGCTTGGTGAGCTGCGACCGCTCGTAGAAGCGCTGCGGCAACGGCTCGAGGCCGAGCGAGGTGAAGAAGTCCTCGGAGGTCTTCACCATCTTCACCGCGTCCCACTTCTGCCGCTTGAGCTCGCCGGTGACATCCAGGCTCACCTTCGTCTTGAACGGCTCCACCAGCGGGTAGACGTTGGACCAGTCCTGCGCCCACATGTTGCCGAGCAGGTGCGCGGGGATGGGCTGGCCGTCCGGGACCTTGTCCTTGCCGTAGGTCTTCTGCAGGCGGCCGCGCACGTAGCAGTGCAGGTCGTCGTAGAGCGGCTTCACCTGGTTCCAGAGCCGGTCGGTCTCGGACTCGAACTCGGCGGGCGTCATGTCGTAGCCCATGCGCCACAGCGCGCCCACGTCGTCGTAGCCGAGCTCCTTCGCGCCCGCGTTCGAGAGCTTCACCAGGTCGCTGTAGAGCGGCCGCATCTGCGGGGAGACGGTGCGCCAGCCCACCCACGCCTCGAGCAGCTCGTCGTAGTTGCGGCTCTCCGCCAGCACCCGCGAGAGCTGCTGCAGGTCGCGGCACTGGCCCTTCCCGTCCTTGCCGCAGTACTTGCCCGAGCCGTAGATGCCTTCGAGCCGCGAGGCGGTCTCGGCGAGCTGCTTGCGCTGCTCCGGATCGGTGGGCGCGGGGAGCGAGGTGGCCAGCCGCAGCAGGTGCAGCAGGCGCGCGGTCTCGGGGTCGAGGTCCGTCCGGTCGCGGTACCGGTTGGCCTCCATGATCGCCTTCGTGGTGTAGGCCATCACCGACTCGTTGGCCCACGCGGCGTTCTGCTCGGTGTCGCGGGTGATGTACGTGGACTTGATCCACTCCGCGGTCGCCGAGCGCCGCCACAGGTCGCCGAGCTCGTCGTTGACGCGGTCGACGAACTCCTTCGGGCTCTCTTCGGCGGGGCGGGTGGCGGCGGGATCGACGGTGCGGGCGTTCTTCGCGCAGCCGGCGCCGGCGATCGCAGCGACGGACAGGCACGCGATCAGGGCGCGCGCGCGCAGTCCGCGGGACTTCGGTGAGAGGAGGCGTGGTGTCATGGGGCGGGGAACCTACCACCCGCCCCGGCGCTTGCGAGCGCGGCGTCAGCGGCCCTCGCTCATCTCCTTCATCGCCTGCAGCGAGCGCTCGTAGGACGCCATCAGGTCGTTCCAGAGCTGCTTGAACATGGTGTCTTCGATCAGTGCCTGGTTCTGCGCCTTGTTCACCAGGGCTTCGAGCTCCTTCACCGCCTCGTCCGGCGACGGCGGCGGGCTGCGCTTGAGCATCTCGTCGATCTTGCCCTCCGCCTCCTTCTTCAGGGTCTCGAGCCGCGTGGCGCTGAAGCCGGAGGGGCCCTCCCACTCGCCGAGGAGCTTCTTCGCCTCGGTGCCGAGCGCCTTCACCTCCTCGAAGGCGCTCTGCGGGCTGTAGCCGGTGGCGGCGCGCTTCGCGGCTGCGGTCTGCGGCTGGGACGTGCCGGCGCCCTGGGAACGGGCGACGTGCTGGGTGCTGGTGCCGGAGCGGACGGTGGTCATGGGGATGGCGCCTCCTGGGATCCTTCGTTCGACCTCCGATGATTATCAGGCGCATGCCCATCCGGGTTGCGTACAGCTTCTTGAACACGCCTGGACGCGTCGTTAGACCCGGCCAATGACCCAGCCCTCCGCCTCCGCTTCGAAGGACGACCGCGACTTCCGCCTCTCCCCGCACGTCAAGCCCGGCCGCTACCGCGCCCACCTCTCCATCGACCTGCAGGCCCAGACCTTCACCGGCGAGGGCGAGGTGACGCTGACGGTCTCGAAGGACATGGCGGCGCTGGTGCTGCACGCGGGCCCGGAGGTGGACCTGCAGCGCGCGACCCTGCGGCTCCCGGGCAGGGAGCTGGAGGCGAAGGTGGAGGTCCGGCCCCTGAGCGAGTCCGTGGCGCTCCACTTCGGCGAGGAGGTGCCCGCGGGCGAATGCGCGTTGGCGCTCAGGTGGAAGGGCCGCTTCTGTGATGGGCTGCGCGGGCTCTACCTCGGCGGCGGGGTGGCGCTCACCCAGTTCGAGGCCGCCGACGCGCGAAGGGTCTTCCCCTGCTTCGACGAGCCTGCGTTCAAGGCGCGCTGGGCGCTCTCGGTGGACGTTCCCGAAGGCCAGGTCGCGCTCTCCAACGGCCGCATCGAGTCCGACGAGGTGAAGGACGGCCGCCGCCACGTGCGCTACGCCGAGACCGAGGTGCTGAGCTCGTACCTCGTGGCGCTGGTGGTGGGGAACCTCGTGGCCTCCGACGAGGGCCAGGCCGCCGGCGTGCCGGTGCGCACCTGGGCGGTGCCGGAGAAGCGCGCGCTCACGAAGTGGGGACAGGACGTGGCCCTCAACGTGCTGCCCATGCTGCAGGACTACTTCGGGCTGCCGTACGCGTTCGGGAAGCTCGACCAGGTGGGGGCGCCGGACTTCGAGGCGGGGGCAATGGAGAACGCCGGCCTCATCACCTACCGGGAGCTGGCCCTGCTGCTCGATCCGGCCACCGCGTCGCTGCCCACGCAGAAGCGGGTGGCGGAGGTGATCACCCACGAGCTGGCGCACCAGTGGTTCGGCAACTGGGTGACCATGGTGTGGTGGGACGACCTCTGGCTCAACGAGGCCTTCGCCACCTGGATGGCGTTCAAGATCGTCGACCAGTGGCGGCCCGAGTGGCGCATCTGGCAGGACTTCGACACCGGCAAGGCCGCGGCGCTCGGGCTCGACGCGCTGGAGAGCACCCACCCCATCTACGCCGAGGTCAAGAACGCCGCGCAGGCCACCGAGAACTTCGACGTCATCACCTACGAGAAGGGCGGCGCGGTCCTCCGGATGATCGAGGCGTTCCTCGGCGCGGAGAAGTTCCGGGACGGCATCCGGCAGTACATGAAGACCCACGCGCGCGCGAACGCGGTGGCAGACGATCTGTGGCGCGCGGTGTCCGAGGCCTCCGGTCAGCCGGTGCTCGATCTGGCCAACGCGTGGATCCGCAAGCCGGGCTTCCCGCTCGTGAGCGTGACGCGTGAAGGACGCACGGTGACGCTGCGGCAGCGCCGCTTCTGGGCCTCGCCGGGGAAGCGGAGCGACGAGACCTGGCCTGTGCCGGTGGTGCTGCGCTACCGCGATGGAGACGGGAGCGTGAAGGAGCACCGCGTCCTCTTCAGCGACCGTGAGACGCGCGTGGAGCTGCCGGGAACGGGCGAGGTGAAGTGGGTGCTCGGCAACGGCGGCAACACCGGCTTCTACCGGGTGCAGTACGACGAGGCCGGCCTGCAGGCGCTGGCGGCGGACCTGCCGTCACTGCAGCCGGCGGAGCGGATCTCGCTGCTCGCGGACACCTGGGCGCTGGTGCGCTCGGGCGAGGCGGGCGTGGCCCAGTACCTCTCGCTCGCGCAGCGGCTCGAGGGCGAGCGCGACTACGCGGTGCTCGACGAGCTGGTGGGCCGGCTGGGCGCCATCGACTACCGGCTGGTCGGGGACGAGGACCTGCCGAAGTTCCGCGCCTTCGTCCGCGGGCTGTTCTCGAAGTCGCTGGAGGAGGTGGGCTTCGACGCCGCGAAAGACGAGCCGGGTGACGTGCGGCTGCGGCGCGCGGCGCTGGTGAGAGCCGTGGCGGGCGTGGGGCGCGACGAGAAGGCGCAGGCGGCCCTGCGCGAACGGCTGGACCGCGTGCTCGGAGGAGACCGCGCGGCGCTGGAGCCGAACCTCCACGATGTGGCGGTGGGTGCCTCGGCGCGCGCTGGGGATGAGGCGCTGTTCGACCGTCTGCGCGAGGCGAACAAGGCGGAGAACGATCCGGCGTGGAAGCGGCGCTACCTGATGGGGCTCGCTTCGTTCGAGTCCCCCGCCCTTTCGCAGCGCGCGCTGGCGCTGGCGATGGATGGCGAGGTGGCGCTGCAGGAGGTGGCGTGGTTCCTCGGCGCGCTGCTCGCCAACCCGGCCGCGCGTGAGGAGACCTGGGCCTCGCTGCAGCGGGACTGGCAGAAGGTCGAATCGCGCGCCGCCCACGCCCCGATGATCTTCCGGCGGATCGTGGAGGGCCTCGGGAACCTGCGCGAGCGCCGGCACCTCGAGGGGGTGACGCAGCACCTGGCCGCGCACCCGAACGAGGCGATCGAGAAGGCCACCGCGCAGACGCTGGAGCGACTGCGGCTGGACGTGGACCTGCGGGAGCGCGCGGTGGGTGAAGTGAAGAGCTGGCTCGCGCAGCGGTGA
>CAZQVZ010000052.1:0-6753 GCA_964596895.1 uncultured Myxococcaceae bacterium
GCTTCGGCGGGATGATCTCCTTCGTCATCAAGGGCGGGCTCGAGCCGTCGCGGCGGTTTCTGGAGACGGTGAAGCTCTTCGCCCTCGCGGAGTCGCTCGGCGGGGTGGAGTCGCTCATCGAGCACCCGGCGATCATGACCCACGCCTCGGTGCCGAAGGAGACGCGGGACGTGCTCGGCATCAGCGACGGGCTGATCCGGCTCTCGGTGGGCATTGAAGACCTGCAGGACCTCCAGGACGATCTGAGCCGCGGCTTCGACGCGGCGTAGGGAGCAACCATGGCGCAGAAGGCGAAGAGGGCCGCGGCAAAGAAGAAGGGGCCGTCCCAGGGCGCGGTGAAGAAGCTCGCCTCGAAGCTGAAGACCGCGAAGGCGGCGGTGAAGAAGAAGGCCCTGGCAAAGAAGAAGGCGCCCGCGAAGAAGACGGCGGGGGCGAAGAAGCGGGTGATGCCGAGAAAGTCCGACGGTGCGCTCGGGACCAGCCATCGCGGCGCGGCGAAGAACCCCGCGGTGGGGAAGCGTCCGCCCGGCAGCCGCGTCAGCGCGCGCCTGTCCGGGGCTTCGGTGGATGACTACATCACCAGCGTCCCCGCGCCCTTCAAGGCGGTGCTGGCGGAGCTGCGGCAGGTGGTGATGACCGCCGCGCCCGAGGCCACCTGCGCCATCAAGTGGGGGCAGCCGGTCTTCGAGTGCAACGGCCCCTTCGCCTGGATGAAGGCGTTCTCCTCGCACGCCAACCTGGGGTTCTTCCGCGGCAGCGAGCTTGCGGATCCGGACCGCCTGCTCACCGGCACCGGCAGCAAGATGCGGCACGTGAAGATCACCGAGCCCGAGCACATCCCCGTCGCGAAGCTGGATGCCCTGGTGCGCGCGGCGGTGGCGCTCAACAAGCAGAAGGGTGCGCCCGCCGCCATCGCCGGTCGGTAGCGCTTGCGGGAGGGGTGGCGCGGGGCAATGGTCTGTGCCCATGAACCGCTCGTTCACCGGGTTGTGCCTGTGTCTGCTGTTGCTCCCCGCCTTCGCCGCGCAGGCAGAGGAGGAGGAGCGCGCGCCGCGCGTCTATGTCCCCACCACCTTTTCGCTGAACGTCTCCGGCGGCGCGGCCACCGGGGTCCAGAGGTTCGTGGCGGTGGATGAGCCCTCTGGCGAGCCCTTCCCTTCGCTCGGCACCGGGTACTACGTGTTCGCGGCCGCGGGGTACCGCCCCACGTTCGGCATCAGCGAGGTCTGGTGGAAGCAGCGCCTGGCGTTCGAGCTGGCGTTCAGCCACGCGTCCTGGACCGGCGAAGGCAGCGACGGTGCGTCCTACATGGGCGGGATGGTGGGCGGCCGGCTGGATCTCCTGGTGAAGGCGGTGCGGCCCTGGGTGGGGCAGCACGCGGGCTTCGGCGTGTTCAACACCACCGTGGGCGGCGAGAGCCACACCACCCAGGGCCTGGCCATCCGGTTCTCGGCGGGCATCGACTACGCGTTCAATTCGTTCCTGCGCGCGGGCGTGACCGGCGCCTGGCAGCACACCACCGGGGCCATCATTGGCAATCCCACCGGGCAGGACTGGTACGAACTGGGCGCCACCCTGGGCGGCGGTTTCTAGGCGTCTACACGTCGGCGGTGAGCGTCTCCGACAGGCAGTCCGGACAGTAGCGCAGGGTCTCCTCCATCCGCCCGCACACCCTGCAGCGGCGGGGGAGGGCGCGCTCCTTCACGAGGATCTCCGGGGGCGGGGGACCTTCATCCGGGTCCCGCGTCCGCTCCGGCATCATCATCCGCTTCTGCTTCGCCTCCTCCTCCCGGTGGGCGGTGCGATCAAAGAGCCACATCAGGGATCGGACGATGGACACGCGCGCCACCGAAACCAGTCAAGGTGCCTTGTCCAGCTCCCCGGCGAGCGCCTCGAGGAGCTGCCGGGTGCCCTCGGCGCGGCGCTCCACGCCGTCCGAGCCCTCCAGGAAGGTCCCCTGCTCGGTCAGCACCAGCCGGGTGCCGGCCCCGTCCGCGTGCAGCTCCACCGTGGCGAGCGAGACCGAGAACGGCCGCCCGTCCATCTCCATGGAGTACGCGTAGACGAGCCGCTCCTTCGGCACGATGTCGAAGTAGACCGTCTTGTTGGTGATGACGCTCTGCCCGCGGAAGCGGAACCGGGAGCGCTCGCCGCCGTCCACGCGGAAGTCGAGCTCGTACTGCAGCACCTCCCACCCGTCCCCTTCGGCGAACCAGCGGCGCTTCTTCTCCGGGTCCGAAAAGGCCCCGAACACCCGCTCCGGTGACTGCTTGTAGCGGCGCTCCACGGTGAAGGTGTCGTGGCGCGGCTGCGTCTTCTCTGTGCTCATCGCCTCTTCCTTTCCCTTTCCTCCTCTTCGTCCAACAACGCCCCCAACCGGTCGAGCCGGCGCTCGACGTCCGCGCGGCGGCTGGAGAGCCACTTCTCTGCGGCGGACAGGCGCCGCACATCGAGCCGGCAGGTGCGCACCCGGCCCGTCTTCTCCGTCCGCACCAGGCCTGACTCCTCGAGCACCCGCAGGTGCTGCATCACCCCCGCCAGCGACATCTCGAAGGGCTCCGCCAGCTCCGACACCGAAGCGGGACCCCGGGACAGGCGGGCCACCATGGTCCGCCGGGCCGGATCCGAGAGGGCGCGGAAGACTCCGTCGAGCGTGGTGGCGGCGCGATGGTCAAGCATGTGCTTAACCTATGTGCGCGGGCCGCCAAGGTCAAGTGAATGATTAAGTATTCCGCCCGCCGAGTGAGGGGCGTGGCCCGCGGCGGGGAGGGAGGGTGGCGTTTTGACCTGGGCGGCGCGGTTCAGCTATCTCCGTTGCTTCCCCAACGAGCAGGCGAACTCCCCACCGGAGGTGATGGATGGCACGGAAGGTCATCGGCGGTCTGATTCAGTGCTCGAACCCGGTCAACGATCCCGGCGCGAGTATCGACACCATCCGGGAGGCGATGTTCGAGAAGCACCTGCCGTACATCGAGGAGGCGGGGAAGCAGGGCGTGCAGATCCTCGGGCTGCAGGAGGTCTTCAACGGGCCCTACTTCTGCCCGTCGCAGGATCCGAAGTGGTGCGACATCGCTGAAGAGGTGCCGGGGCCGACGGTGGAGAAGCTCTCCGGGTACGCGAAGAAGTACCAGATGGCCCTGGTCATCCCCGTCTACGAGCGGGCCATGGCGGGCGTCTATTACAACACCGCGGCGGTGGTGGACGCGGACGGGACGTACCTCGGCAAGTACCGCAAGAACCACATCCCGCAGACCAACGGGTTCTGGGAGAAGTTCTTCTTCAAGCCAGGCAACCTCGGCTACCCGGTGTTCCAGACGCGCTACGCGAAGGTGGGCGTGTACATCTGCTACGACCGCCACTTCCCCGAAGGCGCGCGCCTGCTGGGGCTGAACGGCGCGGAGATCGTCTTCAACCCGTCCGCGACGGTGGCGGGCCTCTCCCAGCACCTGTGGAAGCTGGAGCAGCCGGCGCACGCGGTGGCCAACGGGTACTTCGTGGCCGCCTCCAACCGGGTGGGCACCGAAGGGCCGTGGAACATCGGCAGGTTCTACGGGACGAGCTACTTCGTGGACCCGCGCGGCAAGTTCCTCGAGGTGGCCAGCGAGGACAAGGACGAGCTCATCACCACCGAGATGGATCTGGATCTGATCGAAGAGGTGCGGAGGACCTGGCAGTTCTACCGGGACCGCCGCCCCGAGACCTACGACGACATGGTCAAGCAGCTTCCGTAAGGGGACGAACGCACATGGCGAACCAGAAGACCCTGCTCATCAAGGGCGGCACCATCCTCACCGCGACGGACCAGTACGTCGGGGACGTGTTCATCGAGGGGGAGATCATCAAGACGGTCGGCACCGAGCTGGACGTGCCGGCGGACCGGATCATCGACGCGAAGGGGAAGTACGTGCTCCCCGGCGGCATCGACGTGCACACGCACATGGACATGCCGTTTGGCGGCTCCACGTCCGCGGATGACTTCGAGTCCGGGACCGTCGCCGCGGCGTGCGGCGGGACCACCACCATCGTGGACTTCGCCATCCAGGAGCGCGGGTCTTCGCTGCGGCAGGCGTGGGAGACGTGGATGGGCAAGGCCGAAGGCAAGGCCGCCATCGACTACGGCTTCCACATGATCATGCGGGAGTTCAACAAGCCCCTGTCCGACGAGATGGCGGCCATGGTCCGGGAGGGGGTCACCTCCTTCAAGCTGTTCATGGCATATCCCGGGGTGTTCATGCTGGATGACGCCTCCATCTTCGCGGCCATGCAGAGGTCTGGGGAGATTGGGGCCACCATCTGCATGCACGCGGAGAACGGGGGCGTCATCGAGGTGCTCACGCAGCAGGCGCTGGCGAAGGGTCACACCGCGCCGAAGTGGCACGCCCTGACCCGCCCCGCCCGCGCCGAAGCGGAGGCCACCCACCGGGCCATCTGCCTCGCGGAGATGGCGGATGTTCCGGTCTACATCGTCCACCTCTCTGCTGCGGAGGCGCTGGAGAAGGTGGCCGAAGCCCGCGACCGTGGGCTCCCGGCGTTCGCGGAGACCTGTCCGCAGTACCTGTTCCTCTCCTACGACAACTACGAAGAGCCGGGCTTCGATGGCGCGAAGTACGTGATGAGCCCGCCTTTGCGCGCGAAGGAGAAGCAGCAGGACCTCTGGCGCGGGCTGCGCAACAACGACCTGCAGCTGGTGGCCACCGACCACTGTCCCTTCTGCATGAAGGACCAGAAGCAGCTGGGGAAGGACGACTTCTCCAAGATTCCCAATGGCGCGCCCGGCGTAGAGACGCGGATGAGCCTGCTCTATGACGGCGGCGTCGCTGCGGGGAACATCACCTTGAACCGGTGGGTGGAGATCACCTCTACGGCCCCGGCGAAGATCTTCGGCATGTTCCCGAAGAAGGGGACCGTGGCGCCGGGTTCGGACGCGGACCTGGTGGTCTTTGACCCCAATGGCTCCACCACCTGGAGCGCGAAGACGCACCACAGCCGCGCGGACTACCAGCCGTATGAGGGCCGGACCACCAAGGGATCTTCGGACGTCGTCATCTCTCGCGGCAACGTGGTCGTCGACGGCGGGAAGTTCACGGGGAAGCCGGGCGCCGGGCGCTACCTGAGGCGGTCTACGAGGAGCTGACGGACGGGGCGACGGGCGCGGCGGTCCGGCTGAGGCGTTCGGCCCGTTCAGTGCGACGGTGCAAGCGGCCGGACGGGCGCGACCGACGTGATGGACGCGACCGACGTGATCGACTCAACCGACGCGCCCGACTGCTCAGGTGAGGGGGACAAGTGGATTCGGTCCAGCCGGTGTGCGGGCAGGGCAGCAGCGCCCGGATCTTCGGCGGGCTCTGGGTTGGCCGTGCCGGCTCCCGACCGGGACGCCACCTTCATCCGCGAGAGCCCTCAACTCGCCACAGCAGGCCGTGTCAGGCAATGCGTCGCGCGCCCGCTGCTGGTCGAGCACCGATGGGCGGGTCGTATTCGGGAGGCGAAGGCCGCAGGTGGCTTCGCGCCAGGAGCGTTTGCTTCACCTGCTCCATGGTCCGCTGGACCCGCGGCGGCTCCAACATCTCCCAGGTGACGACCAGCACCAGCCAACCCGCGGCGGCCAGACGTGCGTCTCGTCGGGCGTTCTCCCGCAGCTTCTTCGGGCTGGCATGAGCGCTGACGCCTCGCGGCTCCACGATCACCCGCTGCTTCTCGTAGGCGAAGTCTGGAGCCAGCTGGCCGGCGTCGTCGCGGAAGGGGTACTGCACTCGGGACGGGGGCAATTCCGCCGCCCGACCGGCGAGCCAGTACCGGACCTCCAGCGGGCTCTGCATGGCGCGTTCCCGCTTCTCGGCACCGTCGCACCAGGCGCGCAGGGCGGTCGTGCCGTTCGGCGGTCGCCCGGGCAGCTCTTGAAGCCGCTCCAGATACCGACGCACGCGGCCGGGGGACACGAGGCACTGGTTCCAGGCAGACTCGAACGCGTTGCCCAGGATCTCCTCCGACTCTTCGTCCGCGAGATCCAGAAGGGTTCGGAGCGGCTGGGTGAAGCGCAGAGGGCCTCGGCGAAGAATGTCGAACGGTTCCATCCGTTCGGTTCGTCGGACCGCGTAGCCGCTGGGGGCGTAGCCGTCGGAAAAGCGGGTGACATCCACCTGCCCCGAAGATGAGACGGGTCCCAGGTCCAGCTTGAGAAGTTGGGCTGCGCTTCGGTGGCTCACCACCACGTCCTCTCCCCAGAGGCAGATGGCCATGGCTGAGCGGTCCGGATGTTCGCGCGCGTCGGGGAGTCGATAGACCCCCTTCAGAACCCGGACGAGGTTGCCGCGCTCGGTCAGGCGAGAAATGCCCTTCCCGTTCAGCCCGTGGTTCTTGAGCTGCGCCTGGCTGAGGAGCCCCGCTTGCTGTGCCGCGAGAGCGCGCGCGGAGCGCAGCTGTTCTCTCAGCTTGACCTTCACCCGTCCCACCCCCTCCCCCGCCACCAGCACCACCACCACCACCGCGAGCAGGAATAGCAGCCGCATCTGACGCGACGGATGTCACTGCAGTCCCCGGATGCACCCTAATGGGGCCTCAGGAGACGCCATACGGTCGCATCCGTGGACTGCAGTGACATTCGGGGAGCAGGACGCGGACGCCGAGGCGGAGGCGGAAGCGGGCACGGGTAACCCAGAGCCGCCGAGACCGCGAGCTCTGCGGCGCTGCCCGCACTCAGGCTCAGCCGAAACCACTGTCCCCCATACCTGCAGCCGTTGACGGCCGCGACGG
>CAZQVZ010000052.1:6853-20906 GCA_964596895.1 uncultured Myxococcaceae bacterium
ACGCCGGGGACGAGGGCAAGGGCTGCCGGCCTGCAGCCGTTGACGGCCGCGACGGAACGCCGGGGACGGGCGCCAGGGCTGCCCGCGGCCGTCGACGGGGCCGCTGACGGTGCGGTGCCCGTTGCGACGCCGCGCGAAGGCAAAGCCTGCCCGGCTTCAGCCGCCGCAGCACACGTGCGCCAGCTTGCACAAGGACGCGCTCCGTGGGCCGGGCCGGGCGTTTTGACCCCGCAACGCCGAATCGCCTATGAACGAATCTTCCCGCTCACATCAGGAGTACCGCTTGAGGAGAGAGACGGACGTGTCGCCACAGCTGACGTCGGAGCAGGTAAGGGCGAAGCACCGCGAGTTCATGCTCCCGGCGGTCGCGAACTACTACGCGGAGTCGGTGGTGCTGACGGACGGCCAGGGCTCGCGGGTGAGGGACCTGGACGGGAAGGAATACCTGAACTTCTTCGGGGGAATCCTCACGGTCAGCGTCGGCCACAACAACGCCCGGGTGAACGCCGCGGTGATGAAGCAGGTGCAGCGGCTCTCGCACGTGTCCACGCTCTACCCGACGGTCCCGATGGTGGAGCTGGCGGAGAAGCTGGTGCAGGTGGCGCCGGGGAATTTGAAGAAGGCCTTCTTCACCGCCTCCGGAACCGAAGCGGACGAGACCGCGGTGGCGCTGGCGCAGGTGCACACGGGCACCACGGAGTTGATCGCCTTGCGGCACGGGTACTCCGGCCGGTCCATGCTGGCGCAGTCGTTGACGGCGCACTCGAACTATCGGGCGGTGCCCACGCAGATAGCGGGCATCAAGCACGGGCTGTCGCCGTACTGCTACCGCTGCCCGTTGAAGCTGGAGCCGGGGACCTGCGGCATCGCTTGCGCGAAGGATCTCGAGGAGCTGATCAAGACCACCACCACCGGCCGCATCGCCGGAATGCTGGCGGAGCCCATCCAGGGAGTGGGGGGCTTCATCACCCCTCCGAAGGAGTACTTCGAGATCGCCGCCGAGATCGTCCGCCGCCACGGCGGGGTGATGATCATCGACGAGGTGCAGACCGGCTTCGGGCGCACCGGAAAGATGTGGGGCGCCGAGCAGTACAACGTGGAGCCGGACATCATGACCGGGGCCAAGGGCATCGCGAACGGGTACCCGCTGGCGATGACGCTGTGCACGCCGGCCATCGCCGAATCCTTCAAGGCGGCGACCATCTCCACGTTCGGAGGCAACCCGGTCTCCTGCGCGGCGGCCTCGGCGGTGCTGGATGAGATCACCGAGCACAAGCTGGTGGAGAACGCAGCAGCGCGGGGCGCCGAACTGCGCGCCGGGCTCGAAGGGCTGCAGAAGAAGTACCCGAAGACCATCGGCGATGTCCGGGGCATGGGGCTGATGCAGGCGCTGGAGTTGGTGGTGGACGAGACCATCCGGGACCGGACGCCGAATCCGAAGGCGACCGCGCAGCTCTTCGAGGAGACGAAGAAGCGCAACCTGCTCATCGGCAAGGGGGGGCTCTACGCGAACACGGTGCGGATCGCCCCCGCGCTGAACGTGGGGAAGGCGGACATCGAGGACGCGCTGAAGCTGCTCGACGAGTCCTTCGCGGCGATGGGGGTGGGATGAGGCGGTTGACCGAGCGGGTGGTGCTGCCACCGGGGCGCCTCGAGGAGCAGTTCGAAGACAAGAAGCCGCCGTACGACGCGCCGGAGGCGCAGGCAGAAGCGAACCGCTGCCTGTACTGCGTGGACGCGCCGTGCATCCAGGCGTGCCCCACCGAGATAGACATCCCCAGCTTCATCCGGAAGATCGCCACCGGGAATGTCCGCGGCGCCGCGCGCACCATCCTCTCCGCGAACATCCTCGGCGCCACCTGCGCGCAGGCCTGTCCGGTGGAGGTGCTCTGCGCGGGCGCGTGCGTCTACAACCAGTGGGAGCGGGAGCCCATCCACATTGGCCGGCTGCAGCGGTACGCGGTGGAGACGGCGCTGGCGAAGTCCCCGCGCCTCTTCGAGCCGAAGCCCGAGACCGGCAAGAGGGTGGTGCTGGTGGGCTCGGGCCCGGCGTCCATCGCCGCGGCGGGGCTCCTGGCGCTGGAGGGGCACCGCTGCGTGATCCTCGAGCGCAAGGGCATCCCCGGCGGGCTGAACACGCTCGGCATCGCCCCCTACAAGATGAAGGGGACGGACGCGCTCCGGGAGGTGGAGTGGATCCTCCAGCTCGCCCCGGGCCGCATCGAGTTGCAGTGCGGCATCGAGGTGGTGGAGGGCGCCCCCGCCTCACCCCACCAGGTCTCCGCAGCCCAACTGCTGAAGGACTACGACGCGGTGTTCCTGGGCCTGGGGCTGGGCGCGGACTCGCGGCTGGGCGTGGAAGGCGAAGAGGGCCCCGGTGTGTGGGGGGCGGTGGACCTCATCGAAAGGATCAAGGCGCAGCCGGGGCTCACCCTGGGCGGTGCGAAGCGCGCGGTGGTCATTGGCGGTGGGAACACCGCCCTGGACATCGCCCATGAGCTGGCGCTGCTCGGCGTGCAGGTGGACATGGTCTACCGACGCGGCGAACAGCAGATGAGCGGCTACGCGCACGAGCTGGACAGCGCGCGCGCGGACGGCGTGCGGCTCCTCGAGAACCGCCAACCGCTGGCGATCCTGCGAGATGCACGGGGCCAGGTGACCGCCGTGAAGTTCGCGGTGACGAAAGAGGGGCAGCCCATCCCGGGCGAGACCGACGAGCTGCCCGCGGATCTGGTGGCGGTGGCCATTGGCCAGAGCCGGGCCACGCAGGTGGCGCTGGCCTTCGGCGGGGTGCAGGTGGACGCCAAGGGGCGGGTGGTGGTGGACCCGGAGACCCACCGGACCGGCAACGCCAGGGTGTGGAGCGGCGGGGACTGCGTCAACGGCGGCAAGGAGGTGGTGAACGCCGCGGCGGAGGCGAAGAAGGCCGCCTCCGACATCCACCAGCAGCTCATGGGCCTCAACACGCAGGGGAGCAACTAGAGATGGCGGACCTGTCTATCGACTTCTGCGGCATCAAGAGCCCCAACCCGTTCTGGCTGGCGTCCGCGCCGCCCACCAACACCGGCGATCAGATCATGCGCGCCTTCGACGCCGGCTGGGGCGGCGCGGTGTGGAAGACCCTGGGCAACCCCATCCAGAACGTCTCCAGCCGCTTCGGCGGCATCGACTACGGCAACACGAAGCTGATGGGGCTCAACAACATCGAGCTCATCACCGACCGGCCGCTGGAGGTGAACCTCCGGGAGATCCGCGAGGTGAAGCGGCGCTACCCGAAGCACACCGTCATCGCCTCCCTGATGGTGGAGACGAAGGAGGAGTGGGCGGAGCTCATCCGCAAGGCGGAGGACGCGGGTGCGGACGGGCTGGAGCTGAACTTCGGCTGTCCCCATGGGATGTGCGAGCGAGGCATGGGCTCGGCGGTGGGATCTGAGCCGAAGGTGCTGGAGGAGATCGTCCGCTGGGTCATGGAGTACGCCCAGACCCCGGTGATCGTGAAGCTCACGCCCAACGTGGGGGACATCACCGAGGCAGGGGAGGCGGCGTTCCGCGCGGGGGCGCCGGCGCTCTCGCTCATCAACACCATCAAGTCGATCATGGGCGTGGACCTGGACCGGATGATCCCGCTCCCGCGCGTGGGCGACGGGTCTTCGAATGGCGGCTACTGCGGCCCGGCGGTGAAGCCCATCGCCCTTCACTTGATGAGCCAGCTCACGAGGCACCCGGACTGCCGCAAGCTCGCGTACTCGGGCATCGGCGGCATCTCCAACTGGCGGGACGCGGCGGAGTTCATCGCGCTCGGGGCGACGAGCGTGCAGGTGTGCACCGCGGTGATGCACTACGGCTACCGGATCGTGGAGGACATGATCGAAGGGCTCTCCGACTTCCTCGACGAGAAGGGGATGTCCTCGGTGTCGGAGCTGCGCGGGCTGGCGGTGCCTGGCTACAAGGACTGGGGCGATCTGGACCTGTCCTACCGGGTGGTCGCGGACATCGACGAGGACAAATGCATCGGCTGCCAGCTCTGCTACGTGGCCTGCATGGATGGCGCGCACCAGTGCATCCACATCCCGGGCCGCACCGAAGCGGAGTCACGCGCGGCCGGTCACGTCTACATGCCGAAGGAGATCCCCAACCGGGTGGTCACCGCGAAGGCAGGGACCGAAGGCGCGCGGGTGCCGTACGTGGACCCGGACGAGTGCATCGGCTGCAACCTCTGCCAACTGGTGTGCCCGGTGCCGGGGACCATCTCCATGAAGGAGCTGCCTTCGGGGAAGGGGAAGGAGACCTGGAACGACCGGGTGGTGAAGGGGACGGACTTCATCCCCGGCGGCCTGGAGGCGACGGCGCAGGCGAAGGCGAAGGCACGCACGAAGGTGGGGTAGCCCGCCATGTCGCTCATCAACGACGATCTCGCCCCGACCAGGCCCGAGGCCCGCACGTGGCGCACGGGGCACTACGCGAGCCTGTGGGTGGGGATGGCGGTCTGCATCCCGACCTACATGATGGCGTCCTCCCTCATCGATCAGGGGATGGCGTGGTGGCAGGCGCTCCTGTGCGTGGGGCTGGG
The DNA here is from genome assembly GCA_964596895.1 of uncultured Myxococcaceae bacterium. Lineage (GTDB taxonomy): Bacteria > Myxococcota > Myxococcia > Myxococcales > Myxococcaceae > JAFAFL01. Next base: position 11,424 of record CAZQVZ010000052.1, read on the forward strand.
CAACCTGATCGTCCTGGTCCCCATCGTGCTCAACGCGCATGCGGGCACGAAGTACGGCATCCCCTTCCCGGTGTTCCTGCGGGCGTCCTTCGGGGTGCTCGGCTCCAACGTGCCGGCGCTGTTGCGCGCTTTGGTGGCGTGCGGCTGGTTCGGCATCCAGACCTGGTTCGGCGGGCTGGCCCTGTGGCAGCTCACGGTGGCCATGGCGCCGGGCCTGGGCGAGGTCCTCGCCTCCGACGGCTTCAAGGCCGCGCTGGGGATCCAGCCGGGCGAGTTCCTGGGCTTCGCGGCCTTCTGGGCGGTGAACCTCGTCTTCATCCTCAGGGGGACCGAGAGCATCAAGTTCCTCGAGATGTACGCGGCGCCGTTCCTGATCCTCGTGGGCCTGCTGCTCCTGGGCTGGGCATTCGTGAAGGCGGATGGCTTCGGGCCCATGCTGTCGCAGGGCTCGAGCATCCCCGAAGGGAGGTTCCTCTCGGTGTTCGTGCCGGGGCTGACCGCGATGGTCGGGTTCTGGGCCACCTTGTCGCTCAACATCCCGGACTTCACGCGCTTCGCCCGCTCGCAGCGGGATCAGATCGTGGGTCAGGCCCTGGGGCTGCCAGGGACGATGGTGCTGTTCTCGTTCATCGGCGTGGCGGTGACCTCTGCTACCACGGTCATCTTCGGGGAGGTGATCTGGGATCCGGTGACGCTGCTGGGGCGCGTGGGGGGCCCCCTGGTGACGCTGTTGGCGATGCTGGCGCTCTCCATCGCCACGCTCTCCACCAACCTCGCCGCCAACGTGGTCTCCCCGGCGAACGACTTCGCGAACGTGGCGCCGTCGAAGATCAGCTTCAAGACCGGCGGGGTCATCACCGCGTGCATTGGCGCGTTCATCCTGCCGTGGAAGCTCATCGAGTCCTCGGACGGGTACATCTTCACGTGGCTCATCGGCTATTCGGCGCTGCTGGGGCCGGTGGGCGGCATCATGATCGCCGACTACTACCTGCTGCGACGGCGGCAGCTGGTGGTGGAGGACCTCTACCGGCGCGGCGGGATCTACGAGTACGCGAGCGGCTTCAACCCGGTGGCGCTGGCGGCGCTGGCCGTCGCGGTGGCCACCAACCTGCCGGGCTTCATCGCCACCGCGTTCCCCGGGAGCGCGCTGGCGGCGTCGGTGCCGGGCTTCCTCTCCACCTGGTACTCATACGCGTGGTTCAACGGGTTCCTCGTAGCAGGCGCGCTCTACCTCGCGCTGTCGCGGGCCCTGGCGCCGAAGCCCGGGCTGGCGGCGTGAAGCTGCGCTACCGGATCCTGTCGGCTCGCGAGGACCCACAGGCCTACGTCGAGGACGCGCGGGCCCGGCAGCAGGCCACGGCCAAGGCCCAGGAGACCTTCCGCGAGCACCACCCGGTGATCTTCCACCTCACGCGCCGGGGCAGCCACGGAAGCTGGGAGGACAGCTCGCCCAACGTGGTGGACGACCTGGTGGGGATGCCGCAGGCCGTGGACGTGGCGGAGGAGGGGGAGGCCCTGCCGCAGGAGCTCCTCCTGATGGTGAGGGCCGGCCAGTTGAAGCCGCTGGACCTGGTGGACGACGGCACCGGGTGGCGGTGCGCGAAGGACTCCCCGGCCCTGTTCGAGCACTTCGCCGCGGCTGAAGAGAATGCCCAGTCCGCCACCACGTGGGTGGTGGCGGCCCTGCTGGGTGGGGCGACGGCGGTGTTGGCCCTGGTCCTGCTGAGCTGACCGCCGCCTCCAGCGGCTCGTCTAGATCCGCTCGGCGAGGTACTCGATGAGGTCGATCTTGGTGACGATGCCGATCACCTTCTCGCCGTCCTTCACCACCGCCACGTTGTCCTGGGCGAAGACCTCGCGCAGGCGCTGGACGGAGGCGCCGGGGGAGACCACGCCCTGCATGGGCGAGACGATCCGGTCAATCACGTCGGACTGCTTGTGGGCGCCGGAGGCCACCGCGTTGAGCAGGTCGTACTCGTGGATCATCCCCACCGCGCGGCCGCCTTCACCGGTGACCGGCATCTGGCTGATGCCGTGGCGCTTCATCTGCTCCACCACCGAGCCGATCTTCTCGCCCTGCCTGGTGGTGACGAGCTCCAGCTTCTTGGTGCCGAGCACGTCTCGCACGGTGCCCTGGCCCGGCTTCTCCTCCATGACGAAGCCGTTGTCCCGCATCCATTCGTCTGAATAGAACTTCGAGATGTAGCTGTTGCCGGAGTCCGGGAGCACGGTGACCACGGTCTTGCCCTTGCCCAGCTCCTTCGCCACCTGCACCGCCACGTGCACCGCGGAGCCGGACGAGCCGCCGGCGAAGATCCCCTCTTCGCGCGCGAGCCGCCGGGCGGCGAGGAACGACTGCCGGTCATCCACCTGGCGAACGTCGTCCAGCACCGAGAAGTCCATGGCGCGGCAGAGCATGTCCTCGCCGATGCCTTCGACCTTGTAGACGTGCGGCTCGGGGAGCTTGCCGGTGCGGAACCAGCCTTCGTAGACGGAGCCCACCGGGTCCACGCCCACGTTCTGGATGGCCTTGTTCTGCTCCTTGAAGAACTTGCCGGCGCCGCTCATGGTGCCGCCGGTCCCGAGGCCGGCCACGAAGGCGTCGAACCGACCTTCGGTCTGCGCCCAGATCTCCGGGCCGGTGCCCTTGTAGTGCGCGTCGATGTTGTCGGGGTTGTGGTACTGGTTCAGGTAGAAGCTGCCCGGCGTTTCGCGGGCGATGCGCTTGGCGGTCTCGTAGTAGCTCTGGGGGCTCTCCGCGGGGACGTTGGTGGGGGTCACCACCACCTGGGCGCCGAGCGCCTTGAGCCGGTTCACCTTCTCCATGCTCATCTTGTCCGGCATGGTGAAGACGCACTTGTAGCCCTTCACCGCGGCCCACAGCGCCACGCCCATCCCGGTGTTGCCGGACGTGTTCTCGACGATGAGCCCGCCCGGCTTGAGCGCGCCCTCCCGGACGGCCTTCTCCAGGATGTAGATGGCCATCCGGTCCTTGATGGCGCCGCCGGGGTTCATGAACTCGCACTTCACGAGCACCGTGGCGTCGTCCGGGCCGACCAGCTTGTTGAGCTTGACGAGCGGGGTGTTCCCCACCGCCTGGAGGATGTTCTCGAAGACCTTCATGTCTGGTGTTGCTCCTGGCTAGGTGCGCTTCTCGAAGCGCTCCGCCTTCATCAGGGACTCGATGCGCTCGAGCACCTCGGCCTTGTATACCCGCGAGCCGCACATGGGGCATGCGCCTTGTGGGATGTTGGTGAGGACGACCACCCGGGCGCTGACCGTCATCCGCACCTCCACGAACCGGTTCTCGTACTGCCCCGTGCAGGGGCAGCGCCCGTAGTCGAACCGTCCGTAGTCGATTCTCATGGAGGCGGGTAGGATACCCCACAACCCGTGGCGAAGATTTCGTCCTCAAAGCCCCCGGCGCCAAAGCCGCCGAGGACCCGGTCGTCCAGTCAGCTCCGCGCCCAGGATGCGGGTGCGCGGGCGTCCGAGTCAGCGGAGGCAGGGCTGCTCGGCGGGGATGGGACCCCGACGCTCGGCGAGTCGCTCGCGCGGGAGCGGGAGCTGCGCGAAGACCGGCGCGTCCTCGGCGCGGAGCTGCAGTACGAAGACCCGCACACCGAGCGAGAGGACAAGCAGCGGGCCGAAGAGCACCGCGCGCGCAAGCAGCGGGTCCAGGCGAAGCCGGATGGAGAGAGGCCGGGGCGCAGGCCGCCCGGACAGAACGTTGCCCCGCAGGCGAGAGGAGCCGCCGCGCGGCAGGCTGGCAATGCCCGCACGCAGGCACTGGGAGGAGGCCGCGCGGGCGAGAGCGGCTTCGACGGGTTCGAGCGCGCGACGGGCGCCTCCGCCAGACCGGTGATGACCGCGCCGCCGCTGGGCGGGATGCCCATTGCGCCCACGCCCCCGCCGCGGCTGGGCGGCGGGGCCATCCACGTCCTCAACAGCGCCAGGGAGCCGGGCGTGTACTTCCGCGAAGAGGGAAGGGACGACGGCCGCACCGAAGAGGACGACGATCCGGAGCTGGCGGAGGCGGTGGAGGAGGCCATCCGGCTGCTCTTCGGCGTCCGCGGCATCCACCGCATCGGCCCCGGCGTGGACGACGCGGGGCAGCCGGTCATCGTCATCACCACCAGCCGCGGGTTCACCCACGCCTCGATGCGCGCGGTGCCGGACCGCGTTCACCGCTTCAAGACCCTCGTCGCCCTGCCTTACGAGCTGCTGCCGCTGCGGCGTGACCTGGGCTAGCCCCCTTCGCACCCCTCACCCCGAAAGAGACGACCGCTTCATGGACCCCGAATCTGCCCTGCGTGAGCAGGTGAGCCGCGCCACCTCGAAGGACACCTCCACCTGGCCGGTGAAGAAGCTCAAGGGAGACGCCTCCAACCGCTCCTACTACCGGGTGGGCGAAGGGGCAGGGGCGCAGGTGGTGATGGTGATGCCGCCGGGCGCGGCCACGAAGAGCGAAGAGGCCTCCAAGGGAGAGGCGCCCACCGAGCTGCCGTTCGTGAACGTGCACCGCTACCTCACGAAGCTCGGCGTCCGGGTCCCGCGCATCCTCCACTACGACGAGCCCGCCGGGATGATGGTGCTGGAGGACCTCGGGGACGTGACCTTCGAGGCGGCCCTGCAGCCGGACTCGCAGACGTCCATGTACGGCCGGGCGGTGGACCTGCTCGCGGACTTGCGCATGCGCGCCGAGCGCTCGCCGGATGCGTCCTGTCTCGCGTTCACCCGCGCCTTCGACGAGGACCTCTACGACTGGGAGCTGCACCACTTCCGCGAGTGGGGGCTCGAGGCCTGGAGCGGCAAGACGCCCACGGCGGCGGAGCGCGGGGAGCTGGACCGCCACTTCCGGGAGATCTCGAGGACGCTCGCCGGCGCGCCGCGCGGGTTCACCCACCGCGACTACCAGAGCCGCAACATCATGGTGAAGGACGGCGAGCTGGTGGTCATCGACTTCCAGGACGCGCTGCAGGGCCCCCGCCAGTACGACCTGGTGGCGCTCCTGCGGGACTCGTATGTGGAGTTGGACCGGTCCTTCGTGGACGGGATGCTGGACCGGTACATCTCCCGGTTCGCCGAGAAGCACGACGAGCGCATCGATGCGGGCGCGTTCAAGCGCTTCTTCGACCTGCTCACCGTGCAGCGCAAGCTCAAGGACGCCGGCAGGTTCGAGTACATCCACCGGGTGAAGGGCAACCCGGGGTTCCTCGTGTCCATCCCCGCGTCCTTGCGCTACGTGAAGACGGCGTTGGACGCGCAGCCGGAGCTCTCCCCCCTCCGGGAGATCATCACCCGCTACGTGCCCGAGCTGCGATGAGGGCGATGATCCTCTGCGCCGGGCTGGGCACGCGGCTGCGCCCGCTCACCGAGACGTGGCCGAAGCCGGCCATCCCGCTGCTGGGCCAGCCCCTGTTCCGCTACAACCTCGCGGTGCTGAAGGCGGCGGGGGTGACGGCGGTGGGCATCAACACCCACCACCTGCCGGAAGCGATGCGCGCGTGCGCGGAAGCGGAGTGCGCGCGGGCGGGGCTGCCCTTGACGCTCTCGCACGAAGGGGTGATCCAGGGAACCGGCGGCGGGATTCGGGGCCTTCGGCGCTTCCTCGAGGACGACCACTTCCTGGTGATGAACGGCGATGTGCTCTTCGCGGTGGACCTGCAGCCGGTGGTGCGCGGACACAAGGAGAGCGGGGCCGCGGCGACCATGGTGCTGTTGCCCATGCCCGAAGGTGAGAGGTTCGCGGCGGTGGAGGTGGATGCCAGCTTTCGCGTCCGCCGCATCGCCGGTCACGGCCCGGGCGGCGAGCGCCTGTCGCCGTGGCACTTCACCGGCGTCCACGTGATGAGCCCCGCGGTCTTCGACTTCATGAACCCGGACGGGGAGGAGGACATCAACCGTGGCGTGTACGTGCGGATGATGGAGCAGGGGCTCACCGTCCGTGGCCACCGGGTGCAGGGCTACTGGTCGGACGTGGGGACCCCGCAGCGCTACCTGCAGGCGCAGACGGAGCTGCTCTTCGGGCAGGTGCCGCTCTCTGCGTTCCCCGGCGCCTCTCCGTTCGCCCACGCACGGCGGGACGGGCTCAACTGGCGCCACCCGGAGGCGAAGGTGGAGGGTGTCATCGCCGGGCCCGCGTTCATCGACCGCGGGGCGGTGCTGGAGCGGGAGGCCAGGGTCGCGTCCGCGGTCTACGTGGGCGCAGACGCGCAGGTGGGGAGAGGAGCCCGGCTGGCGCGCGCGGCCGTCCTCGAGGGCACCCACCTTCGAGATGGGGAGGTCTGCGAGGACGTGATCGCCGCTGGTGAACACCGCATCCCCGCGGGTCCGCCCGGCTCCGTCTGAAGGCGAACGGGCACCGCTTCCGCCTGCCCTCTCGCCTCCCTACGTTCGGGGGACGGCGGACGCCTGTTCGTCATCAGGAGGAACTGCGTATGAAGGCGGTGGCGGTGATCCTCGCGACGGGGGACGGAATCAAGGTCGGGTGCCCTGAAGCGAACCTCGAGTACGAGAAGGGGCGGAGCTTTTTGCGCTGGCTCTCGTCCACGTTCCAGAAGGCGGGGTGTTCGTCGCTCGGCGTCATCCGCGCTGGCGCAGACGACATCCGGGCGCAGCACCCGGACGCGTGGCTGGTCGAAGGCGCGCCCAACGACGGGCTGAAGGCCGGCATCCGGGCCGCTCTGGACGAGGGCGCGGACGCGGTGGTCATCCATTCGGTGGAGAAGCCGGCGGTGCGCTCCTCTACGGTGGACAAGCTGCTCAAGAGCATGGATGCGGACGGCGGCCTGGGCGTGGTGCCGGACTTCGAAGGGGCGCCGGGGACGCCGCTGGTGCTCAGCCGGGACACGGCGGAGCGGGTCCTGCAGATGGATGACTCGGTGAGCCTGAACTCGCTGCCGCACAAGCTGGAGCTGCGCCGGGTGACCACGCGGGACCCGGGGGTGCTGGTGGCCATCGACAGCCCGGAGTCCTACGAGCGGCTGTTGGGCTCGAAGCCGCACGCGGCGCCGCTGCCGAAGAAGCGGGGCAAGAAGGAGCCGGAGGCCTGAGGCTTCAGTTCACCGCGTAGCGGGCGAGGATGCAGGTGACGTTGTCGTTCCCGCCCGCGGCGTTGGCCTGATCGATGAGCTGGGAGACGGCGGCCTCCAGGTCCGGGGTCCGGGCCAGGGTCTCTTGCATCTGCTGATCCGTCACCATGCCGGACAGCCCGTCCGAACAGACGAGGAAGATGTCCCCGGGCCTGGCTTCGACGCGGACCACGTCCACCTGCACCGTGTCCTTCATGCCGAGCGCCCGGACGATGACGTTCTTGTGCGGGAAGGCCTCGATCTCCTCCGGCGTGAGCTTCTTGGCCTTGAGGTAGTCGTTGAGCAGGGAGTGGTCTTCCGTGACCTGGCGCAGGACGCCGTCGCGGAAGCAGTACACGCGCGAGTCGCCCACGTGCCCGGCGTAGGCCACGTTGTTGTTGAAGTACACCGAGGCGATGGTGGTGCCCATGCCGCGGTACTTCGCGTCCGCGCTGGCCTTCTCGAAGATGCGGACGTTGGCGAGCTTGATGCCGGTCTGCAGCCGGTTCTCGTCGTAGTTCTTCGCCTTGTCCATCTTGTACGGCCAGGTGCAGTCCTGGTCGCGGGAGGTCATGCGGAAGAACTCCGCCAACTCCTCCACGGCGATCTGGGAGGCGATCTCCCCGGACGAGTGGCCGCCCATGCCATCTGCCACGATGAACAGGTGCTCATCGGGCAGGACGAGGAAGTTGTCCTCGTTGTGGTTGCGCTTCATCCCGACGTGGGTGTTGCCGGCGACATCTATCCGCATGCTTGGTGGTCCGAGGCGGGGTGGTGGGGCTTCAGGAAACTAGCACAGGGGCGCTGCGGTCTTCGATGGCCAGCTCGTCGCCTTCTACCGTACCGCTGGCCGCCAGGACACCGGCTGGAAGCTCGAGCACCGAGCGGGCCTTGAAGTATACGGGCGTGGCCCGCCAGGGAGGCAGGGCCTGGTAGACGCGGACGACGCGAAGGTCCCGGTCGAGGAACGCCACGTCGATGGCGATGCGCATGAAGAAGGTGTGGATGGAGTTGCAGGGGATGATGAGCAGGCCGTGTCCCATGGGCAGGTCCCGGCGGCCCATGAGCCCCACGAACCGGTCCTTGAAGCCGCGCGCCTGCGCCACCTCTTCGCCGAGGATCTTCTGCCGGGTGCGGTTGGTGACGCGGAAGGCCACGGGCTGAACCTACACCATGCTCCCCGCTCTCGTCCGGCCGCTGCACCTGGTGCTGGTGGCCCCCCAGATTCCGCCCAACACGGGCAACGTGGCGCGGCTGTGCGCGGTGACCGGCGCGCGGCTCATCCTGGTGGAGCCTCTGGGGTTCTCCATAGGTGACCGGGAGCTCAAGCGGGCGGGGCTCGACTACTGGGACAAGGTCTTCCTCAAGCTCTACCCGAGCTACGAGGCGTATGTGGCCGAGTTCCCCCAGGCGCGAAGGTTCCTCTTCACCGCCCGCGCGGGGCGCTCGCTCTTCGAGGTCCGCTTCGAGGAGGGGGACCACCTGGTGTTTGGCGCGGAGACGACCGGCCTTTTGCCGAGCGTGCTGGCAGGCGGGACCGGGACGCCCGTGGGCATCCCCATGCTCCCCGAGCGGCGGAGCTTGAACCTGTCCACGGCGGTGGGCATCGCCACGTACGAGGCGCTGCGGCAGGTGGCCTTCGGTGGCGGCACATTGGAGGGCGGCGGCGGCGGGGCATAGAGTGCGGGCGGAATGTCCACACCGGTCGCACGCGCGCTCCTCGAAGCACACCGGGACAGGTTCACCGGCACCCTTCAGATCTCTTCCCGCGGCCGCAGGTCGCTGTTGCTGTTCGAGGGCGGAGACGTCGTCGATGCGCGGTGGGGTTTTGGCCACCAGACCGCGGCGCAGGCGTTGCTGGCCGAAGGAGCGCTGGGCGCGCGGGTGCTCGACGCGCTGTGGGCGCGGGGCGCGGGCGCAACTCCGGACGAGGACTTCCTCGAGGACGCGCAGCTCCAGCCTGCGGAGGTCGCGGCCTCCCAGGTCCTGGCCAGCATCCGGCGCGTGACGCTGGAGGGCGAGGACGCGGAGTTCGAGGACGGCGAAGTACAGGCGCGGTTCCGGGTGGAGGGACTGGCGGCGGTCCGCGCGGCGTTCGACGTCGAGGCGTTTGAAGAGGAGCCGCTGGTCTACCGGTGCGTGGACCCTTCCGCGTGCGCAGGGTGGGTGCGCGAAGAGTCGGAGCTGACCTTCCTGACGAAGATGGCCGAGTTTCGCACCTTCGACGAGGTGCCGAAGGAGCGGCGCGGGCTCGTCCAGGCGCTGGCCACGGCGGGGGTGATCGAGAGCCTGCCGAGGGCGGAGTGGCTGCGCCGCGAGGAGGAGCGGCTGGCGGAGGAGGCTCGGCTCGCTGAAGAGGCTCGGCTCGCTGAAGAGGCTCGGCTCGCTGAAGAGGCTCGGCTCGCTGAAG